>JAFMDL010000006.1 GCA_017857255.1 Puniceicoccaceae bacterium | reverse complement strand
TTGGTCGTGATTACGCTGAGACATTGCGCCGCTGGGCATCCGACTTTAATACGCATGTTGAGCAGGTACAGGCAATGGGATTCGACGCTGCTTTTTGTCGGAAATGGAATTACTACTTGAGCTACTGTGAGGCAGGGTTCGATTCGAATCTGATCGATGTGAATCACGTGGTTTTGCAGCGTGGGTAGCGTGGGTAGCGTGGTAGGGAAGTAGAAGGTAGGAAGTAGGAAGGTAGAAAAGTAGGAAAGTGGGAAGGTTGGAAAGTGGGAGGGTTGGAGAGTTGGATTTTTGCTTAGGGCAGCCTAGGCTACACTTTCCAAGGAACTGGCTTGATTCACTCCCTACTGGCTTCAGTCAAATGATGTTTGCGGGTTCATCCGTATGATCGCGGTCAATTAGAGTTGCCGCTGAAGTGGGCGATGGACGGTTATGTATCTTTAGCTTTTTTTTGTAATAAAGCTGTGCGGCTTGCCATAGAATACGTGGCATGCTGTTGAGTGCCGTGTCAAAGGGATGGAGGAGCGCGTGCTTCCAAATAGAAGAATTATTGATCGTATTTTTAGTCCCTTGTATCCAAGTCTTTAATACACAAACGCCATCTCTATGTAAATCGACTCCAAGGTGAAATGTGTCTGCTGTGATTGTAAATGTAAAATGATAGTCGCCTGCCAGATCGTTAAAGGGCGAAACGTGGAAGTCTTTGGGGCAGTATGCGGTCCACGTCTGCGCGCTTTTGTGGATTAGGTCAGGGAGTGGATAGACGTGGCGATCGCCGAAGGTATTGTTTACCTCCGCTACAGCAGCGACTAGTTGATCTCCGCGCATGCGCAGGTAAAAGTTTACGGGGTTGAAGGCGTATCCAAGGTACCGCGGCGAGGTGATTAGTAGGGTATGTTCGCCGTCGATTTGCGGGGGAAGTAAGCAGTCCAGTTGATGTTCAATACGCGATTTTTTACCATGTAGATAATGCTGGTCGTGAATGCTAATCAGGCGTGTATCATTATACCCAAACAATGAGGCTTGCTGCGAAAGATGGTCTAGTTCGGCGAGATCAAATGCAAAAAAAGTTGCGGGGTAGGTGAAGGCATGAGGCACCGGGCTGATGCGCTGATGGACCACTGAGCCGCGGCAAATCTGTGAGTGCTTAATCATAGATCGATACCGAAAGCCTTCGCGACGTCGACCGCTGAGCGCACTCCGTCTTCGTGGAATCCGTAGCCAAAGTAGCTGCCGCAAAACCAGGTGTTGCGCTGCCCATTCATAGCCTGGAGTCGTGGTTGTGTTGCCATGCTTTCAAACGAGTAAAGCGGATGCATCAGGGTGGTCGAGTTGATCGTTTGATCCGCTGGGATAGGCCTCGAGTTGTTCAGCGTCACAATATAGTGTTGCTGTGTTTGTAGGGCTTGCAGGCGGTTCATATAGTAACTGACTGCTACGGGTTGCTGATCCTCGTGCGATGGTTCCCGCATGAAGTTCCACGAAGACCATTGTTTGGGGTCGGGGGGTAATTGCGAGGCATCAGTATGTAATGTGACGGTGTTGGCTTGATAGCGCCAGGGACCTAGATTACGTTGTTCCTCATCACTTGGATCAGCGAGTAACTTAAGTGCTTCATCGGCATGTGCTCCAATCACCACATGGTCAAACTCCAGAGCACGGCCGTCGGCCATAGTAAGAGTTACACCTTCTGCATGTCGCGCGATCGATTCGGGCGCTGCGTTCAGGTTTGGCTCATGCTCAAATGTGTCTAGCATGGCGCGGATGTAAGAGCGGGAACCGCCAGCGACAAATTTCCATTGCGGGCGGTTTTTGAGGCGTAGCAGTCCGTGGTTTTCTAGGAAGTGCAGATAGGGCTGTGCGGGGAAGGCATGCATCTCTGCGATCGGTGACGACCAAATTGCAGCACCCATCGGGTAGAGGTAGTGATTCAGAAATGCCGCGCCGAATTTGCGCGTTTTGCAATAGTCGCCTAGAGTTTTTCCATCTAGGTAGCCAGATTTAAGATCGCGATAGCCAATCTTAGCAAAGCGCATGATGTCAGCGACGAAGCGTAAGTGTTGTGGTTTAAACCAATAGCCCAGCGAAGGAAACAGTGTACTAAAACGATTGCCTGAGTAACCATAGTGGGTCGCGGTATCGTAAAAACTGAAGGTCATCGAGCTGTCCTGCAGTGCTACATCGAGTTGCTTCAGCACTTCAGTGAAATTCGGGTAGTTGCGATGGTTCATCACAATAAAACCAGTATCAACGGGTGTGCCGGCATCGGGGCCGTTGGGGACTTTCAGCGTGCGGGTATGACCACCGATGTAATCGTTTTTTTCAAACAGGTGAACCTCATGCTGCCGTTGTAGGAGCCATGCAGCGGTGAGTCCGGAAACACCACAGCCGACGACTGCGATCCGTTGTTTTTGAGAATTTTTGGGCATTTGCTAGGGATCGTTGTGCTGGCCTAGCCCTTACAAATAACACGAAGTTTGTAAGTTTTAGACGATTGCGACGCTTAATAATCTATGGATATTAACCTTCGTAGCTTTATTCACCTGCTTTGTGCAAGCTTGCTGTTGCTCATGGTGGGCTGCTCTCCTTCTACTATGCATACTCAGACAATTCCCGATGACAAATTTAAAGCGGCGCTTAAAGCGTCCGAACCTAGCCGTTTTGATCTGCCGGCGGCTGGTTCGGTAGAAGAGGCTAACATGCTAGCTGGAGTGAAGGCGCTGTTTGAGAACTACACTCACGAGAGTCTCAAGGCCAGTGTGCAAAAAGTGTATGCGCCAGAGGTGTATTTTCGCGATGCGTTTCGACAAATTGACCATGCAGTCGATATCGAGCACTATCTGGTCGAGGGACTAGAACCGCTAACCGCGTGCGAATTCGTGTTTAACAACATCAGCCGTGCTGGTGGTGATTTTTATCTGGATTGGACGATGCGAGTGGACTTCAAAAAAACACCCCCCGGAACGTGGGAAGAATCTATGGGTATGACACGCATGCGTTTCAACAATGAGGGACAAGTGATCTTTCACCAAGATTATTGGGACCCAACTGACGTTGTGTATGTGCGCATTCCAGTGGCTAAGCAGCTGATTGCGTACGTGAAGGGCAAGTTGTAGTTTTGGCGGCTGCCCCTTAAATGACGGAGAAGGAGGGATTGGTGAGGCTGCGCCTCATCGTTGCGCGACCGCCTGCGGCGTCCCATCTCCAGTCGCTTGCGCTCCTTCCGTCGAACCCAGTGGTTCGCATCTCCTCCTTCTAGCCACCCTTTTGCGGCTGCCCCTTAAATGGCGGAGAAGGAGGGATTCGAACCCCCGGTCGCGTTTCCACGACAACTGATTTCGAGTCAGTCACATTCGGCCACTCTGCCACTTCTCCTAAAAATTGGGACAGAGAAGCGGCTGTATCACAGATGGCAAGCTTTGACTGAAATCAGTCACATGTTCCGGTTCGCTACGCGCCCGGTCTTGTCGTCGCGTTGCTCCTCGGAACGGCCACTCTGCCACTTCTCCTAAAAATTGGGAGAGAGAAGCGGCTGTATCGCAGATGGCAAGCTTTGACTGCAAAGGCTCATTTAAAATTGCCGTCAGCTGTGAGCTTTTAGCAGGACCGCTCGGTCAGCGTGTTTTTGCTAAAGTGAGTGAAAGCGCAAGGTGAGCCATTGAATTTTTAAGCATGCGTGCTTTCTTGTCGATAAAGGCGCTTTTATTCATACGGTGCGGTATTGATTAAAGCTATGAGCGACACAGAATTTAAAGACCTGCCCTTAATGGAACCGCTCCAGCGTGCGCTGGCGGAGCAGGGTTATACCGAGCCGTCACCGATTCAGGTACAGGCGATCCCATTGTTATTGGAGGGGCGTGATTTGTTGGCTTGTGCACAAACAGGGACGGGTAAGACCGCAGCCTTTGCACTGCCAATGCTGCACCGAATTGTGACGCAGGGGCGCAAGCCGTTTCGGCGAGGGGTGCGTAATTTGATACTGGTGCCTACGCGTGAGTTGGCGGTGCAGGTGACTGAGAGTTTTCGCACCTATGCCAAACACTTGGACCTGAAGATTGCCATGATTTATGGGGGTGTTGCGCAGACCCAACAGACGCGTGATCTGTACTTTGGTTTGGATGTGTTGGTCGCGACGACCGGTCGCTTGTTAGATCTATTGCAGCAGGGACACGCCAATTTAACCGGAGTCGAATGCTTGGTGCTAGATGAAGCGGATCGTATGTTAGCAATGGGTTTCATTGATGACCTGCGCGAAATCGTCCGCGACATTCCCAAAGAGCGCCAGACTTTGCTGTTTTCAGCGACGATGGCAAAGGGAGTGGCTAAGTTGGCAGCAGGGTTATTGGATGATCCAGCAGAGATCCGTATCGCTCCCCAAGGTACGACCGCCGAAAAGATTGATCAATCGGTGCTGTTTGTACGCTTGCGTGATAAACCGGCACTGTTGCTGGATTTATTGCACGGTAAGTATTTTGCAAAGCAGTCTGAGTTGTGCCTAGTCTTTACGCGCACCAAGCGAGATGCGCGCTTGGTGGCGACGCATCTAAATCGCGAAGGTATACGCTCCGATACCATTCATGGTGACCGCACACAGGCAGCGCGCGAAGATGCACTGCGCCGCTTTAAAGAAGGAGAGACGCCAGTGTTGGTCGCCACGGATGTCGCAGCTCGCGGGATCGATGTGAAAAATATTGGCCTGGTGATTAACTATGATTTACCGATGGATCCTGAAAATTACGTACACCGAATTGGTCGCACTGCCCGCGCTGGCGAGAGTGGGCGCTCAATGAGTTTTTGCTCTGAGATTGATCAAGACGTGGCGCGGTTCAAATCGATTCAAAAACTGATTAAGCAAACCGTGCCTACGATCTGTGCCCATGATTTTCATGACGCAGCGATTGAGGCGCTACATCGTGAAGGCACTGCGTTGCCGGAGACAGGGGAAACACGCCGTCCTGCGCGTGGGGTGCGTGCCGCAAAGACGCGTGCGGTGAAACGCGAGAAGGAAAAGCCGAAGGGTGTGTCCGGCGCGAAAGCGGCAAAGGAAAAGCGCTCGGGGCGAGCATTCCGAGGATTCGGTCGTGGGCGTCCTTAGTGGTGCAGTATTTTAAACCTGTGGTAATGATGGCTGGCAGATTAAGGAATTGTTGTTCGTTGATTGACGTTTGTTGCGAACGAGGAGCACATTAAAGTAAATATGACGAAATTTCGAAACCGACAGGCTCAGGCGCAGTTTGATGGACAATTACGGCATCGCATCAATGCCGGGCGTGAAGCGGTGAAAGCGCAGACTGCTTTTTTTGGGCGTCAATTCGGGCAGGTCGCCAGTGAGTGGAAGGAGGATGACACGCGGGTGACGTTTGCGGACTTTGCGATTTCCGAAAATGTGTTTGCGGCTTTGCGGCGCGATTTCGTGGAGGATGACTATTGTAGCGAAGAGGCGAGCCCGCAGGATGAGGTGATCGACTTAGGCGAGGGGTTTGCATGGATCATCGATCCAATTGATGGCACGAATAATTATGCGCTCGGATTTTCAGTCTGCGCAATTTCACTGGCCTTGCTGCATGATGGGATGCCGGTGTATGGCTTTATTTACGATTACAGCACCGATGCGTTGCTAGAGGGTGGCGCTGGTTTTGATTTGCAGCGCAATCAGAAGAAGGTGAATCGTGATCGTATGGCGGCGGATGCGCAGACGATGTTAGGGCTGCATTTTCCGATCGATGGCGAATTGCTGGATCAGCTCAAGCCACTGCTTGAAAAATATCGTGTGCGCTGCCTCGGCAGTGGCGCACTGACCGCCAGTTATGTGGCGACTGGCTATTTGACTGGTGCAGTCGATTTTCGAGTTAAAATATGGGACATCGCGGCGGCCTATGCACTGTGTAATGCCGAAGGTGTGACTTTTGAATTCCTTGGCGAGTGCCCGTTTCCAATGCGACACTTTCACCCGCAGATGGAATTTTGCCCTTATTTAGCAGGCACGGAGGCATTTTGTAAGGAAATCAAGGCAGCCTTGCTGGAGTGAGGGGGCGGGCGGTGTCTTCGACGAGCGAAACAGACATATTTTCCTGATTCAAAGCTCAAGCGGCTCGGCACCTTCGGGTTTCCAGGCGGCGTCAATTTTAGCGAGGAAGTCTTGTGGCGGGCGCAGTCCTTTGCCGTGTTTATCCATGAAACCATGACTGGTGCTGCCAGTGGCAAGTAGGGTGTCGCCATGGCGCACTTCGTAGTCAAAGCGCAAACGTGCGCGTGGCTTGTCGCGCATGAAAAGGTGGATTTCGAGACGGTCGTCGAACCGGGCAGGGCGTTTATATTCGGCACTGGCAGTGAGTACTGGTAAGCGCAGGTCGCGCGCCTCAATCTCGAGATAGGGGATGCCGATCTCGTCGAGCATCAGGATGCGGGCAGTTTCGAACCAGACCAGATAGTTACTGTGGTAAACCACATCCATGCGGTCGGTTTCAGCGTAGCGGACGCGTATGTGCGAGATGGTATGAATCATTTGTCGTGCAGTGTGGGCGTTGCTGCTGAAGGAGTGAAGAGCGAAATGCGTGAAATGTTGTGGCGTCGTTGCTTGCAACGGCCGTGTCCCGATTCGCCTCGATGAGGCCGTTGCAAGCAACGACGCCACGCACTTTGATTAAAGTCATGAATGGTTGAGGCTATCTTTGCGCAAAGTCCCCGCACGCAGACTTGCCATGCCGGTGTTTACGTTGCACGGTGCCGCATTGTCATGGGGAAAACGGATCGTATTGTTATTTATATTGTGGGCTTTGTATTGGGATCGTTGATGGTTTCGATGCTGATGAAGCGGCGTGCATATAATGAAGAAACGCGCATTGATCCATGGGTGACGCATAATACCGCGGCGGTCGAAGCGGGCGCAGAGCGGCTGCCAGAGTCGATCCCAGCAGTGATGCAAGTGGGTAAAATTTTAAATTTCGGTTATTTGCCAAACGCAGACGAGCCGCAGGTTAAAGTGTGGCATCTCAATTTTGCCGAGAGTTACCCGTATGTACGAGTCGAGGAGGATCTTTCAACAGGTGAATTTTCTTATATGGCAGCGGATCAGATCTTGATTGAGCTCGCAGATGGCGTCGACGTGACGGCGCTCAAGCCAATGCTCGATCACCTGGAGTTACGCTTGCGAATGTTTAATCGAAAAGACCAGATTGCGGTGGTTGGAGTGTTGAGCACTGAAATCGATGCGGTGCCGGCGACGATTGAAGCGCTACAGCCCTACGTTGAACTGTTTCACGCAGTCGGCCCAGATGCGATCGAGTTGAAGTCACATTAACCGTTTGGAGCCTTGCTTGAAAGCTGCTGCAGAAATATGTTCTGCCGCAGTAACATAGGCATTGACCGAAAAACTCCTTTCCACTTTATTGGCTCGCTTTTTCCATGATCTGCCTATTCCGGGCGCACCAAATTATTTTTATGAGTACAGTTAAAACAGACGTCCAAGACATTACCGAAACACGCAAGACAATCACCGTGAGTGTTGCTGCCGCAGAAATCGCTAGCATCGAAGCGAAGCTGATCAACGAATTTAAGCGTGATGCTAAAATCCCGGGCTTTCGTCCAGGTAAGGCGCCTGAGAACATGATCCGTATGCGTTATGCAAAGGAGCTAAAGTCGGAGCTTTCTCAGCGTGTCGTTGCCAAGGCACACCAAGATGGCGTGGCTAAGTCTGACTTTGAGATCTATGGCATCGTTGACCTTGAAGAGGGTGAAATTGCTGCAGGCTCCGATGCGACGATCAAGTTCACCGTCGATGTGCTGCAAGCTTTCGACATTCCTGCGTACGAGGGCCTAAAAGTCACGAATGAGCCTACCGACGCATCTGCTGAAGAGGTCGACAAAATGATGGAGCAGATCCTTAGCCAGCGAGCCGAGTTCAACGTTGCTGAGAAAGCTGCGGAGAAGGGTGACTATGTACGCTGCGGCTACGAAGGTAAGATTGGTGATGAGCTCGTCGCGGATCTAGTTCCAGACGCACCGATGTTTGGTACTCAGGCGACCACATGGGAGGAAGCAGGCGCAGAGGGTACTCCTGGCGTACAAGCGATTGTGGATGGTGTCATTGGTATGAAGGCGGGTGATGAAAAAGAAGTGACTATGGAATTCCCTAAAGATTTCAAACCAGAGGCACTCGCTGGTAAGTCTGCGGTCTATTCGATCAAAGCAGAGGAAGTCCGTGAGAAGGTCATGCCAGCAATGGACGACGCATTCTTCGCAAGCATGCAGGTTAAAGATGAAGCTGAGCTGCGTGAGCGCATTAGTGAAAACATCGAAGGCCAAAAGAAGCAGCAAAATGCCAATACTGAGCGTCAGCAAATCACCGAGCATTTACTTGGCAGCGTTGAGTTCGCAGTCCCGGAAAGCGGTATTGAGAGCGAAACAGAGGCGGTACTGCGTGATTTTATGCAGCGCAACATGCAGCAAGGTGCCTCTGAAGCAGATTTTGAAGCGAACAAGGATCAGTTGCATGAAGGTGCCACTAAAGCCGCTCACGATCGCCTTAAGTCACGCTTGATTCTGAGTAAGATTGCTGAAAAGGAGAAGGTACAGGCTGAGAACGATGATTTTAGCCGCATGATTATGATGGAAGCCCAACAGTCTGGGCAAAAACCAGAGAAGATCGTAAAGGAAATCCAAAAAGATCAGAGTCGCATCAATCGTATGCGCAGCGAGATTCTTTTGGGCAAGACCATGGATCTGATTCTCGATAAGGCTGAGCGCGAAACAGTTGCGGCTGCAACTGCCGAAGCTTCAGCTTAAATTGATAAAAGCGCTGGATTAATCTGCGAGAGGCGGGTAAGGTCTACGCAGAATCTCAATCAACATTATTTATACATTATCGTGAGTTACGTTCCACTACCTACAGTCTATGAGCGCGAGGGTCGCACCGAGCGCGCTTGGGATATTTATAGCCGCCTATTGCGCGATCGTATCATTTTTATTGGCACGCCGATTAATGACTTCGTCGCCAATGCAGTGGTTGCGCAGATGCTTTTCTTACAGATGGAAGATCCGAAGAAGGATATCAGCCTGTATATCAACTCTCCTGGTGGAAGCGTGACAGACGGAATGGCGATCTACGATACCATGAATTTCCTGCAGTGTGATATTGTCACTTATTGTGTCGGACAGGCGGCTAGTATGGCGACGCTGCTGCTTTCAGCAGGTACGAAAGGGAAGCGCTACGCGCTTCCGAACAGTCGTGTGATGATGCATCAGCCAACTGGTGGCGCAACTGGGCAGACTTCGGATATCTCGATCGCCGCAAAAGAAATTTTGCGCTGGCGTGCGCAGATGAATGAGTTGATTGCAAATCACACGAACAAGACTGCAGATGAGATTGCGGCTGATTCCGATCGCGATTTCTATCTAACTGCTAAAGAGGCGATGGATTATGGAATTGTCGATAAAGTGATCGAGAATAAGCTTGGCGCCTAATTAATTAAGAGAAGAGACATTTTAACTATATGGCAAAATCCACACGGATGACTTTTTGCTCGTTTTGCGGTAAAGCGCAGAATGAGGTACGCAAGATGATCGCTGGCCCTGCGAGTGTGCATATCTGCGATTCTTGTGTCTCTGTATGTAAGACCATTATTGATCGCGAACTTTCTGGTGCGCCGGAAGAGGGGATTACTGAGCAGGAGGTAACTACTGCTGCAGCGAAAGGTCTCTTCAATATGCTCAAGCCTGCCGAAATTACGGCTGGTTTGGATCAGCACATTATAAGCCAAGACTACGCCAAGCGCGCACTCGCAGTGGCAGTGTATAATCACTACAAGCGTTTACGCTCTGAAGATCGAATTGGCGGAGCGACTGAATTTAGAGAGCTAGATGCCAAGTTTGCTGACGTACAAGTCGAGAAGAGTAATATTCTGCTACTTGGCCCGACGGGAAGTGGTAAGACGCTACTTGCGCGTACGCTTGCTAAGATGCTCGATGTGCCGTTTGCGATCGCCGATGCGACAACCTTAACGGAAGCTGGCTATGTCGGCGAAGACGTGGAGAATATTGTCCTGCGCCTCCTTCAATCAGCAGATTATGATGTTAAGAAGGCCGAGTGTGGTATCATTTACGTCGATGAAATTGATAAAATCGGGCGTAAGACAGACAACGTATCCATCACCCGCGATGTGTCAGGAGAGGGAGTCCAACAAGCCTTACTTAAGATTCTTGAAGGCACCGTGTGTAATGTCCCACCTCAAGGGGGACGAAAGCATCCCAATCAGGAATATATCCAACTCGATACTTCGAATATTTTGTTTATCTGCGGCGGCGCGTTCGTCGGGCTGGATAAGATCGTGCAGGGGCGTGTGGGCTCCAAGGCTATGGGCTTTGATACGCAGCATAATCTGCGACAAGATGAGGTGACGCTGAGCGAATTGCTGCGCGACACACAGCCGGAAGATTTGGTGCACTTTGGTATGATCCCAGAATTTATTGGTCGCTTGCCGATGGTCGCCGTACTGGATGAATTGAGCCGTTCGGATCTCGAGCATATTTTGCAGAACACAAAGAATTCGCTGCTTAAGCAATACGGGAAGCTCTTCTCGATGGAAGGCGCGAACCTACATTTCACACGCGATGCTGTTGCTGCGATTGCGGATAAAGCGATTGAGCTGAAAACAGGTGCGCGTGCGTTACGCTCAATCATGGAGCGTATCATGCTTGATGTGATGTATGACCTGCCACAAGCAGAGAATGTGGATCAAGTGGTGATCAATCGCCAAGTAGTGGAGGGTCGCGGCAAACCAAAGATTAAGTACCATAAGGCTGTTAAGGCTGGCAAAACACCTAAGCAGAAAAAAGCACCCAAAGCCGAAATGGCTAAGTCAGCTGACAATAGTCCAGCAGACGCAGCGTAGTCGCGCTATCGCCCAACTTTGCTCTAGCTGATGATCACTTTACGATCAATCACTAGGTATCCGATTTATCAATTGAAAGGCGCTGCCAGCAGCAGCCTTATCTATAATAGCGAGTGCTTGTTGCTCGGCGATTCGCATCGCCGCACGATCGGTATCATTACGGTCATCGTAGCCTGCTAAATGTAGCCAACCGTGAACGAGATAGAGGCTAAGTTCACGGCTAAAGGGCTCGCCCAGCTCCTTTGCACGACAGCGCGCGTGATCGACTGAGACGACGATTTCGCCCGCAGATCCCATTGCGAGATTGGCTGGAAATGTAATCACATCGGTGGGGTTGGGGTCGCCCATAAAATCATCATGAATTTTTCCGATTGCAGAATCGCTAGCAAACACGATGGAGAGCTCGCCTGTTGAAATTGGAAAGTCGCCAGAGGCTTCGAGCGCGCGAAACAGCGCGACTGTATCTGTTTCCGGATCAGCTAGCCGATTATATAGGTTGCTGATTTCCAGTTGGAGTGGATTCATTGCTGTGTGGATCGTTCGTACTGCCTGTTTTATCAGTCCCTTTTTCGTGGATCTCTTTTGGATACTCAACACGTGAGTGCAGCATATTCAAGAGTGTGTAGGTAAAGCTACTGCGGATTTCGTGTAGCTCTTTAAAGGTGAGTGGGCACTCATCGAGTTGCCCATCTTCGATGCGGCTTTTGAACATACCGTCGATCAGTTCTTCAATCGCGGGTTGGGAGACTTTCTTGAGACTACGGCTAGCGGCTTCGACGCCATCCGCAAAGAAGATAATCGCACTCTCTTTAAATTGCGGTCGCGGGCCGTCGTAACGATAGGTGCTTTCGTCGACCTTCTTGGTTTCCTGCTGTCTGCCTGGCTTTTCAGGAAAGGGTAGCTTGGTTTGTTTGTTCTGCGCCTGTTGTGCTTGGTAGTAGAAGAATTGAATTAGGCTGGTACCGTGATGTTGGCGAATCACATCCTGAATGACGCGCGGCAGATTATGTTTGCGAGCGAGTTCGACGCCTTCTTTAACATGGGCTTTAATGACCAGCGCGCTCATGGACGGATTTTTTTCTTCGTGCGGATTAATTCCTCCTTTTTGGTTTTCTGTAAAATACTCTGGCTTGACCAGTTTGCCGATGTCGTGAAATAGGCAGCAGACCCGACAGAGGAGAGGACTCGCGCCAATCGCCGCCGCAGCATTTTCGGAGAGGTTAGCCACCATGAGACTGTGGTGGTACGTGCCCGGTGCTTCCATCTGCATGCGGCGCAGTAGCGGGTGATTGAAATCAGTTAGCTCCAGCAGGGTAATTTCTGAAGTGACTTTAAAAATTTGTTCGAAGATTGGAAGAAGCCCGACCGCGAGCACACCTGAGAGCGCACCGACAATGAGTGCAATGATGGCTTGTTGGCCGATGAGGCCGATTGAGAGAGAGCTGACTAGTCCTAAAAATGCTCCAGTTAGGGCAGCACTTACACCAGCCATGAGGCCGGCCCGCACTAGCATGGAACGTTTACGAATATTCGATGCGATGTAGCTGCCGACGACTCCCGAGAGAAAGGCGATTAAGAGGAATTCGACGGAATTACCCTGAATGATACCAAATAGTACGGCAATGATCAGTGCTGAAATTACTGCTGGCGCGGCACCAACGAGTACGGCGACGATCATTGGGGCGAGTGCATAGGGCGCAATGTAGGGCAGCATACTCAGCGAGGGGCGATTGTTGAGCAGCGCGATGTCACCGATTTCCATGATCAATCGAATGATCAATAAGTTTAGTAAAATACTGACGGAGGTGATGGCGATCGCCCGATTGCGTTTATGGAAATTACGCAGGCCATGTTTTACATAGATCATGACTGCGATTAGCAGAATCAGTGTCAGTGTTGTACGCTCGATGAAGAGTTTGTTGAATACTAGAGAATTGCCACCCCGAGAACGATCGGCATCGCGATAAGCTTTGAGGCGTTCGATGTCTATTTCAGAAATGATCGCGCCTGGCTCGATCAGAGTATCACCTTCTTTGAAAATGATCACAGGCGGATTAATTTCACTGATTGCACGAGAGATGGCTAAAGTCGTGCTTCTGGCGCTGTAGAGTAGGTTGGGATGTAGGCCCGCTTCGAAAAGATCGAACAGGGCACGTGCGGTGGCGCGGTTTCCGGAGAGGGCATTCAAGCGCACGCGCAGAGCGACGAGAGCGTCGTCGAACGAGCGCGAGGAAGGCAGGTTATAACGACCTGCTTCGTCGACAAGTTGGATGACAGTGACTTGAGGAGTTTGACCACCGGCATTTAGATTGGAGTAGATGCCGTCTTGGTAAAGTGACTTGAGTACGGCGAGTGCATCTTGAGTCAGTCCTGAGCGTTCCTTTGGGCTGGTACGCTCGGTAAATTCGGTGATGGTTTTAGGAGTTACAGTAAGTTGGGACTTCTCGATTAGTTCTTGGGTCATAGCCTCCAACTCTGCTGTGAGAACTTCATCACCTTGGTCCTCATATTCGATTAAGGTTTTGGCAATACTAGTATTAAGCTGGTTGATAAACTCGCTAAATTCTTCGTAGGGCTTAAAGGTACGTTGAAAGACTGGCGGCACTTGCGCGCGCACGGCTTCCATCTGCTGTTCCAGCATGACCTGGCTGTTATGCTGAAAGTCAAATTCTGCCACAATACGTGTTGTAGCGGGGTGCTTCAGTATGACCTGCGGACCTTTAGACTTTTGGCCAAGGAAACAAATGATAACAACTAGCGCAGTAAAAAGCAGAAAAAGTCCTGCCTCGACGATATGGCTGGTGTCCAAAAAGTGGGCCGCATTATTCTGCTCTGCTCCGCGTCCTTTGCGGTCTTTTTTCACCGCTAGCGGCTGATCTTTGGACTTTCTAGAGCGGGATTTTTTGAAAAAGAGTGCGGCCATATTCTTAGGGAGTTAGTGTTCCGATGAGTCAACAATAGGAGCGTAGTTTCGGCTGAGTGCTAGAATAGAACTTGGTTACAATCGGTAGTTATTCAGCGCCGCGAGCATAGGCGTTGATTATATTTTGCACGAGAGGGTGGCGTACCACATCCTGCCCGTCAAAGTGGAAAAGCTGCAGCCCGTCGATGCCTTTGAGCAGGCGTACGGCTTCTTTGAGCCCAGATTGTTTTGCGCGCGGTAGATCGATTTGGGTGATATCGCCAGTAATTACCATGCGGCTGCCGTCGCCGAGGCGTGTCAGAAACATCATCATCTGCTCGTGGGTTGTATTCTGCGCTTCATCCAGCACGACGAAAGCATTGGCAAGTGTGCGGCCACGCATGTAGGCGAGCGGGGCGATTTCGATGATGCCACGCTCGACGAGCTTCAAGATTTGTTCTTTGCCCATCATATCGTTCATCGCGTCGTACAGCGGGGTCAGGTAGGGCAGAATTTTCTCCTGCAGCTCACCTGGCAGAAAACCGAGCGCTTCGCCTGCTTCGACTGCCGGGCGGGTGAGAATAATGCGCTCAATATTACCCGCGAGTAATTCTTTGAGTGCCATCGCCATTGCGAGGTAGGTTTTACCTGTGCCAGCAGGGCCAATCCCAAAAGTTACGGTGTTGCGGTCGATGCACTGCAGGTAGCGCTTCTGGTTAAGTGTTTTGGGGATGATGCTGACTCGATTCAGCTTCAGCACGAGTGGGTTGTTGTAGACTTCGCGTAGTTCGTCGGCCTTGCCTTCTGCGATACAGCGCAGGGTATAATGAAAGTCTGAGGTGCGGATTCGGATGCCTTGCTGGTGTGCGGCATCGAGGAATTTAAAGAGATCTTGTACCTTGGTAATATTCTCTTTGGGACCTTCGACGCTGACCCAGTCGTCGCGACTGGCGAGTGTGACATCAAGCATGCGCTCGGCTTCGATTAGGTTACGCGTATCATTTGCGTAGAGTTGGCTGAGTAAGCGTGAGCTAGGAAAATGTATGGTTTCGTTCGGCACGATAAATAAAG
This sequence comes from Puniceicoccaceae bacterium, assembly GCA_017857255.1. GTDB lineage: Bacteria > Verrucomicrobiota > Verrucomicrobiia > Opitutales > Coraliomargaritaceae > Lentimonas. The sequence goes on along the minus strand of JAFMDL010000006.1, from coordinate 39,825 downwards.
TAAGTGGTTAGTCACGTCTTGCATGCAGAGACGCATGACGATGCATCAGGAATAATCTAAGGCTTAGCTGTCGTCTTCGACACAAGCGCGGAGGCGTTGCCACATGGCATCCATCGAGTCTGGTAGCACCCGCGTGTTGCCGATGACTGGCATGAAATTGGTATCGCCTTCCCAGCGAGGAACTACGTGGCAATGTAAGTGACAGGGGATTCCAGCGCCGCCGGCCTTGCCAAAATTGAAGCCAGTGTTAAAACCATGCGGGTGGAGGGCACGGGTGAGGATTTGTTGAGCCTTGACGATTAGATCCATCAACTCGTGACGTTCCTCGGTGGTCAATCCGTCGAGATCGCTCACTTCGCGAAAGGGTATCACGAGCAAGTGACCCGCATTGTATGGGTAGCGATTCATTACGATGTAGTTCCACTGGCCGCGATAAAGAATATATTCGCTCTGATCGTCACCGCTTTGGTGGATTTTTGTAAAAGGGTTGCCGCCCTCGTCAGAGCTCTTCGGAGCAAGGATATAGGGCATACGCCAATACGCGTGCAGGCGCTCCATGCCTGTGGGAAGTTGCGGAGAGGAACTATCGGACGCTGTATCAACCATAAAATTAACCTCAAACGATAGGGTGTAAATACGGTGCGTCGATTATTTATTGAGCCGAGTTTTAGTGAGGTTTTACCGCTGAAGGCTCCTTAATACTAGCTTTTCGGAGTTGCTTTTGAGGCGAGTTTTTACCATGCATGAGTCTTCTCCAGAGTTATTCCCGATTTACCCATTAGAACTGTGAGCCAACCTGCCCAAACTTTCCGATTAAAGAATTTAGCTAAAGATCAACTGGTGGCCCTCAGTTTGTTGCTTGGCCTTATATTTTATACAGTATGGGATCAAATTTATTGGTGGGGTGAGCGTGAGGACTACAGTTTTGGCTATTTAGTGCCTCTGTTTGTAGCCTATGTACTCCATGATCGGTGGTCCGTTATTCAGAGTTATTTAGTCGATGGGGTTGCGCCTGGAAAGTCGCCAGCACCTGCGGCTGATGAGGCGTCAGGGCTGACTCAACTGTTTGAGTGGTCTGCTTATGCGGTTTTTATGTGTGGTTTGGGTCTGTTTGGTGTTGGTGCCTTACTGCGCTCGGTCACTGGGCCACAGAATCCGGCGTCGTTGGCGATTGCAGCTGGCTTGGGCGGATTGTTACTGAGCCTCGTCTTTATCATGACGAAAGAGCGCGTGGATGGGCAACCAATGCCTCTAAAAAATCGCCTTTTGCTGACTGGGCTGTTTCTCTTCCCTGCTCTGATTTGGTTGCTTTCCGCGCCGATGGTATCGGTGGTGGAGACCAAAGTTCGAGTCTTTCTACTGACCAAGGTCACCATTGTCGTGTTTAATTTGTTTGATATCTTGGGTTATGAACTTGAGCGAGAGGGCAATGTTTTGATCCTTCCAGAGGGTCAAGTGGGTGTTGAAGAGGCCTGTTCGGGTATTCGTTCATTGACGGCCTGCTTGTTTGCAGGCTCCTTTCTCGCGGCAGTTTTCCTGAATCGTTTTTGGAAAAAAGCCTTATTGGTTGGGGCCGCAATGGGCTTCGCGGTGCTAACGAACATGCTGCGTAGTCTGTTTTTGACGCTATGGGCGTATTATAATGGTTCGCAAGCAATTGATGAGCAAGTGGTCCTACCTATTCTTGGCGATATCGGTACGGTACATGACATTACCGGTATGGCCATTCTTATAGTGACCTGCGCTGGATTGATCCTACTTTTACCTATTTTCAACTACAAGGTGAAGGATTTTGATGAGCTGCCGGATGATCTATCCAAAGAGGTTGCGTAACAATTCGACACAACGGTCCAGTATTAGCTGTGAGGTTTGGTACAAGGTGATTGACTAATTCTGGTTGGCGCGGATCTGATTGTTATCACAGATTGCTTGCACAGATGGTTGACGTTACTTCGATTACAATTTCTATGAACAAGAGTGAATGATCCAAGTAGAGATTTTAACGAAGTTATCCGTGCGATTCGCAAGGACGACCCTCGCTATGCGCGAGGAGCCTACTATTTTTTGCGTCAGGCGCTGGATTATAGTCTCAAAGAAATGGGCAAAAAGGGAGCGCTTGATCAGTCGAATCATCTCAGTGGTCAGCAGTTATTAGAGGGAATACGCCTTTATGCGATCGAGCAATATGGGCCAATGGCGCGCTCGGTATTAGAACACTGGGGAGTTACAAATTGCCGTGATTTTGGCAATATCGTCTTTAATTTGGTTGCTTGCAGAGTGCTAGGCAAGACAGATGAAGACAGTCCAGAAGATTTCAATGGGGGGTATAATTTTAAAAGCGCATTTGATCTGCCTTACTGCCCATCCATTAAACCCTCAATCAAACGTCCGCGCTTATCATAGGATCGTTTATAGGGATTTTAGAGTGTGTTCAGTTTGAAAAGAAGAGCTGATTAATTGGTATTTTTGAGCGTTAATCTTTCACTTTGCTAACTGGAGTTTAGCTCCTGTGAGGATGTACGTTCCAGATTAGTCAGTACTGAAAACCATTTGGCCTCCACAGCTTTTTTTCAACATTCAATACGTCGACAAGACTCAGCTTCTTTTTGACTACTTAGATGGGTGGCGGCAGCATATTCTACGGATTCATTAGCAAGGATAATAGAGTCAAACAACGCCTTATAGAATTTCAACATGCTCTTGGGTCCGTGCTATCTTTTGATTACTTGGTACCTATATTATTAAAGATGCTGATATGAGGGTTGTATGAATGATCTAGTTTTAACTAAGATATATTTTTAATTTTATATCTATTACCAGAGGCGAACTCTGAATTAACATAGTATTACATGGATCAACCCACCAGTCATTTTTCTGCCGCCGCTTCACATGATATTATTGAGCGCCTATTTAAGGCACCGATTAAACGCGATATTTTGAGTAATGGGCTCACGCTCGTGCATCGGCCAGATTTCTCGAGTGAGGTGGTGTCGGTACAAGTTTGGGTAAAAACCGGTAGCATTCATGAAGATGCTTTAATGGGATCCGGCCTTTCGCATTACTTGGAGCATCTTTTGTTTAAGGGTACACAGCGGAGAGACGGTAAAAGTATTAGCCGCGAAGTTCACGCTATGGGTGGCAGTATCAATGCGTATACAACCTTTGACCGCACGGTGTATTACATTGATGCGCCATCAAGTGCATTCGCGCAGATCGTCGATGTGCTTTCGGATATCGTGCTGCATTCGACACTGCCAGCCGAAGAGGTTGAGCGCGAGCGTGATGTCATTTTGCGTGAGATTGATATGGGCTTGGATGATCCCGATCGTCAGTTGAGTCAGGCACTTTTTCGTACGGCCTTCCAAAGTCACCCTTATCGAGAGCCTGTGATCGGCCACCGTTCACTGTATGAGCAGGTTACGCGCGATGATTTGTACGCGTATTATCAATCTCGATACGTGCCAAATAATATCGTAGTATCGGTTGTTGGCGCGGTGTCTCCTGAAGATTGTATGCGTGCGGTGCAGGGCACATTTGGGCAAGTAGAGCGTGGACGTCTTTCGCCAGTGCAAATCGAAGAAGAGCCTGTTCAGCTTACGGCTCGTCGCGAAGACCTTTGCGGAGAATATAATATTTCCCGTGGTGGCTTAGGCTTTAAAGTGCCGCATTTAAGCCATCCAGATTCGCCATGCTTGGATGCGCTGGCGCATGCTTTAGGCGGGGGCGAAAGTTCTTTGCTTTGGGAAAGCCTACGAAATCAACAGAAGTTGGTTCATTACATTGACTGTCGTAACTGGAACCCTGGCGGGCGTGGTTTGTTCTGGATTTCGTTCGTCTGTGATCCAGATCGTCAGGGCGAAGTTGAAGCTGCGATTCACGACCTGATCGCTAAAGTGATTGCAGTAGGCTTCAGTGAGTCGGTGGTGGAGAAGGCTCGTAGGCAGGCGCTTAGTGGCGAAATTAATGGTCGCAAGACTATGAGTGGGCAGGCATCTCGTCTCGGCATAGGTGAAGTGGTCATCGGCGATATTCACTACGGGCGACGTTATTTGAAGCGTTTGCAATCGATTAAGCCTGAGGATTTACAGGTTGTTGCCAGTCGTTACTTGGTGGAGGAGGGGATGTCTGCAGTTACTTTGGGACCTAAGCCAGAGGCTGATATTGATCGCTCCGAAAATTTAGCGGAAGTACTGACACTGGATCCCTTCGAAGTGGTCGATTTTAGCGCGGGCGCGCGATTGCTGTTACAACAAGATAAGCGGCTTCCAAAGGTGCACATCCGTTGCGTGATGCGTGGTGGACCGCACTATGAGCCGTCGAATCAGCGTGGAGTGACGGAGCTATTGGCGGAGCTTTTGACGAAAGACACGGCGAACCGGAGTGCCTCTGAAATTTCGACGATGGTGGATAGCATTGGCGGTAGCTTTTCGGCGACTGGAGGCAATAATACATTGAGCTTTGCGATTGAGGTACTACCTGCTGATCTTGATATAGCCGTTGATTTACTGAGCGATGCATTGACCTGTCCTGTTTTTGATGAATCGACCTTTCGCACGGAATTAGAAGCGCAGATTGCGAATCTTAAAGAAGAGGACGATGAGATTCTTGATTATGGGTTCCGTAAATTGCGTGAGCGTTTTTTTGGCGAGCACCCCTTCGCGATTGCTTCGGATGGTCGTGTCGCCGATCTCGAGCAGTTGACATGTGCTGATGTTGAGGCGCAGTTTCAACGTCTGGTCACTGCGCCCAATGTGGTGCTTGCGGTGAGCGGAGATTTCGACCGTGCGCACTTGGAGCAACGGTTGAAGCCTTTATTGGAAAATGATCTGAGCGCGGCGCCTTTTGAGCCTGACCTAACTTTGCCGTATTTGGGCCCCGTTGAGCCAGTCGATGCAATTGAGCGGATGGATCGTGAGCAGGCGGTGGTGCTCCAGGCTTATCCCGATGTGGGAATCCAAGATGAACGATATGTCGTCGGTGAAATGCTCAACGAACTGTTTAGCGGAATGTCGAGTCGTTTATTTGAACGTGTGCGCGAGGACAAGGGCATGGCATACTATGTGGGTTCAAGCCGTGTTGTTGGGCTAAATACTGGAATGTTTGTTTTTTATGCAGGCACGCATCCCAGTCAAGCGGCAGATGTGGTTGCCGAAATCGATCAAGAAGTGGCGCGTGTTGTTGCGGGTGAAGTGACCGAGGATGAACTGGCGCGTTGTCGTACACGCTTAAAAGCAGCCCGCCCAATGGGACGGCAGACGCTCGGCGCTCGGGCGATGCATGCTGCGATCAATTTGACCTATGGCCTGACGCTCGACGATGACGTTGAGCATGCTGCCAAGTTAGACCAAGTCGATGCCCTGGTGTTGGCGCAATTCGCCGCAGAGTTTTTTGATGCGAAGCGTCAAGTGCGCTTGATAGTACAGCCACAGGATTGATCTGCCTGCGAGGCTTTTGGGCAGGCATCGCGCCATCAGGATCGAAATCAGAGGCAGAATCTATGCTGCGGTATGATTGTTTCTCAGCATGCACCTATATGTGGCGATTTATGCCATGATAGAATGCCACGGCAGGGCAGACTAATGCCTAACAGCTTATGAGATAATCTTAGTTCGCAGGGCTTGCGGCTGATCGGCTGAAACGATCTGTCAGCTGTAACGCCATTTTTGTGACACTTTGACGCATTCCCTAGTTGGATTGGTCAGTTTTGCAAAAAGGGGCCATGTGGAGGAGACAATAGCGAGTATTGGTTTAATTTCTGTGACTGTGAATAAGTCACTCAAATCCCTAGTTCGAAGTTACTTAAATCGCTTATCAACAACTTGTTCACAGGGAAAAGATTCTCGAAAAAAACTTGACGAGTGGGGCAAAGTGGGGCGAAGTGGGAATTAATGGTTCACTGAAGCGTATATGGGTTTGTTTAATACAGGGATATTTGTTGGCGAGTTTCGCCATAGTTTAGATGACAAAGGTCGTCTAACCATTCCTTCTGCGTGGCGACTTAAAGGGGGTAGCGAAGAGAATCAGTTTCTTGCTTTACCGAGTGTCGAAGATGGTGCGTCGGCTTATGTAGTAGTCTATCCTCCAAAGATGATTGCTCAGCTAGAAGAGCGTATTTCCCAGATCAGTATGGGAGACGTCGAGGGTCAGCGCATGCTTGGAGAATTAATGTCGATGGCGCACAGCTTCAACTGCGATAAGCAGGGGCGTATGAGTTTGAATGGGAAATTGATCCAGCATTCTCAGATTGGCAAAAATGCGGTGCTGCTTGGGCGGATGTCTACTTTCAGTATTCACAGCGAAGCGCTGTACGACGCATGTCAAGCTGAGGGCCCAAGTGATCCAGCTGCACGGGCAGAAGTCTTTAAACGTTTTGGTCTCTAATCCGTCCTACCTGAAACTGCCATGCACAATATATTCGAAACAATTTCCCGCGAAAACTTCCGGAGTTCTGGTTATATCACACACCCTGGCAGTGAACGTCGAACGCAGTGGCAATACACAACTCCACCGCGCAGTCCATTTCAAACCGCCGACACTGTACGCAGTGTCATGCTTCGTCGCGATAGTGCGGAGCAACGCAAACAAACAAAACAAACAATACAAACAATACTACAAAACTGCCTGAATGTTCTCTTCCGCCGATGATGCTTTAAACCCTGCTGCGTTTGGGGGACACGTTCCCGTCTTATTTCGTGAGACGTTGGAATTGTTGAGCCCGCGTGTAGGTGCAAAGCTTCTGGATGGGACTTTTGGTGGTGGTGGTCACACCCGCGCGCTGCTTTCAGCAGCCGAGGGTGTGACGCTTGTTGCGACCGATCGAGACCCTGATGCACAAGTACGTGCGAAGCAGGTAAGTGATGAATTTGGTGAGCGTTTTCGGTTTTATTCAATGAATTTTGGAGACCTTGGGGAGTTGGATGAAACCGACTTTGACGGGATTCTTTTTGATTTTGGTCTCTCTTCCTTTCAATTAGACGAGACTGAACGAGGTTTCTCCTTCCGTTTTGATGCACCGGTTGATATGCGGATGAATCCGCAAGCAGGTATCAGTGCCGCGGATTTTTTGGAAACGGCAGATGAGGAAGGCCTTGTTCGTGCAGTACGTAACTACGGCGAAGAGAAGCGCTGGCGCCGGGTCGTGCAGGCAATTATCGATGCACGCGGGACAGGGCGATTGCAGCGGACACATTCGCTGGCGGAGCTGGTCACTGAGGCGGTTGGCCCGACCCCACGTGGTCGCAAGGCAGTGAATCCTGCGACACGTACCTTTCAGGGCATCCGTATTGAAGTGAATGACGAACTCAACGCAATTGAGCGTGCGCTGCCGGCAGCATTTGAGCGACTGGCTCCAGGTGGTGTCCTTGCTGCAATTAGCTTTCACTCACTGGAAGACCGTATCGTAAAGCGCTACTGCCGTAAGATGGCAGGTCGCCCAGAGCATACAAATGACTATCGAACACAAGATGAGCGCGTGGAGTTGGCCAAGATGGTTTCAACGCGTCCCATGCTGCCTTCCGATGAAGAAATTAAAATTAATCCGCGAAGCCGCAGTGCCCGTATGCGTGCCATTCGTAAACTAACAAACCATTAATACTACTACTACTACTACTACCCATGAATCAAATATCCCAAAAGACCCGCGGCCGCATTTATATATTTATTGTCGCGATGATCGCAGTCACCGTTGTCAGTGGTTTCGCTATTGTTTGGATGCAGCAGCAAATCTCCCGTACAGCGAAGCATAGTCAGAAAGTCGAAGCGCAATTAGCAGAAACAGTGCGCAAGCTACGTTATCTCGACGAGCGTATTGCCACGATGCACCAGCCTGTAGTGTTGCAAGGTAAGGTTGCTGGCACGTTGCGGCCATCACTCGAAAATCAGGTGGTGTGGGTGCGTGAAAACGACCTGCCTTCCGGACGTGCTTATGCAGTTTCTCAGCCATACGAAGCATCGATGGATTTAGCCTTTCTTGATCTCAGTGCAACACGCTAACCCAGTACTATTATGCAAGTTACATCTGATTATTATCGCAATACGGAACATCGGCCAGAGCTTAAAGATGGTCTGCTAGAATGCTGGACCCGTTCGGTACAAAATGCTAAAGAGACATTCGATGTGGAACCACTTCGCCCGTCGCGTAGCACTTTGCAAAAACTCGCTCGTCATTATCAAAAAAGTCGTTCGATTAAGCGTAGCGCGTAAGACGTATTACGATGAGTAAAGCTTTTGTATCCACTGCACGTGCAGCCCTCGTTTCGAGCGCAGTCGCTTTTGCGTTCTGTGTCTTGATCGGACGCTTGTTCTACTTGCACGTGTGGGAGCAAGAGGCGTTACTCGAACATGTCGAAAGCAACCGTAAAATGGTGCAAATCGTCGAAGCGCGACGTGGTAATATAGTGGACAATCGCGGTAATTTGCTCGCGACCACGCATACTACAATCGACCTTGGTGTGGATCCACAATCAGCGCGTGAAACGGACCAAGAGAAGTTCACTGAGTTGGCTAATTTGATCGATCAACCATTGGAAAAAGTCATTCGTGCAATCGAGACGAAGACCCGAAGAGGCTCCGATCATGCTCAAGCGGTGAGTCTAATTAAATGGGCCTATCTAGCTAAAGGTTTGGATGAGGATACGTATGACAAAGTTCGTGAGTTGGGGATTAAAGGTGTGTATGGAAATCGTAAATACAGTCGCACGTACCCGAGTGGTAAACTAGCGGCGCATGTGCTGGGCTATGTGAATCACGAAGAGACTCCAGTTACTGGAGTGGAGCGCTTCTTTGATTATTATTTACGAGGCCAAGATGGTTGGCGTGAAACTGAGCGTGATGGTCGACGTCGTGAGCTGGCGCAATTTCGAGCGCGCGAAGTGGCCCCAGCCGATGGGCTAAATGTTGCGCTGAGTGTTGATTTGATGGTTCAGCATATCGTTGAGCAAGAGGTCGCACGCCTAGCGGCTGAATACAATCCAGAAAGTGTGAGCGTGATTGTTAGCGAGCCGTCAACTGGTGCGGTTATGGCGATGGCGAATTACCCAACGTATGATCCCAATGAATTTTATAATACGAAGAAATATCCAATCGATTCGCAGCGTAATCGAGCGCTGACAGATTTAATCGAGCCAGGTTCAACTTTTAAAATAGTACCTGCTGCTGCGGCACTTAACGAGGGAATTGTAGCACCTGAAGATATCTTTCAAACTGGAGTTGAGCGGGTGAGCTACAAGGGGCGTTCACTTAAACTGCCGAGCGATCACCATACATATGATTCACTCTCTATGCATGATATTGTCGTTAAATCGAGTAATCGTGGGGCGGCGCATTTAGGCTTAATATTAGGCGAAAATCGGCTGCACGACTATGCAGAAGCATTTGGGTTTGGAGAGAAGACAGGTTTTGACCTCGGTGGAGAAGTATCCGGGACTTTACATTCAGTTAAAAATTGGGATGGCCTGACGATTACACGTTTACCTATGGGGCATGCGGTGAGTGCGACGCCGATGCAGATCCATGGAGCGATGTCGGTGATCGCTAATAAAGGTGTGTTGATGGAGCCTTTGATCGCGGAACGTGTCTTTGATGCGGTGGGTAATGATATTGTCCACTTTTCACCTAAGGCAAAACGCCGTGTGGTTTCGACTGAAGTGGCACAGACGGTCGCTGATATGCTCGTCGATGTGGTCGGCAAAGATGGCACCGCACGTAAGGCGGCAATTGATAATTACTCAGTCGCCGGTAAAACTGGGACGACTCAAAAAATAGTGAATGGCAAATACTCGCGCCAGCATCACGTCGCTTCTTTCAGTGGATTTTTCCCCGCCAATAATCCCGCTTTGGTCATCACTGTAGTGGTTGATGAACCTCAGTTAAAAGGTGTTGGGTATGGGGGATCCGTTTCAGCGCCAGCTTTTCGTAATATTGCGGAAGCCTGTATCGCATACCTCGGCATTCGTCCTTCGCGACCTGATGCATCCTTCTTAGCTTTAAAACACTCTGGATATGATCGGTCTCGCCGAATTTCAAATTAGCACGCTGCTGTCGTCTGTCAGCTCTCGTCAATCCTACGCTCGATCACTTAACGCGAACCCAGTCAAAAGTGATCGTCACTTTCTCATGAACCCTAGTGCACAGCAACTGATTGAAGAGGCAGAGCTACTCACTCGCAAGGGAAGTGGTGAGAATATAGTCACTTGCTTGATTACTGATAGTCGTCGCGTCGTTCCAGGTGCGTTGTTTTTTGCAATTGGTGGTTTGCGAACCGATGGTAATTTCTACGTGGAAGAAGCCGTAGATCGTGGTGCCGTTATGATTGTGACGGAGCAAGATCTAGGAGCTCATTTTCCGATCGACTTCATTCAAGTTAAAGACGTGCGTGAGACGCTCGCACTCGTGTCACGTAGCTTCTATGGTAGGCCAGACGAGAAATTAGGTATTACTGGTATAACTGGAACTAATGGTAAGACTACGGTATCGATGCTCACTCAGCATTTACTTGGCGGGAATGATTCAGTCGGTTTGCTCGGCACGATTCGTTATGATCTAGGTCGCCGCACTTTACCTTCTTTTCGTACAACTCCTGAGTCAGTTGATGTACACGCACTGTTAAGTCAGATGGTGGAAAACGGTTGTGAGGAAGCGGTCATGGAAGTGAGTTCGCACGGGATTGATCAAAAGCGAGTGTATGGCATCGATTGGGATGTCGCGGTTTTCCTGAATTTAACACAGGACCATATCGACTATCATAAGACGATGGAGGCTTATTATGAAACTAAAAAGAGCCTTTTTATTGGAGCGTCAGGAAATACTCCTAAAGTGGTAGCTATCAATATTGATTGTCCGTATGGCGAACGCATGTGTGGAGAAGTCGATAGTGCTACGGATGTCATTACCTTTGGGTTAAAAAAATCGGCATTGATTCGTGCGGAGAATGTGCAGTTGTTTGCTGATCGTACTGAGTTTGATTTGATTTGGTTTGATCAGCGCATCGCTGTGGTTTCGCCATTACTTGGCCGCTACAACGTGAGTAATCTACTTGCATCATTGGCGATTGGGCATGCTAAAGGTTATAATATTGCTGTATTATTAGACCATTTATCTAGCTTTTCAGGAGTTCCAGGTCGGATGGAGCGTATCGATAGTGGGCAGGCATTCAATGTATTAGTGGATTACGCACATACTGATGATGCGTTGAAAAACGCATGCGAAATGTTACGTGAAATTACCCCTGGTAAGTTAATTGTGGTCTGTGGTTGTGGTGGTGATCGCGATCGTAGTAAGCGTGGGCCGATGTTACGTGCAGTGCTCGATCGTGCGGACGTGATTTTTGCGACTTCGGACAATCCTCGATCCGAACCTGTAGAGCAAATTTTCGCAGACATGCGTAAAGCATGTACCTCCGAGACAGCCAAGCAGGTGATGTTTATCGATGACCGTAAACGTGCGATTTCACTAGCCCTAGATGTGGCGGGAGTAGAAGACTGTGTGTTAATCGCAGGTAAAGGGCATGAATCGTTTCAGGAGTTTGACGGCACGGTGATTCCATTCGATGATCGTAAAGTTGCAGGTGAGCTTATTCAGCTCAAAGCATTGAACAGTGAGGGTGTTTAGTGGTGATAAGGAGACTACGATGACTCGCTTTGATCCAAAGGAATTAAAAGCATGGTCAAATGGTATTTGGCTGGAAGGGACTGAGCCAAGATCGGTTTCTGGTTTTTGTTTTGATGCGCGACGGATCCGAGCAGGTGAATGTTTTGTAGCATTAAGCGGAGGTGAGCGTGATGGGCATGACTTTGTCGCACAGGCCGTGGCTGGCGGTGCGAGTGCCTTGTTAGTCGAGCATCCACAGAATGCGCCGATACCACAATTGGTAGTGGATGATTCTTTAGTAGCGATGGGAATGATCGCTGCAAATGTGCGTGCGAACTTTACTCAACCAGTAATTGGAATAACAGGTAGTTGTGGAAAGACCTCCACTAAAGAAATGCTACGTGTTATATTAGATGAAGCGCGTACTCATGCTACGGCGGGTAACTGGAATAATCGCATTGGCGTACCAATGACGTTGTTTGGACTCGATGAGGATGCGCATAATTTTGCGGTGATCGAGGCAGGGATTAATCAGCTAGGTGAGATGTCTGAACTTGGGGAAATGATTCACGCTGATTTGACAGTGGTGACTAATATCGCACCCGCACACCTTGAGTTACTTGGTTCGTTGGCAAATGTGGCTGCGGAAAAGGCTCAATTACAACTCCGCGCGCGGGAAAATGCACGAGTGATCTTACCAGCTGCCCTGTTGCAGTACCCCGCTTATTTAGCCTGTGCTGATCGGGCAATCGTCGTCGCTGCAGAGGATGAGTCAGTAATTGGCGACCCTCAGCGAGTGATTCGTTATCGCCTCGATACGACTGCTCCGACGCATACTATTTTGTATTTAACGAATGACTTTGGTACGGAACATTTTCAAGTCGCAAGCTCAAGTCGCGGCATCTGTGTGAATGCTGCGCTAGCGATTGTCGCTGCACGTGAACTCTGCATTACAGACTCACTGATACGCGATCGACTTGCGAGGTGGTTGCCCAATTCAGATCGCGGGGGGATGGTAACTTGCGGTCCGCAGTCTTTTTATATCGATTGCTACAATGCCAATCCGTCGTCGATGATTGATGCAATAGCAGCGTATAACAGGGCGGCTCCTGCGGGTGAGGGCCGCTGTTACATACTGGGGGCGATGGATGAATTGGGCAGCGAAGCTGAAGTCTTGCACCAGGAGGTGGGGCAGCAGCTTGAATTAGGGCCACATGATCGTGTCCTTTTTGTTGGGCCACCAGCACTGACGCAGGCTTACACTGTCGGAGCGGTCGAGGCTGGGTGCAAAAGTGACCAGCTTCAGTGCGTCAGTGATGTCGAAAAAATAAAATCCATCGTTGCTGAATTTAAGGGATCGCTCTTTCTGAAGGGGAGTCGATCCTATGCCCTCGAACAACTGTTACCTGCGGAATTTCGCTAATTTTATTACTCTCACTGTTATTGATTAAGAATGCTTAGTTACCTTGCCGATTTTGAAGCTTATTTTGGACCGCTTCGTCTATTTCGTTATATCACATTGCGCGCCGCGTGTGCCGGGCTAACTGCGATGGGGGTCGGCTTTATTATGGGACCGTGGTTATTTGCCAAGTTGCGAGACTTGAGTGCCAAGCAATCGTTGCGAACGAAAGACGAAGTAGGTGATTTGGCAGAGTTGCATGCAGCAAAGTCCCAGACTCCGACGATGGGAGGTCTTATGATTTGTGCGTCAGTGCTGGTGAGTGCGGTTCTGTGGGCACGACCTAATGTCTATGTGTATACAGGGCTGGTGGTTTACCTCGGATTGACCATAATTGGTTTCCTTGACGATTATTTAAAAGTGGTGAAGAAAAATAGCGCCGGGTTATCTGGGCGATGGAAGCTCGTGGGTCAAGGTGGATTAACTGTAGTGGCTTTGTTGATGTTACTGTTGTGCCCAGAATCGGCGGATCGTATGCGCGAGCTTTGGGTGCCATTTTATAAAGAAGTAGTGTGGTCACAAATGTCCCTGCTATTTTTAGTGCCGTTCTTATTTCTGATTCTGGCTGGATCAAGTAATGCGATCAACTTGACTGATGGTGTCGATGGCTTGGCGATCGGCTGCACAGTGACTGCCGCGATGGCATTTGCCATTATGGCTTATGCTGCGGGCAATACGATTATTGCCGATTATTTGTTTATCAGCTATATTCCGGGAGCAGGGGAATTGGCGGTGGTTTGCTCGGCCCTGTTGGGCGCGAGTCTAGCATTCCTTTGGTATAACTCACATCCGGCTGAAGTTTTTATGGGTGATACTGGTTCGCTTGCTCTGGGTGGATTGATCGGTATGATCGCATTTATGGTACACCAACCACTGACGCTTATTATTGTTGGGGGTATTTTTGTAATGGAGGCCGGTTCAGTGATTCTGCAAGTGGGTTCTTTTAAACTGCGTAAGAAGCGTATTTTTAGGATGTCGCCGATTCACCACCACTTTGAGCTTAAGGGTTGGCATGAAAATAAGGTGGTGATCCGTTTCTGGATTTTATCCCTTATCTTCGCTATGTCAGGCTTGGCGACATTGAAACTTCGTTGATTTGAAAGCATTAAACGCATCTGCCGGTAAAACGCTTGGCGCACATCAGCGTGCGGCAGTGTTTGGTGCAGGTGTGAGTGGGCAGGCAGCGCGCCGCTTGGCGCATGCGTTGGAGTTGGAAGTCTGCTTGTTTGACGAAGCTGGTACCGGTGATTCGGACGATTTTGCTCAGGACAGGCTGAGCGAGTTTGATCTATTTATATTCAGTCCGGGGTTTGCCGCTCGGCATCCATGGCGAATGTTAGCGGAGGGCTGCGGTCGACCTTGCTATAGTGAGCTCGGCTTCGCTGCGTTAAATTGGCGTGGTAAGCTGCTGGGCGTAACTGGTACAAATGGTAAAACGTCGATTACCTCATTCCTTTACGCGGCACTGCAAAAGGCCGGAAAAAAAGCAGCAGAGGCTGGTAATATCGGTACCCCACTGAGTGATGTAGTGCTCAGCGAGGTGAATCAGGTTGAGACCATTGCGGTATGTGAGATCAGTTCTTTTCAAGCAGAATTATGCACGGGTTTAGCCTTCGACGGCCTAATTTGGAGTAATTTTGCTGAAGATCATCTGGATCGCTATGATTCAATGTCAGAATACTTTGCGGCCAAATCTCAATTATTTAAATGTTTGAAGGACAACGCACCCTCTGTGTTGGGGACAGACGTCGTTCAATTTGCCCCTCAAATGGTGGCTGGTCATGGTTCAATTACAGTAGACCAAAATTGCGTTGTTGAGCTTGAGCCAGAGTCGCTCTTTCAAATTGAGCCACAGCGAACAAATTTTGCCTTGGTATCAGCACTTTGGCATGCATTGGAATTACCGGTCGATGCGCTGGTGGCTGCGGGTAATAGTTACCAGCTTCCTGAGCATCGTTTAAATCTAGTTACGACTTGGGGTGATGTGAGTTTTTGGAATGACTCCAAAGCGACTAACTTTCATGCAGCAGCTGCAGCGGTTAATGCAATGCATGGGACACTATTTTGGATTGGCGGGGGCAGTTGTAAGGGAGGAGATCTAGGGAGCTTCGCCCGATTGATTGCGCCAAAAATTAATACGGCTTTTTTGTACGGGGAGGTGGCTGGATCGCTTGCCACGAGCTTACGTACACAGAATGCGAAGGTAGAAATTCACGCTGATTTTGTGGCAACCGTGCAGGCGGCTACTCGCACGGCAATCGAGAATTCGCCTGCAATTGTTCTACTAAGTCCTGGATTTGCTAGTTTTGATCAATTTTCGAGCTATTCCGCTCGTGGAAAAACGTTCATTTCCACTGTTTTTAGTTTGAAGGATGCGTTCTATAGTAATTAATCTAATGTTCTACAAATAACTGCTAAAAGTATTATGAAAATTTCAAAAGTCTTCGGTTTTGTCCTGTGTCTTCATCTCGGTGTTATCGCCATTCTAATTGTGCAGCCTGGATGCGGTACGACACAGCCGCCATCTCAGACCTATCAGCAGAATCAAACTGCTGGTTCAGCTACTGAGTATAGTTTATCAACAGTCCCTGATGGCCTGATTCCTGCAACTCGTATAGACCCCGCTTTCAATGCTGGTTACGATGCAAGCGCAGAGGCGCGCTCTACGCCAAATCGTCCTGCTGGCGATGAGTTTTCGGAGTTCAATGGAGTGACTCCAGAGCTAGAGCCTGTTGTCGCCGAGTCAGCCGCTAATGTTGTAAATGTCGAAGGGCCTACATTTGAATCTTATACGATTGAAAAAGGTGATAGTCTTTGGGCAATTTCTAATCGTTTTAATACTTCGCTGAAGGAGCTGTATGCTGCCAATGGTTTAAATGAAAAATCCGTACTTTCAATCGGCCAGCAGATTCAGGTTCCGGTAGAACAAAGTACGGCGACGATTAAAACTGAGATCGCGGATACGTATCAGCCTTCCGGCTTCAATACCGCAAGTGAGACATACACTGTAAAAGGCGGCGACAATCTCTCAAAGATTGCAGCGAATTATAAAACATCCGTGAAAGCGATTAAGGCCGCGAACAATAAGAATTCTGATATGATTCGTGTTGGCGAGCAGTTGGTCATACCAGTGGGTGAGAATCTGAGTAGTGCTTTAGCCTCTGTTTCCGAAGCACCCGCATCAAGTGCTGTGACAGCCGATACATCAGGCATCCATATCGTTAAAGCGGGAGAGTACCCGGCGACTATTGCACGTCAGTATGATATGTCTGCCACAGAACTGCTGACAATCAATGGGATTACTGACCCTCGTAAAATGCAGATTGGTCAGAAGTTGAAAGTCAAGGCCAGCGGTAGTGCTGCGAACCTCCCCCCAGTGGTTGAAGCCGCACCTGCTCAGCCGCCAGTCGCTGCTCCAGTCGCGACTGCCGTTGAAGAGGGTCCGGTAGAGATTCGTGTTGTGGAGGCAACTCCACTGATTGAAGAAGAGTTCATTGAGGTTTCAAACGAAGACGAGATGTTTGAAAATGTGGTTGAGATTCCAGTGGTTCGCGCGGAAGACGAGTAATCACTCTGGCACCATTTAGCTCAGACAATAGCAATACCGAATGAGCCCACGTTCTGCTTCGCGAAATTCCTTATGGAGAATTCCGCCTGCAGGAGTGTTCATTGCTTTAATTGTTATCTCGCTGACTTTCCTTGGTTTGGTTGTACTTTTCAGTGCTTCCCAGGCGATGCATTCTGACCCCACTGTGCTGTTGAAGAAACAGTTAATTTGGCTGGTCTTTGCGACTTTTGCTGGTGCCTTTACAATGATTGTTAATTTGGATGCGCTGCGGGAGTATGCATACATTTTAGCAGGAGGATCGGCATTGTTATTAGTCTTAGTGCTGGTGCCAGGTATCGGCGTAATGGTCAATGGTGCTCAGCGCTGGATTGATTTTGGCCCGATGCGCTTACAAGTATCCGAGATCGGCAAGTTGGGTTTGTTGTTTATGATGGCGCATTATTTGGCAGCGAATCGACGGCATCTTGATGATATGCTGCGTGGATTTCTGGTGCCGATTGGCATGTTGTCTGTGATTTGTGGTTTGATTATTATTGAGCCTGATTTTGGGACCGCATTTTTGTGTGGTGCAGTTGGTGGCTTGATGCTTTACCTCGCCGGCGTGCGGTTGAAATTTCTGATACCCTCTGCAATCTTGGCGCTCTCATTGTTTTCGGTCGCGGTATATCATGACCCAGTTCGTTTACAGCGTATCACCTCGTTTCTTGACGTGGAGGGAAATCGCAGTGACAGCTCTTATCAGTTGTGGCAGGGAATCCTTGCGTTTGGAGCAGGAGGAGTGCAGGGCGTTGGCTTGGGTGCAGGACGTCAGCAGATGTCATTTTTACCCGAGGCGCACACTGATTTTATTTTCGCAATTGTGGGGGAGGAGCTCGGACTAGTGTTTACTCTGGGTGTCGTGACCTTGTTCATGACTTTATTTTTTGTCGGTGTGTTACAACTGAAGCGTGCGCCGAATCTGTATCAGTATCTATTAGTCATGGGCGCATTGCTCTTCTTGACCTTACAAGCGTTGATTAATATCGGAGTGGTCACCGGCTGTTTGCCTACAAAGGGCATGTCGTTACCATTTATTTCCTATGGCGGATCAAATCTTGTTTTCATGTTTGTTCTGACTGGAATTATCTTGAACGGTTTCAGAGCTTGGGAGTTACCAGTACTGCGGAGGCAGCGGGAATTATGAGCCGCATAGTCATTGCATGTGGCGGCACTGGTGGTCACTTAGCTCCAGGGATTGCGCTTGCAGAGGTGTTACAATCGCGTGGGCACGAGTGTATCTTATTAATTAGTCAAAAGCAGGTAGATTCGGCTTTGATTGAAAAATATGCGCATTTAAATTTCCACAAAACGCCGGGCCGCGCTTTTTCAGGTGGGCTGACTAAGTGGATTGCTTCTTGTTGGAGCTTATTTTCAGGCTGTATTTTTTCGCATAAATTAGTGCGTAAGGAGAAGCCTGATCTGGTACTCTTGTTTGGCGGCTTTCTATCACTGGGTTTAGGTTTGGCTGCGCGTTTTAAAGGTGTGCCAGTAGCGGTGCATGAGGCAAACTGCCGTCCAGGTAAGGCAGTGCGGTTTTTGAAGTATTTAGCTATGCGTGTATATTTGCCCGATGGAGTATCCTTGCCGGGAGTGCGAACAGATTGTATTCGCTACTTTGGATATCCCGTACGTAGTGATGTAAAGCACTCCTTAAAAGCAGATGCATGGAAGCGTCTAGGCATCGTAGTACCAAACAAATTATTGGTGCTCATTGGTGGTAGTCAAGGTGCTGCAGCACTTAACGAATGGGTAGTGGATCATTTCACTACTTTGGCTAAGTCGGGTATTTCGATTTACTGCGTGACCGGGTTGGGTAAGAATTCCGCAGGCATGATTGAGCAAGTGAGTGATAGTGGCGAAATTGTCACCGCCACGTTTGTGCCATTTTCAGATCAGATGGGAGAGGTGATTTCGGCAGCCGACCTTGTGATCTCACGAGCAGGCGCTGGCTCGATTGCAGAAATTATTCGGTGCCGGGCGCCCGCTATTCTGATCCCATATCCATATGCTGCGGATGATCATCAGCAGGCAAATGCGTTGATGCATGAACAGCACGGTGCCGGGATCGTGCTTAAGCAAGATCATGTGGATAATTTGCTTAACGAAGTCGAAGGCTTGATTTTTAATGATTGGATGCTGAGTAAGTTTAAATCAAACCTCGAGCGCCTTGATCGTTTTGATTCAAGTGAACGAATTGCATCAGATATTGAAGAATTATGCGCAGCTCGGTCTTTAGCTGCGACTCAGAAATCGGAGCTAGCTCTATGATGAATGGCAAGCAACAGGCGTATCTATTTTTAGGCGTGGGCGGTATGGGTATGGCACCGCTTGCTGGATGGATGGCGCGAGCTGGATATCCGATTGTTGGATACGACGATAATTTACAAGAGCGTGTCCGTCTTTTCCTGAAAGATTCTGGCGTAACACTTCGAGATTTTGTCTTCGCTGAGCAGTTGAGCAATTTTACTACGGTAGTGTATACGAGTGCGATACCGTGCAACGATCCTTTGTTGGTAGTCGCTCGCGAGCTCGGATTGAAGACTCTTCGCCGAGGAGAAATGCTTGCAGAAATTGCTGAAAATAAGCGCTTAATTGCAATAGTTGGGAGTCATGGGAAGACCACAACTACCGGAATGATTGCACATGCAGTCAATCACTGTGGCGTAGCTGCAAATTATATTCTAGGTGGCTTGTTCAATGATGCGGCAATGCCTCCGAGTCGTTATGATACGAGCGATTGGCTGATTGCAGAAATCGATGAAAGTGATGGAACGATCGAGTATTTCTCACCTGAAGTGACAGTCGTTCTGAATGTGGACTGGGATCATGCAGATCGTTATCCTAATGCAGAGAATTTGGATGCGTCTTTTCGGCAGTTAATCGCACGCACGAAACAGCAGGTATTATTATCTACAGAGGATGATTTGCCTAGGCGTTTTATCGAAACAGGTGAAGTCGAGTGCTGTACATTCGGCTTGGATGGCGACTATATGGTAGAGCCGCTTACGAATGGCAGTTTGCAACTTAGTGGTCGTTTTGCTCCGGCGCAGGTTGAATCTGTTGGTGCGGGTTATTTTAATCAAGTCAATGGTTCAGCAGCATTGGCAGTGTTGAATTGGATGTCGGTGGATCTGCCTGTCGATGTACTTTCTAGCTTTGGTGGTATGGCGCGCCGGCAGACGATGCTGTATCACGATGCCCAGCTTACTGTGATCGAAGATTATGCGCACCATCCGACAGAGTTAGCTGCGCTGTTTCATTGTCTGCGCGCGACGGTACCTGATAAACGTTTAGTGATTGTGTTTCAACCGCATCGTTATTCGCGCACGCAACAGTTTAAGCGTGAATTTGCCAAAGTACTCGCATCTGCTGACCAGCTTTTCCTGTTGCCAGTATATGCAGCACACGAAGAAGAGATCGTGGGTGGTACGATCGATGAGTTGGCCAACGAGTTTGAGGGGGAGTCACCTGAGGTGTTGTCGATGGATCTTGCTGGAATAATGAGGTTGAAAGATGCGATCGGTACTGAGCCGAGTATGGTCGCATTTGTTGGCGCTGGTGACATCGAGTTATTTGGTAGCTTATACACTGCGATGCATCGTTTTGGTTTTGAGTTGAATGCGGCTTGGACTGATTTTTTGAAGACACGTGTCTCTACTGATTGCGTGTTGAAGGGAAATGAGCCGCTTGCGAACAAGACGACCATGCGTATTGGAGGTGCTGCCCAGTTTTATGCAGAGCCTAAAAATTTATGCGATTTACGTGCTTTGTTGCGTGCTGCTAAGCTGTTTGGCTTAGAGACGTTTTGCCTCGGTCGTGGATCGAATGTGGTGGTTCCGGATGAAGGATTTCCTGGTTTAGTGATTCGTTTTTCTAGTGCTGAATGGCGTCGTTCGGAAGTGCTAAGCGATGGTCGTATTTGGGCGGGAACTGGGGTGCGTCTAAAAGAAATTTGTGGTCATGCGGCGAAGGCCGGGATCGCAGGATTTGAATTTCTAGAGGGAATTCCGGGCGCGGTTGGAGGTGCCTTGCGGATGAATGCAGGCGCGATGGGAAGCTGGATGTTTGATGTGGTTGAGCGCGTGCAGTTTTTGGATGAGTTTGGTCAGTTTCAGGATTTGCCAAAAGATGCTTTCCATTTCGGGTATCGAACAGTCGAAGAGATTAGCCGTGGCATTGCGCTGGGTGCAATATTGAGAAGTGTGAATTCAGAAGACGAAGTGTCGATTCGAGGGCGTATGGACAGTTATTCAAGCTCGCGTAAGTCTTCACAGCCTCGAGATCCAAGCGCGGGGTGTATTTTTAAGAATCCAGAAGGTAATTTTGCCGGTAAATTAATTGATACCTGTGGCGTGAAAGGCATGCGAGTGGGTGCAGCTGAAGTGTCGGATGTACATGGTAATTTTATCGTTAACCGTGGAGGTGCGAGCGCGGCGGATGTGATCGAACTAGTGCGGCAGGTGCGCGCGGTGATTTACACCAAGGCAGGCTATGTGTTGGAGCCGGAAGTATTGTTATTGGGGCAATCATGGGAAGAAGTACTCGGCGATATGGGATCTTTAGTGGGAGGAAATGACTGTGGTTAATCCAGAATCGATTGTAATATTGTTTGGTGGGGTAGGTTCTGAGCGAGAGGTTTCGCTGAGGAGTGGGGAGGCGATTGCTCAAGCACTGGCGGTGAACTTTAAAGTGGATTTGGTGCGCTTAGACGCTGAATCAGTTCCTGATTCAATTGATGGAGCACGGGCGATTGTATTTCCAGCGCTGCATGGCGCTTTTGGCGAAGATGGTCGTTTGCAGACTTTGTTAGACGCCCGTGAGATTGAGTATTGCGGAAGCGATGCTGCAGCCAGTCGGTTATGTATGGCGAAGGACCAAACCAAGCAACTAGCTCGGGAGTTGGGCATCAGTGTCCCAGCAGCACTGACTTTTGATGGTGCGAACGCGCCACTGGCAGATTCGGTGATGGATGCTCTTGGCACATCTCTAGTTATAAAACCGACCGACCAAGGTAGTAGTGTGGGCTTATATTTTACTGAACACCGTTCCGCACTCGGGGTCACTCTTTCGCAAATCCATCATGGAAATTGGATGATTGAACAACGAATCCATGGTCGAGAGTTGACTGTTGGAGTACTTAATGGTGCTGCGCTAGGGGTAGTTGAGATCCTGAGCGCGAGCGGGGTGTATGATTATAAGGCTAAATATAGTACTGGATCTACGCAGTATCAATGTCCCGCCGATCTAGAGTCGGCTGTGGAGGCACAAATCAAGACACAGGCTGAAGCATTGTTTGATGCCAGTGGGTGTCGAGACTTTGCGCGGATTGACTTCCTGCTAGATGGCTCCACTCCGTACTTTTTAGAGATTAATACTTTGCCAGGATTGACTGCGACGAGTTTGCTACCGAAAAGTGCTTCCTGTGCTGGCTTTAATTTTGAGTCGCTAGGCGGTGAGCTAGTAGCCTCTGCAATTCAAAGGTTCTCTGCTCGTAATATGAAGGGAAAAGAGGCATGATCGGCAATCGTAGACAGAAGGGAAGCACCTCGGCTGATGGTGAGCAAAGCTGGCGCGAACTCGCAGGTCCTCGTCGTTCGCGTGTGAATTCGCCGCAAGCGCGCAAGCGTCGACATACAAAGTGGTTAAAATTTTCTCTGGGCTTGTTTGTAGTGGTTACGATCGTGGGAAGTCTGTTGTCGTTGGGGATCGCGTTTAAGGGTAAAGAGGAGGCGATTGTTACGACGCCTACTTCCAGAACGATTGAACGTATCTTGTTTGATACAGATGGAGTGTTGCCTAATACTTGGTTGAGCAAGACAGTCGATCTGCGTCCAGGCATGTCAATGATGGAGGCAGATATACACTCACTTAAAGCCGCCCTAGAGGCGGACGTACAAGTGAAGTCTGCTGCTGTGGAGCGGGTGTTTCCTAGTGATTTGCGGATACGGGTATCTGAGCGTCAACCTGCATTTCGCCTCGCAGTAGCAGATGCAAATGGGCATCGCCGTATGCGGCTCGTCGCGCGTGATGGTGTGGTGTACGATGGCCTAGGGTATCCGAAAGCAACGTTGAAAAATCTGCCTTTTGTACAGCCGTATCAACATTCTGGTGGTCGCTTTTTTCCAATGCGTGGCATTGAGCGAGTGGCAGAGTTACTAGAGTTGGCGCGAGCTGCTGAACCACAATTTTTTCGCACCTGGAAAGTGGTGTCACTGGAGTATTATTCTGGAGACCTTTCACTGCCCGGCCAAGTCATCGAAGTACGTACAACAATGGTGCCTCGTATCATATTTAGTGCCTCGGCTGACTATTCTAGACAGTTAGATCGATTGAATTATATTTTAAAGTATGTGAAGAACCAGGGCAATCCGTCCATCGAACGTATCGATCTTTCTTTACGTGGTTCCGCAGCAGTGCAATTTAGCAGTGGTCGTGTCGGCACATTTTAGAAAGGAGATAGAAGATAGAATAGAGTAGATAGAATATTACCCCTAAAGCAGCAAGCATCCACATGATGCTGTAATTGATCTACTGACGCTCATGAGAGCTAAACGATCACGCGTGACTTTTAGATTCTAACTCCAAAGTTCTTTTTCTATTTATTATGGCTCAATCCAGAGTGGTCGGTGCAGTCGAAATCGGAACGTCTAAAGTGACGGTGCTACTCGGCGAAATTGTCGGCGATGCCGGATTGAACATCATCGGTCACACCTCATGCTCTTCAAAAGGTGTACAGAAAGGCGTGATTACTGATTTGAAAGCTGCGAGTGACTGTGTGCATGCCGCAATTATGACTGCAGAGGAGAATGCCAAGACTCGCACGGATGAAGTCTATTTAGCGCTCACTGGGAGTCATTTACGGGGCAACTTTAATGTGGGAACGACCACAGTTGGTTCGTCCGACTCGGTTGTACGCAGTGCGGATGTCGAGCAGGCGACGGTCGATGCCAAACGTCGCAAGTTGACTGCAGACCGAACCTACATTCACCATATTCAAAATCCATTTTCGATTGATGGGCAGCAAGTGGAAAATCCACTTTCAAAAGAGGGTGACCGCTTGCAGGTTGGTTATTGGTCGGTGCATGCTGACCGTGAGATCGTCAGTGAAAGTCTCCGCGTGATCAGTGGGATTGATTTAGAAGTGAGCGATATGATTATTTCTAGTATTGCATCTGGCGCGGTGCTACTTGAGGAATCTGAGAAAGACAACGGTGCATTGGTTGTTGATATCGGCGGTGGAACAACGGATTTTGTACTTTATCGTAAGGGGTTTATCGTACTGACAGGCGTAGTGCCCGTTGGTGGTGATCATATTACGAATGATCTGAGTATCGGCTTACGGGTCGGTCGCAAGAGTGCGGAAGAGTCGAAGATCAAGAATGGCCGCGCTTACTATAAGGCTGAAGATCGTACGGAGAAGGTTTGGCTTTATGGTGATATGACTATTGGCGACCGTGAATATCCACTCGCTGCGATTACTAAAATTATAGAGGCTCGTGTCTCGGAAATTTTTGACATTATCAAAGATCAGTTGGTTGATGCGGATCTGTATGTGCCTGCTGATATTGCATCCGGTGTCGTCATGACTGGCGGTACGTCGCGCTTAGTAGGAATCGAGGAGGTGGCTCGGCGAAGTCTTGGCTTAGACGCGCGGCAATCGGAAGGTCCGCGCGATGTTTCTCCCGACCTTCGCGTACCTGAGTATAGCAGTGCGCTTGGGTTACTGCATTATGCATTAAAGGGGCAAGAGGATGAGCAACAACATGCCAAGCCGGTTGGGATTTTCCCTCGGTTACGCGATATTTTAAATTTCTAATCACGAATCAATACATTGGATACAGCAGCGGAGAGTTTATTGGGTGAGCATATGCCTGAAGCCGGTCTTAAGATTAAGATTATTGGTGTCGGCGGTGCAGGTACCAATGCAGTTGGTAGCATCGCATTAGCTGATCTTGATAAGGTACAGTTTGCGGCGATCAACACGGATGCGCAGGCATTAACAAAGTCATCAATCAAGGAGCAGTTGCTCATCGGTAGAGCGGTGACGCGTGGACTCGGTGCGGGTGGTGAAGTCGATATCGGCAGGGCTGCTGCCGAGTCCGACCGCGAGGCGATCGCTACTTTAGTAGGCGAAATGGACCTAATTATTTTAGTTGTTGGATTTGGGGGTGGTACTGGTAGTGCCGCCGCGTGTGTGGTTGCTGAAATTGCTGCTAAAACTGGCGCGCTGGTATTGGCGTTTGCCACACTGCCATTTCATTTTGAAGGCTCTCGCCGCAAGCGTATCGCCGAGGCTGGTGTTGGCGAACTACGTAAATTAGTACATGGTTTGATTCCGCTCCCCAATGATGTGCTACTGCAAGAGGGTGAGGAAGATACCAGCGTGCTCAATGCTTTTGCGATTGCAGATCGTTGGATTGGACGTGGGGTGCATTCACTGTGCATTATGCTGCTCAAGGCTGGATTGATCAATCAAGACCTTGGATCGTTACGTTCTGTCTTTCAAAGACGTGGAGGAAAGACGATATTTGGTACCGGTATCGCCAGCGGTGGTGATTATGTGAAAGACGCGCTCGATGATTTATTTATTTGCCCTCTGTTGCATATGGGGGATCGCCCCGCGCAGTTGGACCGTGTCTTGGTAAATGTCGTTGGTGGGGCAGATCTTGGGATTGCAAAGGTCAATGAGATCATGTCGCAGGTGTCTCAGCGCTTTGGTTCACGCGAAGACATTGTATTTGGTGCAGTGATTGATGACACCCGCAGCGAAAGTCTCGAAATCTGCATATTAGCTAAGGCTGAGATGGAGCAGCGCACGCCCACAAAGGCTGAGAATGCCAATGTTGCGGAGTCGTCGACATCGCCTCTGCAGGTACTGGATACGCTAGGACTGGAAACCGATGTAGATCAGGATCAATTGCCACAGCAACGGGCAGTGCATATATCGAAACTACTGAGTAAGAAAAAAGCCGTGGCAGAAGGTCAGGATGAGTTCACTTTCAATGAAGAGGATGCGCAGCGCGGTTATTTTGAGAAGACTGACCGCAATGTTTATAAGGATGAAGACCTCGATGTGCCTACCTATCTGCGTCGCGGGATTAAAATAAAGCTGCGGTAGTGCGTCGAGATTTGCTTGGATTCTCTTTCATCCAGACTTGATGTGTCGTAGTTTCGTGGCAAGTTGCAAGAATGCGTGGTATTCTAAATAGCCTGTTATTGTCGATGATTGCGGTCAGTGCCCTCGTGGCGGAGTCATTTCCTGTGCAGGGACGTGTCTTGCAGGTGTTGCCGGAGCTTCGTGCGGTCAAGGTGGAGTTGTCGGAATCGTCGCGCGAGGTGCTAACAGTTGGTCAAGTCATGATATTTCGAGTGGGGCCGGGAGATCTTGAAATTGGGTATGCTGGCCGGTTGATTCGAGCCGATGCAGTGAGTTATAGCAAGGTCTGGCACTTGGAGCAACTCTTCCCAGTGGATGGAATTGGCGCAAAGGCGATGGTCGATGTGAATAAACACTTACACAATGCAACTGCCAGCTTGAGTCGTCGTAAGTATGTGCGCGAGGGCGACTATATTCCGAATTTTGGGATGATAGATCAGCACGGTGAGTTCTTGCAAATTCGTGAACTTCGGGGCCAGGCATTTGTGCTGAATTTTATTTTCACACGTTGCCAAGTTGCCAAGATGTGCCCGGCGTCAACTGCGCGCATGTCAGAGTTGCAGATTGCCGCTCGAGAGGCGGGTTTAGAGAATTTGGACTTGGTCACGATTACCTTTGACCCCGAGTATGATTCACCAGGGATTCTACGCCAGTATGCGCAAGCCTATGGTCTCGAGCATGACAATTTCCATCTGTTGACGGGCACGCAGGAACTGGTCGATGATCTGCTGCGGCAATTTGGCATTCTTACGATGGAAGAAGACGGCACCATTAATCATACAATGGCGACCTTGTTAGTCGACGCGAATGGGCGCGTGGCCTTTCGTAAGGAAGGGACGAAATGGTCCGTAAAGGAATTTTTAAAAGAAGCCGCGCAGTTATAAGTTTTTGGTAGAACACAGAGTATGAGTACATTGCAGTTAGAACAGAGTCGTTTGGATAAGAGGTTGCCGATTGTAAGTATCTGTATGCTGACAATGCTATTTGTGGCTACGTATTTTGTGTTACGAGCGTTACCAGACGCGCAGTGTGGATTCCTGCATTACGAAGAGATCGTCCATCCCGATGGCACCATCGAGTTTTGCGCGACCAACCATGCGGGGTTCTTGGATCTGACACGTTTGAAATATCCAGTAGAGATGGAGCTGACTTTAGAGAATGAGTCAGCGGTACAAGGAAGCGGGCAAACGGTGATGCTAGAGCTGCTAACGTCCGGTGGCACGCCAATTGCCCCGTATGAGCTAGCGGTGACACATACAAAAAAGATGCATGTCATGGTGATTGATCCATCACTGCAGGATTATCATCACGTGCACCCTCGGGCAGATGGTATAAATGGGCAATATACATTCGAATTCACGCCGAATCGTGGAGGTGCGTATCAGGTATTTACCGAGATTGTGCCACTACGTACGCGCCGCCAAATCATAGCAACTGGCACGATTGAAGTAGCTGGTACGTCTGGCACAATGGCTTTTGAGCGACAGACTAGCAGCGTAGTCAATGGCTTACGCTTTGATCTAGGCAATGTTCCGAAGGAAATGCGCACGGGTGTTGATTATCGCTTTCATTTAGATGTGGCAGCAGTCGATGGTAGCTCAGTTGTCTTGGAAGAGGTGATGGGGGCGAGTGGTCACATGGTGGCTTTCGACCAAGCTCGCAAGGGCTTTGCACATATGCATCCGATGGACAGTGTACTTTCGAGTGGTGCTGGTACTGAAAATGAAGCGGATTTAGCTTTCTTATTCAATGTGCCAAATCCTGGGTGGTATCGGGTTTTTGCACAGGTGAAGGTGAGCGGTCGCGAGATGTTTGGTCACTTCGATGTAGAAGTGCAGTAGTGGCACAAAGAAAGGTCTTACCATACGCAGTTTACTTTAGTATGCAGAATGATGGTAAGTTTTTGTTGCGCTTTGGTTGTCAATTCAAACTATTCACATTCACTGTTCGCTTATCAATTCCATGAATAATAATAGTTTTTTAAGTTCTGAAGGCTGCATCGGCCGTATTTCATATATATTACGTCTCATTCTGCTCACTGTGATTGCAACGGCGATCGGTTCGGCTGCGATTTATTTCTTCGAGCATCCAGATTATTTTCATCACGGTGCCTTTGGTACGTTGGGTGTCTTTTTCGCAATTGTTGCTAGCTTGATCTGCGGCATGGCTGGTTTGATGCAATTGCTCAAGCGCCTGCGCGACATGGGTAAGGCCGCTTATTTGACGTTATGGATGTTGGTGCCTGGGCTGAATGTTCTCTTCTTGCTCTATACTTGCATTATCCCGTCGAAGCGGGCGTAAGTCCAAAGTATTTATACTGTGGCAGTAGCGTCACATGATTTATCCCACATTTTACGGGGATCATTGAGTTGTCCGCGATTTGCGTCGTTGCCTACTCAGGGCTTAATTTCAGCAGCTCTGTTGGCCAGCTTGTTAGGTTTAGTCGAATGCACATTGAGCTATAGTGCATTAACTACCTTGCGATACCCAGCGTTCGACGGTGAAATCATCGTTTTTCAAGATTGTTTCTGCTAGTTCGAATTTATTTTCAAATTCGGGGAAGTGTGCGTCGCCCTCGACAGTGCGGTGCACGCGAGTGAGGTAGAGCTCGCTGCAGTGGGGAAGCATTTGCTTGTAGATTTCACCGCCGCCAGCGATCCAGATCGTTTTATCGGTTTCAAAATGATCGAGCATCTCAAGGTTGGTGAAGCTGTGAACGCCCTCGATTTCGCGTGGTGTGCGACTGAGCACGAAGGTCTCTCGCCCCGGTAGCGGACGGCCAATGGATTCATAGGTCTTGCGGCCCATGACGAGTATTTGCCCCATCGTGGTTTGCTTGAACCATTTGAAGTCTTCTGGCAGGTGCCAGGGGATATCGCCTTGATTACCAATGACACGATTTTCTGCCATGGCGGCGATTGCTTTGAAAGTTTTCATGTGGATAACATCGAGGCTGGTAAGTACCCCGAATAAATACAGGCTAAACTGCGATAGGTGCTTTAATAGTTGGATGTGGGTCGTAATTGACTAGCTCGAAGTCATCGATACTGAAACCGTCTATGGCAGTCACCTGCGGGTTGAGTTTCATCTGTGGCAGTGCCCGTGGCTCTCGGGAGAGTTGTAGTTTTGCTTGCTCGACGTGGTTGGCATAGAGGTGCAGGTCGCCGAAGGTGTGGACGAATTCTTTGGCCTTGAGACCACAAACTTGGGCGATCATTTGCGTGAGCAGTGCGTAGGAAGCGATGTTAAATGGCACGCCGAGGAAGATGTCGGCACTGCGTTGGTAGAGTTGGCAACTGAGTTCGCCATTCGCCACGTAGAACTGAAATAGTGCATGACAGGGCGGCAGCGCCATGTGTTTGATTTCGCCAGGATTCCATGCACAGACGATGTGGCGACGACTATCAGGGTTGTGCTTAAGGGAGTGGATGACTTCTTCGATCTGGTTGGTGCTGCTACCATCGCTGGCGCGCCAGTCTGTCCATTGCGCGCCGTATACACGGCCGAGGTCGCCTTTTTCGTCTGCCCATTCATCCCAAATACGTACCTTATTGTCCTTCAGGTACTTGATATTAGTGTCGCCGTTGAGGAACCAGAGCAGCTCGTGAATGATAGATCGCAGGTGAAGTTTTTTAGTGGTTAGCAGAGGGAAATCTGGATCGAGAGAGAAGCGGGCTTGTGCGCCAAAAATGGAGTAAGTGCCGGTGCCAGTGCGGTCGTCACGGTAGGTGCCGGTTTCGAGAACAGTGCGAAGGAGATCCAGATAGCTTTTCATGTTAGTAGAGTAGGTAGTAGAATTTGCAGGTCAGGCAGTTGTGTCAATTAAGGTCTATGTGAAATACTTCTCTAACCTCGAATGACGAGTTCACACACGGTTTTGCAGTTTGGCAGTGATTGAATTTTTTTAATGATTGAGCGTTTCCTAAATTGTAGCTCAGAGCGTAGCGTTTGATTGGTCACGGAGACGACTAAGGTGCGGTCATCTTTGATGCGTACTGGATTACAGCGCCCAGCAATGCTACCAAAGATCTCGCCCCAATGTTCGACAAGGGTGCGCTCAGCGCTCGGTTCCTCGAGCTTGTAGCGCTCGGTCAGTAGCACGAGCAAATTGTCTAACTGCATTGGTGGTCGTTTCGAAGACGCAGTCGTCGTGCGGGGCAATCCGCGAAAGTCGGCGATGATATCTTCGGTATTTTTCGAGAAATTCATAAAGTACAACAACAATACATAGATTCACTTAATTATGATCATTGTGCCAACAAAAACACGGTTCTCAAGGTAGCTTAGTGTGTTTTTGTAAAAAAATGAGTAATTTGTAAAATTGGCACGATAGATGTTTATAGTGTTGTAGTTCTTTTGATAGCTCCACTTAGCAGATTCATCTAGTCATGTCATAAACACAGGCAATGTTGGTCGCTCATATTTCAACACCATGTTTGGTGCGATCTGCCGGGTACCGATTCGTTTTTTCTAAGTAGATATATTTTTTCTCCCGTAAGGGAGTTTGGGGTAATAAAAATAAGTCCTGCTGCTTGCAGCAGGCATATAGTTAGACAATGGTTGGCGCACTTCTTAGGGGTAGGAAGTGCGCCATTTTTTTGTTTAAATTTAGGCGGTGTAGGTCGTGTTCTATTTTTCTTCCACGGCTTTACACGTGATTTGAATTATTTCGATGAGCTATTTACATTATTTTAGAAATAAGGGTTGCAGAGATCCATTTTTTTTATCTTCTTTCATAGCATTAACTTTCTCCCGCAAGGGAGTTTGGGGTAACAGATAAATCCTACTGCATGCAGTAGGTATAAAGTAGACAATGGTTGGCGCACTTCTTAGGGGTAGGAAGTGCGCCATTTTTTTGCTCAGAGAGCTGATTCGAGGTAATTAGGGTGCGTCTATGTTTGCTGTGGCCAGTAGTTGCATGATTGGCTGTAGCATCCTCAAAAGTATGCTGACTCACTTTAGGTTAGGGCGAGCTCCAGTTGCTCTGGGCCGCTGTGAGTTTCGGCAAAGCGCACGCCGATGCCGAGTAAGCGCACTGGTTCTCCACTCCGTCCCCAAGCTTCACGCAGCAAGCGGAGGTAGGTATTCAGCTCAGGCTGATGACTGCTGATTTCAGCCGTGGTTCGACGAAAGTCACTGAATTTGAGTTTTATTACAATTTTTGCGATTTTCCTGTCCGCGGCACTGGTACGTAACTCGTCTAGCATTTCGCCATATTGGCGTTGTAGGGCTGCTTCGCAGTCTTCAAGTGTTTCAATATTATGACTGAAGGTGCGCTCGTTACTCAGGCTCTTACGTATACGGTTCGCTTGTACTAGGCGTTCGTCGATGCCACGGCTGAGTTGGTAAAGCTCAAATCCAAAGCTGCCAAATTGACGAGCGAGTTCAGTCTTTTCGCACCCTTGTAGCTGTTGGCAGGTCTCAATGCCCATCTCCGTGAGTCGAGCTGCGCTTTTGGGCCCGACGCCTGGGATTCGTCGCACGGGTAAGTCTCGCATGAACTCATCCACATGAGATGGGGAGACCACGCATTGACCATTCGGCTTATTCCAGTCACTGGCGATTTTAGCGATCAGTTTGTTCGGGCCGATGCCTGCTGAGGCGCTGAGGCCGGTTTCGGCAAAAATAGTGGCGCGGATTTCTTCAGCGATCTCTGCGCCGCGTCGCTTATGGTGGGTTACATCGAGATAGGCTTCGTCTAATGAGAGCGGTTCGATGAGTTTCGTGTAGCGCTCAAAGATGTCACGTACCTTGTGCGAGGCTTCGCGGTAGAGTGAAAATCGCACGGGTAATATGACGAGCTGAGGACAGAGTTGCTTTGCCTTAAAAACTGGCATCGCCGAACGCACCCCATATTCGCGAGCGGGGTAGTTGCAGGTCGTCAATACACCGCGACCTGAGGCACCGCCGACTGCGATTGGTTTTCCTGCAAGCTCTGGGTGTTCACGCATTTCCACGGCTGCATAAAAGCAGTCCATGTCGACGTGAATGATTCGGCGAGTCGCTTGCATTGAAGTAAAAGACTAGTCGCTCAATGGTTGCGCGAGTACGAATGGCCGAACAATCATTGCGTTAAAGAGGGTATTGGTCTGTATCCAGTGTTCCGCGTGGAGATCACAGGGTTGCACCAGGTCGCCGGATTTGAGCCATGCTTTGACTTGAGTTTGATCGTCGTTCGCAAAGGCGAGGCCTGCTGATTTCAACTCGAGTGTTGGATCCACATAAATCATCGAGCCCGCTTCGAAGTGCGGCTTCAGATAGGTCCAGTCGACTTCTCCGGAATATTTTTCGAGCTTGTCTTCGTTGCTGGAGTTGTCCGTTGCAGGGCTGAATTGTTCGTTGAGCATGCTCCCTTTGTGTGCCGAAAAACTAAAAGTTTAAAGTTTGAATCGGTAAAAATGGTAAATGAGCTTAATTTGCCTCTGTTAAGTCGTGCTTAAGCGCCATGAATATCAGCATTTTAGGCTTGCAGGTGGTGCGGGCGCACCTAGTTTCTCGCGTTCCTCTTACGGCGATCTCAGTCGCTGACGGGCATTCTGCCTTAAGAGGTATCAACAATAATCTCAACCAAACTGCCGCTTGGCGTGCAGTAACCATATAATATATATGAGCTTAATGGAAGAACTGCTGAAAAGCAGCACCGTAGACAACCTCGTAGAAGGTTCCATCATCAAGGGAACTATCATCGAAATCCGCCCCACTGAAGTCGTGATCGACATTGGTGGTAAATCAGAAGGCATCGTAAACGCCAACGAATTCGTTGACATTAGCGAGCTTCAAGTCGGATCCGAGCTAGAAGTCTTTCTCGAAAAACTCGAAGATAAAGAAGGCAACCCTGTTGTCTCCTTCGACAAAGCAGAGCAAAAGAAGAACTGGGAAAAGATCGTCGAAAACTGCGAAGAGGGTTCGATCATCCAAGGTCGTGTTCGCTCCAAGGTTAAGGGCGGCCTCATCGTCAGCATCGGCGTTGATTCCTTTATGCCTGCGTCTCAAATCGACGTTCAGCCACCTAAGAACCTCGATCAATATGTCGGCCAGACATATGACTTTAAAGTCATTAAGATCAACTTGGACCGCAAGAACATCGTCGTTTCTCGTCGTGAGCTCATCGAAGAGCAACGTATGGAGAAGCGCCGCGCACTGCTTGACGAAGTTAAGCCAGGCGACAGACGTCGTGGACAGGTCAAGAACATCACTGATTACGGTGCCTTCGTTGATCTCGATGGTCTTGATGGTCTCCTGCATATCACCGATATGTCATGGGGTCGTATCCAGCACCCATCTGAGATGGTGAAGCAAGGTGAAGAGATCGAAGTGATGATCATCGAAATTGATCGCGACCGTGAGCGTGTTTCCTTGGGCCTTAAGCAGCTTGCCAATAACCCATGGGAGAAGATCGAAGAGAAATACCCAATCGGAGCGACTGTTTCTGGCAAGGTGGTTAATCTCGTGCCATATGGTGCCTTTATCGAGATCGAAGAAGGTGTTGAAGGCCTGGTTCACGTTACAGAACTCTCATGGACAAAGCGTATCTCCAAGCCAAGCGAAGTACTTCGCATCGGTGAAGAAATCCAAGCGGTTGTTCTCGGGGTGCAGAAGGAAGAGCAGAAGATCTCCCTCGGTACTCGTCAGCTCGACACTAACCCATGGGATATGGCTCGCCATAATTACCCAGTGGGCGCACGTGTCCGTGGTAAGGTTCGTAACCTCACTACATACGGAGCATTCGTCGAACTTGAAGAAGGTATCGACGGCATGGTGCACGTTTCCGACATGTCCTGGACACGCAAGATCAACCACCCATCCGAGATGGTCAAGAAGGGCGACGAAGTCGACGCATTGGTCCTCGACGTGGATGCAGATTCACAGCGTATCTCGCTCGGCATGAAGCAGCTTGCTACCGATCCATGGGACGAAATTGAAACACACTTCAAGATCGGCGACATGGTCAAGGGCAAGGTATCGAAGATCACCAGCTACGGAGCATTTGTTGAACTCGACAATGACATCGATGGCCTGGTGCACATCTCTCAGATCAGCGAAGAGCGTGTTGAGAAGATCAAGGATGTACTGAATGCCGACGACGAAGTCACTGCACGTGTGATCAAGATTGACAAAGACGACCGTCGTATCGGTCTCTCAATTAAGGCAGCGAACTACAGCGACGAAGATCTCGCTAAGGAACGCCAAGCCTTCGACAATGTCACTGGCACAGAAGACCTCACCAACCTGGGTGACCTTCTTGACCAAGCGACCCAGTAGTCGATCTGAGAATTCAACTCTAACAAAAGCCTCCGGTGCAAACCGGAGGCTTTTTTGTTTTTATGCCAAGCAAAGAGGGTGGGTAGCATGGCACAGACCATGCCGAATGATGACACAGCAAAGTATCTATGCTGAGGGACTAAGCCTCGCTGTCGCGTTTACGGATCAGCACTTTACCTTCATATATCCAGCGATACGGACGAGCACTGCCACGAGTGATCCGCTTGCGAGTGAATTCAATAAAGTGCCGCTTTTTATCAACTAGCAATGCAACCAAGCAGGTGTTTTCCGACCAGATTTCGGGGTCTGGTAAGTCTTTGATCGCCTGTTGTAACTGGGCCAGATTCGGAATAAATTTAGTCGCTTCGCTTCGTGAAGCAGTGGATGCAGAGTTACTGGAACGTCGGTGGGGTAATTGCGGCATACAAGCATGGTTGTGGGGTGAATGGGGAAATCCCAATCAGAAGCATTGAATAAATACGTATCAGGCAAATCAAATCGAAAAATCCGTGTTTGTTGGTAGAATACACTTGATTTTATGCGTGTCCTGCTTCTTCTTCCCAAAATCCATTTTCAAGATGGCGCGGTCGCCAAGTGGTAAGGCCGAGGACTGCAAATCCTCTATCGTCGGTTCGATTCCGACCCGCGCCTCCATCTTTTTCATCGAAGCTGTGCTTCGCTCCGAAAAAGAGTGTCCCGCAGTAGCCCGCTGCGCGGGCGAAGGCGGACTGGATCCACCTTCTTAAAGCCCTCAACAAATAGTGTTGTGGGCTATTTTGTAAATCATCTGCAGACACCATTGGTGCTTGCTTGAGAGGGATCCTCCAACGAGTAAGATGAATTCAAAATAAAGGTTAACCTTGGCGATGATTTGAATCTTCACATTGGCGTCCTGATATGGCACGTTGCGCAATTCGATTGATCCTATGCACCACGAACAACCTAAGAATCCTTTACACGGCTACACGCTGGAACAGATTATTGTCAGTCTGTCTGATTATTATGGCTGGGATGGTTTGGGCGGTCGCATCGAGATACGCTGCTTTAACGAGAATCCATCGGTCAAATCGAGTCTCAAATTCCTCCGTAAGACCCCGTGGGCGCGCAAGAAGGTGGAGGATCTGTTTATTTATACGCTAGAAAAATATGGTACCAATGATGCTGAAACCACTGGATTAATTGGGAAGGACAAATGAACGTGCCGTTATTCCGAAGCGCTGCGTCATTTTAGTCTTTAATTCTGCGTGCGGTTTGTTGCTATCGACTACATGCATTTGATTACGCCAGAAGTCCGCTCTCAAATTGAAGAAGTTACCCGTCGTGCCGGCCATATATGGAGGTATCTTTGACGGTGATACAAAAGCGACGCGTATTGATGCACTTGAGTCGCAGATGGCTAACCCTGACTTCTGGGGTGATCAGACAGCAGCGCAAAAGGTCATTGCTGAGGCGAATCGTTTAAAGGCGACGGTCAATCCAGCTAAAGCGTTTCGAGGTGAGCTCGATGACTTAGCTGCGATGTTGGAGCTGGTCGACGAGATGGGAGATGATCCTGAAGCAGAGACATATCAGCAGGAAGTGTTGCAGACACTTGCGCGGCTACAGACCAAATTGGATGAGCTAGAATTGGCGTCATTTTTAAGTGGCCCCAATGATGGTTGTAATGCTCTGCTGACGGTGCATGCGGGAGCTGGCGGCACGGAATCGTGCGATTGGGCGGATATGCTTTTACGCATGTATACGCGTTGGGCAGAGCAGTCTAAGTTCGCTGTTGAAGTCCTGGATATTGCCCCAGGTGAGGAGGCCGGCATTAATGGCGCTACGATTCGTATTTCTGGGCCGAATGCGTTCGGCTTTGCGAAAGCAGAGCGCGGGGTTCACCGCTTGGTGCGGATCAGTCCATTTGATTCAAATGCACGACGCCATACTTCGTTCTCATCGGTGGATGTGATTGCAGAACTTGAGGACGATGCCGAGATCGAGATTGATCCGTCGGACATTCGTACCGATGTGTATCGTGCTAGTGGTAAGGGTGGGCAACATGTGAATCGCACGGAGTCTGCGGTGCGCTTGACGCATCTTCCGAGCGGGATCGTGGTCACCTGTCAAAATGATCGCTCACAAATCAAGAATAAGGCCACTGCGATGCGTACCTTAAAGTCGCGCCTGTATGAAAAACAGGAAGATGAGAAGCGCAGTGAGATGGAGAAATTCTATGGCGAGAAGGGTGATATTGCGTGGGGTAATCAGATCCGTTCCTATGTCTTTCAACCGTATCAGATGATTAAAGATCTTCGAACGGGTGTTGAATCGGGTAACGTGCAGGCAGTCATGGACGGGGCTTTGGATCCTTTTATTCATGCTTGGTTGAGAGCGGGTGGTCCAATGTCGCGCAAGTCGGCCGCTGAGAGAGAATTTGGCGATGAGTAATCCTGCAGAGATGGTGAATCGCCTGAGTCATGAGGCGGTGTTAAAAGCGTTTGCAGAACAAAGCTTATTTGAAAACAAGACTTGGCGGTATTCGCCGGAGGCATTCGCCCTGAATGCCAAGCAGGTAGCGGAGATCGAACTGATCGGACAAGCTTGTTATGACTTTTACCGCGCGCATGAGACTTTATATATACGATCGGCGACGGATAAAAACTTACTGCGCAACCGGGAACTGAAGGCTCCTTGGGTCGCTGAGTATTTAGATCGCGGTAAGCCTCAAGCATTGATTGAGCATGCTCGCTCGAAGGCTTTGCGAGGACTCACGCCGATGGTGGTGCGCCCAGATCTGTTGGTCACCGAGGATGGCTTTGCATTGACCGAGATTGATTCGGTGCCGGGCGGAATCGGACTCACCGCTTTTTTGAATCGGCTCTATTCAGACGTCCACGGTGATGCTTTAATTGGCACGGGCTCTCAGGATATGATAGAGGCGTTTTATCAAGCATTGAGCAGTCGCGCGCCAGATAGGGCAGCGCCGATGATCGCGATTTTAGTCAGCGATGAAGCCGCGACATATCGCCCAGAGATGGAGTGGATCGCTCAAGAGTTAAGAGCGCTGGGGCGTAAGGTGTATGTTTATCATACCGACGATGTGATGCCGCTGGGAGGTACGATGTGTGTACCGATGGATGGCGAGCCACAGCAAGTGGATGTGATTTATCGTTTTTGGGAGTTGTTTGATTTAGCCAACGTTCCGATCGCAGACTACCTATTGCAGGCGGGCAGCGAATCGCAGTTAAGTCTGACTCCACCGATGCGGCCATTTCAGGAGGAGAAGCTCAACTTAGCATTGTTTCACCACCATATGTTGGAGGATTTTTGGCAGGAGACTTTACCCAAAGCGTCGTATCGAGTGCTGAAACGGGTGATTCCGCGGACCTGGATTATGGATCCAGTGGAACTACCACCCAATGCGGTGCTCGATGCACCTTTAATTGCGGGTAAGCCGATGACGCGGTGGACGCAACTTGCGGATGCGAGCAAGAAAGAGCGTAATTTAATTATTAAAATCAGTGGCTTCCATGAGAGCGCTTGGGGTGCGCGAAGTGTGACACTAGGCAGTGATTCGTCGAAGGCAGCTTGGGAAAATGCGATTCAGCAAGCAGTTGCACTTGCAGATACCTCGCTGCATATTTTGCAGACGTACGAAAAACCACGTCGCTTACGGCACCCAGTGTATCGCGATGATGGCAGCCTTTATAAAATGGAGGGGCGTATGCGCCTGTGTCCGTATTATTTCGTGGATAGTAAAGCGCATCACGCTCAATTACATGGCGTCTTGGCGACCTTGTGCCCAGCCGATAAGAAGATCATTCACGGCATGAAGGATGCGGCATTGCTGCCTTGCGTATTAGCGACTTAGCTGAGTGATTTGAGCGTGAAATTTGTCAGGTATATCGGAAATTTATTGTCACGAATCGTTTAAATGAAGTGTCCGCATGGAGTGAAATGTAACTGTTGAATGAACTGGCGTCTTTTTTGCTTTCTCTCTTTCAACTGCAAGGTAAGTAGTTAGTATCTCAACGTATTTGATTCGGCTTATGGTCGTAGTCGCTTAAATAATTTTTACACATATATATTTTATGACTAAAACAGCTAAGAAGGCACTTAAACCAGCTGCCAAGAAGAACGCATCTAATAAAGCGAAAGTAGCACAGTCGCCAAATAAATCCTTCCGCTTTAGTACCGAGTCGAGCAAGGACTCGATGAAGGAGTCGATTTTAAACCACTTACGTTTTACACTGGCACGGCACCCAGAAAAAGCGACTCAAGACGAATGGTGGACTGCCACTTGCTCGGCAGTGCGTGATCGAGTGTTGGATCGCTTCATGACGACGCAGGCGGTGCACCATAAAAAAAAGGTACGTCGTGCGTACTACTTAAGTCTCGAATATTTGATGGGGCGCTTATTGGTGAATAACTTACACAATACGGGTCTGTTTGAGCAAACTCGTGATGCATTGAGCGAGCTTGGCCAGGACTTTAATATGATCGCAGACGAAGAGTCCGATATGGGGCTTGGTAATGGCGGCTTGGGCCGCTTGGCAGCCTGCTTCCTTGATTCGTTGGCATCGCTGGACTTGCCAGCGATTGGTTATGGGATCCACTACGAATTTGGTTTGTTCCGTCAGGAGTTTAAGGATGGCTACCAAATCGAGCATCCAGATGCATGGATGGAGAAGGGCTGCCCATGGGAGGTGATGCGCCCGAATTTTGCACAAGAAGTACAGCTGTATGGTCGCGTCGAGCATCACGTCGATGACAAAGGTGCATTCCGCCCTGTTTGGGTGGATCAAAAGACGATCGAGGGTGTGCCTTACGATATCGCAATCGTCGGTTACGGCGGTGAGACGGTTAACTTTCTGCGACTTTGGGATTCAAAGGCAACGAGCGAGTTTGACTTCAATATCTTTAACGAAGGTGGCTATGTCGAAGCGGTGCGCGAGAAGGCAATGGGCGAGACCATTTCCAAGGTCTTGTACCCAAATGATTCGACTGAAAATGGTAAAGAGCTACGCCTTGTGCAGCAGTATTTTTTCGTCAGTTGCTCGTTGAAAGACATCATCCGTCGTTTCCTTGAGCATCACAGTGACTGGTCAGAGTTCCCTGAGTTTAACGCGATTCAGCTCAACGACACACATCCGGCCATCGCAATACCGGAATTGATGCGTTTGTTGATCGATACGTATCGCATGACCTGGGATGAGGCGTGGGAAATTACCAGTAAAACATGTAACTATACCAACCACACGCTACTCCCCGAGGCTTTGGAGAAATGGAGTGTCCCACTGTTTGAAAAAGTGCTGCCCCGCCACTTGGAAATCATTTATGAGATCAACGCACAGTTCCTTCAGGACGTAGTGGAGGCGAAGTGGCCTGGCGATGGTGCGAAAAAGCAGGAGCTATCTATTATTGAAGAAGGCTACCCGAAGATGATCCGCATGGCCTATCTCTCAGTGGTCGGTTCGACCAAGGTCAATGGTGTGGCAGCGCTGCATACAGACTTGTTGAAGAAGAATCTGTTTGCCACTTTCCACGAGCTGTACCCGAACAAGTTGATCAATATGACAAATGGGATTACGCCACGCCGTTGGTTGCTGGCGTGTAATCCTGGTCTGAGCAATTTGATCACGGAGATGGTTGGTAATCAGTGGCCGAAGCACTTGGATCAATTGCAAGGCATTGCCAAATTTGCGGACGATATCAAATTTCAGAAGCGCTTCATGGATATCAAGCGGGCGAACAAGCAGGCCTTTGCAGATT
>JAFMDL010000043.1 GCA_017857255.1 Puniceicoccaceae bacterium | reverse complement strand
GTCGCTTCGATCGCGGTGAGTTGATCCGGAGTTTCGGTGAATGGGAAGGCGCCCTCAAAGGTGGCTTGCCATGGGTGATCAGGCGGGAAGGTGTAGCCACCGTTTTGATCGCGTTGCGCGTGGAGCGTGAGTAACTCAGCGGCGTAGTCGAGCGTCGCGACTTCGGCGGCGGCGCGGGTTTTATCCCATGCCGCTGCGCCGATTTTGCCGAGCTTGGGGCTAGATTTGGTTAGTCCGACGTAGCGTGTTAGTAAGTGTGATTCATGCAGTGGCACGTGAACCGTCATTTGGTCTGCGAATTCGACACTGATGACTTCTTTTGAGCCACCTTGGATTTCTAATTTGCTTAGCCCCCGAAAGAGGCATACGCCGTGTTGCAGGTGTACCAGTGGATCGGCATCCGTCAGTTCGGTAAAATCGAGCAGTTGATCAACTTGCGAGAGGGTCGGCCGAGCTCGCTCTTGTGTACGATTTATTTTACGCCGCTGACGACCAAAGTATTCGGTGTCAGTGATTAGTATGATGCCTGTGGAGGTATTGGCCTGCATGAGTGGCAGCCATGCAGGCGCGCCCGCGCAGATAAATCCCCCTGAGGTCGTACCATTTAAATACTTGGGCTTAAGCTTCGCCGTACGTGGATTTTCGGCGAGTAATTCGGCAATGCGATTTGATTCGCTCTCACTCGCGGTAACAAAGTACAGGGTACGTTTGTCTTTTTTCGCCCAGTCAGCGAGGCAATCTTCAAATTTGCTGCGAGCACTTTGCTCAGATTCGAAGCGGTCGAATCCGACTTGCACTGCATCAGTATGCAGGCGGTAATTGGCGGTGGGCTCGGTAGCGAGTTCGATGCGCTCGGCGCCTACAAAGAGCACGGGATCTGTATCCACGGAGCAAATACCAAGATGATGGTCATGGGCGGATGCTCTAAGCTTAAATACTTGGTAAAAACTACGAATATTTCCGCTGTGGGGTGCAAGCTTTTCAAAGCGGTAAGGGTGCTCGCGGATGAGTTGCGAGGGGTCTTCAATTAGCCATGCGATCGGACCA
Source organism: Puniceicoccaceae bacterium (assembly GCA_017857255.1). Taxonomy (GTDB): domain Bacteria; phylum Verrucomicrobiota; class Verrucomicrobiia; order Opitutales; family Coraliomargaritaceae; genus Lentimonas. Next base: position 15,860 of record JAFMDL010000043.1, on the reverse strand, counting down.
TTGCTCAAATAGTCGAGTAATTTACCGTCGCTGGACTGGGCATCGCCGGCGCTTTCGGCAGCAGAGATTGTGATACTGCTGACTGTTTGCAGTGTACGCTGGGTGGTGGGGTCGTAGGTTCGGATGCTTTCGATTTCATCACCAAAAAAGTCGAGTCGGTAAGGTTGATTGGCATCAAAAGGATAGATGTCAATCAGGCCGCCGCGTGTAGCGAGTTGGCCGGGGTGCTCGCAGAGTGCCTCGGAGTCGTAGTCGAGATCATGGGTCAGAGTGTTGATTAGGGCTTTAAATGGGTGGCCTTCACCAGTGCGCAGTTTCAGTTGTCGGCTTTCAAATTGCTTCCGATCAGGGCACGCGCCGAGTAAGGCTTCGGGGGTAGCGATGAGCAGGCGCGTCTGTTGGTTCGAGCTTAATAAAGTACTGAGCACCGCGAGGCGTTCGCAGATTCGGTCGGCTCTGCGGGTGGCATCGATGTCAGGCGGGGGCGCTTCAGGGAAGTGAAGTATTTGTAAGGTTTTTTTGGGACTAAGCCATTGACTGTAGGTTTCGATCTCAGTGGTTAGTTCTTGGGCGCGGCGCGGGTCAGCTACCAAGAGTACGCTGATTTGCTTGGGACGTAGTTTTGCTAGTGTGGTTGCTAACGCAGCTCGTGCTTCTAGACAGACGCCGAGATACAATCTACGAGCGGCGGATTCTATGAGGTCTGCTACCATTATTGATTCAGCTGGAGTAAGGCATTTTTCGCGGCAGCTGATTCGGCAGCTTTTTTAGAGCTGCCTTGACCACGCCCGAGTTCCTGCCCCTGAAGCTCGACTGCTGCGCTGTAGACACGCGCGTGGTCGGGCCCTTGTTCAGGGAGAGTTATATAGTCTGGCACTATTCCATCGTGATGCTGTTGCGCCCATTCTTGTAAGCGGCCCTTGGGGTTTCCTTGTTGATCTGATTGAGCTGCTGCCTGCAATGCGTCCGTTAGAAGATTTAAGATGACGCCTCGAGCGGCATCAATACCGCCATCAATGTGAATCGCGCCGATCAATGCTTCGAAGGCATCTTCAAGCATAGCGGCACTGGGTTGTGGATGATGCTGCCGTTGAGCTTGGCTGACTTTTAACACGGAGGCGATCTGCAAAGTCTGTGCATGTGCCGCGAGTGCCTTGCCGTTTACTAGACTTGCGCGCATGTGGTCGAGTGCACCTTCGTCAAAGTTTGGGTGAGTGCGATACAGAGTCTCTGCTACCACGAGGTCGAGCACAGCATCGCCTAAGAATTCAAGGCGTTGGTTATCACCATCTTCCGAGTCACAGCTTGGGTGGGTGAGCGCGAGTTGCAGTAAATCAACATCGGAAAAGTGGTAGCCGATCTGCTTTTGGAAGGCGTTCAATAAAGGAGTCATAGTGAATTTATTCTGAAATGTTTGGCTTTTACCGCTTGCACGAAATGGGATTTTTGAATTACTCTACGCTTGTCTTAAGGTTTGGCTACAACAATGCCGAAATAGAGTTAGCAGCGAATATTAATCAACCCTTGCCGAAACAAAAAACTACAAAAAACGAGGCCAAGATTTTTGTCCTCGACACCAACGTTCTCCTCCACGACCCCCAGTGTCTCCATAAGTTTGAGGATAACACCGTTGCCATCCCTGTCGAAGTTCTGGAAGAGCTCGACCGTAAAAAGTCGGCTCCAGGTGAGTTAGGATTTTCGGCCCGTAAGATCCACCGGGATCTTCGTTCGTTATTTGACGAGAAACTTGCAGTGCCCCCTGAAATGAAAGGGCAGGGTAGTTCGGCGTTGAGCTGTGACCTACCAAATGGCGGCCGGCTCATTGTTGTGATTAATGATTATTTTGTCTCTGGTGATGACAAGAGCGCGGGCATGAGTCGCTTGCGGGCCACACTCGTGGATATGGAGAAAATGGATAGTCGAATATTGGCGTCCTGTTTCTTTCTCAAAGAAGTATGTACGGACAGTCGTGTGATCTTGGTAAGTAAAGACGCCAATATGGCACTCAAAGGTATCGCGCTTGGCTTGGAAGTGCAGGACTACATGAATGACAAGGTAAAGACCGCCAAGATCGGTGGTGGTATTAAAACTGTGGTCGTTGAAGACACTGAATATGAGTGCTTTATCGAAGAACATGGCGTGGACCTTTCTCCAGGACAGACGAGTCATCTTTATATCAACGAATACATTTATTTGAGTAACGGAGAGTTTCGTGAGCCGGCTCGTTACCGTGGGGATGGCCAGATAGACGGTTTGATTCTCGGCAGTGGTGTTGGCATTAAGATTCCCAAAGGGATTCGAATTAATCCACTCAATGATGAGCAGCGCATGTTGATGGATGCCATGTTGGATGAGGATGTGAAGCTCGTTACCTGTATGGGTAAGGCAGGTACGGGAAAGACGCTCGTCTCCATTGCGATGGCATTGTACCAGGCAATTGGGGATGACAATCTCTACGAGCGTGTTTTTATCACCCGTCCGTTGGTACACATTGGTAAGGATACCGGTGCTTTACCGGGTACACTGGAAGAAAAAATGGCACCTTACATCGCGCCGTTTTATGATAATTTGGAAGTTCTCTTTAGTAATCGTAAAGTGATCAAACGACCTGCATCCGATCCCGATCAAGCGAAACTTGAACGCATTACATCGAATCGTAAGCGTAAGAAAGCGATGTCGAAAATGGCCAAGCAACCAGCGCATACTGAGCAGGAAGAAGATGAATCTAAACAACCGCGCAAGCCATATCAGTTCCTGTTTGACTATGGCATGGTTGAGGTCGAAGCGATGACTTATATTCGCGGTCGGTCCTTAGCAGATACGATTTTCATTATTGATGAAGCCCAAAATTTGACTCCGCATGAGGCAAAGACAGTCGTTAGTCGCATGGCGGCTGGCTCAAAAGTCATCTTATTGGGAGATCCGTATCAAGTGGACAACATGTTTCTCGATGCGATGTCGAATGGACTGGTGCACACTGCGCAGCGCCTAAAGGGGACGGAAATTACCGCTCATTTAGAACTGACCACCGGTGTACGTTCAGAGTTAGCAGATTTGGCTGCGGATCTTTTGTAGCCGCTAAAGCTTGAATTCGCCGATAGTTTTCAAGGCCAACTTCTAAGCAAAAAATTCCCTAGCGTGGACTAAGCCTCAACTCGCAGCACTTTTTCCTTCTAGCAGGTTATATTTCTGTAACAGCTAAAATTTGATTTACCAACAATGCTCCTAAGCTGGTTTCGTGCAAACGCAGAGATACCAGTACCCGTCCTCTGCTCTTGCCCATTTACCTTGATCGGCGACATGCTCCCATGTGTAGCCATTTTCAGGGTAATTGCTCTTGCCGCGAAACAATCGGCATTGGCATCCTTCATCTGTGCAAGTACCAGATGAAACGCATTGAAGGTCGTTTGGATTTGAGCTACCTTTTATGGGCTTTCCGCATGTACCTGAGCAGATTGTCCATCCCTTTGGTGGTATGAAGGTCATCGCTATATCATCGGAAGCAAGGTATTTTTCGTCTTCGTTTTCACCGTCATGTTTCATAATAATATCTCCCTAGTTTTGATTAGTTAATTTTAAAAACGTTATTAAATGAGAGGAATCATATTTGATCAAGAATATAAAGAATACAGGTGTAATATCGAATGACTCTAAAAAGGTTTTTCGCTACTTATCGTTTGGTCATTCATGCTGAGACAATCGATTTTTTTGAGATCGAGACGAACTCAGTGCACTAGACGTTCTGCACCCACATTCAGAGCCATTGCCAATCGGAGAATATTGCGGCTTGCCCGATGTATGCATCGTATTCGTTACGAAGCGTCCAAATACGTGCCGAATCGATATAAAAGCGTCGACCGCTAGCACTGATACGTATGCCACGATAGTTTTCAGAATAACCTTTGCTGGTGACTTCATTGAGTAATTGTTGACGCTCGTCTCGATGCATTGGTTCTGCTGAGTAACGAGATGGTAGCGCAGTAAGCGTGGCCCAATCCATTTCGAAGAGTACCTGAGCAGTAAGATTGCCGTAGTTGAATATTGGATCGTCTTGCGTGCCATGAGAAAGTACTGCAAATGGCGCGGCCATCAGTTCCATTACCTCATTTTCGCCACGCTCAATGAGTGGCGTTTCAAAGCACCGTTGATAGTTCTCGAGCAAGTGCTTTGTGTGAGCAATCAGGTCCATTTTAGTACGACTCAGAGAGTGACTGAGCATTCAACCGCTCGAAAATGATATTACAGTTAGATAGTCTTTAGTGTCACTGAAAATCTAAGCTAAGCCGAAAGTTAGGCGACGTGTTATTTATCTAATTTCTCAGCGGTCTCTCTTTCGAGGCGTTCGATATATTCGGATACATTACAGGTTAGCATTCGTGTACTGCCGGGTGAGACTTCGAGGACCTTGTTGACGACACCATCGAGAAACGCACGGTCGTGACTAACGAGGATGACCGTGCCTTCAAACAGATTGATCGCTTCCTGTAGCACTTCCTTAGACTTGATGTCGAGGTGATTGGTCGGTTCGTCGAGAACCATGCAGTTGGCGGGGTGCATTAGCATCTTTGCGAGCGCCACACGGTTTTTCTCGCCGCCGGAAAGGACCGATGTCTTTTTCAGCGCTTCGTCACCAGAGAACAATAGTGCGCCGAGAGCCGCGCGGGGATTGGCGTCATCGTTGCCGATGGAGGCTTTCTCAACTTCCTCCAATACGGTGTTGTTGGGGTCGAGTTCTTCGGCCTGCGACTGAGCGAAGTAGCCGAGTACGGTGTTGAGTCCCTTTTCGACTTCGCCGCTTTGGTACGGTTCAGTGCCTGCCATGATTCGGGCGAGGGTGGATTTACCTGCGCCGTTGACTCCGACGACTGCGATGCGGTCGCCCTTGTCGATACGAAGATTTAGACCATCGAAGATGATGTTGTCACCATAGGCTTTGTGCAGGTCGTTAATAGTGATTACTTTGGCACTCGCGGGAGGCGATTTTGGAAAGCGAAAGAACATTTTTTTCTCATCGCGTGGGATTGTGATGAGCTCCATTTTTTCCAGAGTCTTGATGCGGCTTTGTACCATGCTCGCCTTTTTGACGTTAGAGCGAAAGCGGTTGATCCAGTCTTTAACTTCTTTAATTTCCTTCTGCTGATTCGCATAGGCCTTGCGCAATTGCTCAAGGCGCGCATCGCTTTCTTTGACGTAGTAGCTATAGTTGCCCTTGAAGCTGTTGAGATTACCCAGTTTAAGCTCCATCGTACGATTGGTGACTTCGTCGAGGAAGGCGCGGTCGTGCGAAATAACAATTAACGCACCCTGATAATGTTTGAGGTATTGCTCGACCCAGTGTTGCGAAACGATGTCGAGGTGATTGGTCGGTTCGTCGAGAATAATTAGGCTAGGATTCTGCAGGAGTAGTTTTGCTAGTGCGATGCGCATTTGCCAACCACCAGAGAATTCGCCGGTATCGCGCTCGAAATCTGTTTGCTTAAAGCCCATGCCAAGAAGAATCCGCTCGATGCGCGATTTCATTTTGGCTGGTTCGTAGTTTTCGAGTTGTTGCTCCCACTCACCAATCGTGTCGATTAAGTCATAGTATTCGGCAGCCTCGGTGTCCATCTCGAGCAATTGCTCGTCTGCCTGTTCAATCTTTTTCTGCAGTTCCAGAATGTTGCCGAACGCACTTTCTGCTTCGTCAAAAAGTGTGTTTCCCGAGACTGAAATGCCGTCCTGGGGGAGGTAGCCGACACTCGCGTAGTCTGGCTTGTCTATCGAGCCGCCGTCTGCTTCTAGCTCGCCCATAAGCATACGTAGCAAAGTCGTCTTGCCGGAGCCATTGGAGCCGACCAAAGCAATGCGATCATGTGGGTTGATAACGCTATTGATGCCGTTAAAGAGAACCTTCTTACCGAAGTTATGAGTGACTTGATTGATCGTGATCATGAGAAAATATAGGACATTACGCTAAAAGTGCGTGATGATCTGTGAGGTTCATCGAGCTGGCCTCGCAGGAAAGATTAAACTGAGTGCCGATAGGGCAGTAAAAAGCAAAGACTTAGATGCAGGATGTGGGATGTAAGCCACTGGATTGTAGATAGCAAAGAAAAAGGTGTGAGGTAGGATTTTACTAGTCGACACAACAAAGCCCGATGCTCGGTGGAGCGCTCGGGCTGATTGGTGCGTGGGGTTTATCGAATCTTATTGGTCTGAGTCAGGGCCAGTACGTTTGTGTGCCCTGTCACCTTTACGACGCATTTTATGGGCCTTTTTCAGTTCGTCTTTGGTCAATAATCCATCACCGTCAGCATCGATACGATCAAAATGCTCGGCCAAACGTGTGGCGCCCGCAATTTCAATTTCTTCGAGTGAGAGTTGTTCATCGCCATCAGTATCAGTATTAGCAAAGCGTTCCCCACGTTCTTCGGCAGTGGGGCGTTGGCGCTGCTCGCCTTCACCGTTGATTGATTGGCCTTTGGCTTGTACTAGTAAGGGAATTAGGCACGCAGTGACTACAGAGATGAGGAGTGTGTTTAGTTTCATGATATATTTTTGTTGGTAATTATGCAGTTTTATTAACTGCTTAATTAATACATCGTGAACGTTACAGAAAAGTTGCAGTTAGTTGTTAGCTAGTACCGCAAGACCCAGACTAAATTCGATCGAGGCTGTTTTGCCCAAAGGTGTTGGGAGATCCCGCTTTGGCCAAAGCGCGCCAATTACCTTAGGCCTTCTGTGATTGCAGCTTCTTGGAGCACATTGATTTCGGTGATTCCCTTAGCACCTAGATCGAGCAGCGTATTAAGCTCATCTCGAGTAAAAGTGGCTTCTTCGCCAGAACTTTGTACTTCGACAAATTTACCGCTACCAGTCATGACGATGTTGGCATCAACAGTCGCATCTTTATCTTCTGGATAATTAAGGTCGAGGATCGGTGTCTCTTGGTAGACACCTACAGATACGGCAGCGACTGCTTCGGTGAATGGATTTTCTTCTAGCTCACCGTTGGCGATAAGTTTTTGAATCGCAATTTGTGCCGCAACATAGGCGCCCGTGATTGATGCGGTGCGTGTTCCGCCATCAGCTTGGAGTACGTCACAATCAATCCAAATGGTTTTTCCAGTGAGTTTCTTGAGGTCAAATACTGCGCGCAGTGAACGGCCAATCAGTCGTTGAATCTCGATCGTGCGGCCATCGGCTTTGCCGCGGCTGATGTCGCGCTGTTTGCGGTCTAGAGTACTGTATGGAAGCATCGAGTATTCGGCGGTCATCCAGCCGCCTTCTACTTTCTGAGCCCTCATCCAGCCAGGCACGCGGTTGTCAATGGAGGCAGCACAGATCACGCGGGTATCGCCAAAGCTCACAAGTACAGAGCCAAGTGCGTGCGGTGCGATGCCAGTTTCAAATTGAATCGTGCGGAGCGCATCGACAGCACGGTTATCAGGACGAGCGAAGGGTTTATCTGTGTGGTTGGACATTTTAAAGAAGTCTGGAAGTGATTGTTGTAGGTCTTAGGCTTCAGTTTGATTCTTTGTTAGTGCAGGTAAATAGCGCTCTCGAGCGAGGCGCCAGAAGACCAAAAAGAAGGCGGTGAGTGGGATGGCGAGGACCATGCCCATGATGCCGCCCAATGCAACTCCCCAAAAGAATACCGAGAAAATAATGAGCATTGGGCCCATTCCGGTTTTGTTACCCATGATGCGCGGGGTAAAAACATAGTCGGTGAGCACTTGTCCAATTGTAAAGATGATCGCGCAGGCAATAATCAGACTTGTACCTCCACCGTCCTGAAGATAGGCGAGTGGCAATACTGTAAGGATGCCGAGCATAGTGCCGAGGTACGGGATAATGTTGAGGAGTCCCAGCGCGAGTCCAAGCGCGATGCCAAACTTGAGGCCAACCAAACCAAAGCCGCCGGCGAGAACGATGCCGAGAAGGAAGCCAATGATGATTTGGCCGCGAAAAAATGCGATGAGGATCTCACTGAATTGGCGGCACAGAAATACGATGTCGTCACGGCGTTCATCTGGGAAAAAACTGAGCTGTTTTTGTAGGTCATTCCAGACGTCGCGATTACCGTTGAGTATAAAAAACAGATAGACAGGAATGATGGTATAGGCGGCGATTTTTCCAAACATACTTCCGATCGAGCCACCAATGAAGCCTACTTTTTCAGGTAGCATTTTAAGTGCCTCTGTGAGTGTATCCGAATGAGTGGTGAGGATGCTTTGCAAGTATTCATCCGGCGCTTGGCCCAACCGAAGATGAAACCATTCCCATGCTGCAGGAGTTTTTTGCTGCAGGAACGTTAGTAGATTGTCACGGATAGCGGGGGCGGCTTCAGCAAACTCTGCAATTTGATGGAAGAGAATTGGAACGAAAATCGTAGTGGTGGCAGCTAGGGTCAGAACGACTAAGATATATAGTAAGATGATGCCTTGGGTTTTGGACAGGCGGGTGTGTTGCTCACAGTAGTTAATGATCGGGCGTAGCAGGGTAGCGAGTATTGCAGCAATCGCAAGTGGCAGTAGGACGTCTTTAAACGTCTGGATGAATTGCTGCAGAATCACAAATAGGCCGAAGCTGATTGTAATCAGTAACGCCAATGCGAATGCAGTAACACCAGCGGCAATGATTCGTTTTTGCGACAAAGAGAGAGTGTTTTGGGGTAATTCAGACATGGCGATTCGTTTGAAAGATAACGCAATAGAGTACCATTCATGGAATGTCGAGAGTGAGGATTTCGTGTAGCACCGTAGTCGGCATAATCATAAAAAAGGCGGACAATGGTGTCCGCCTTTGAAAGTATTAGCTAAGCTGCAATGGCTGAGACATCGTCTAATCTGGCTTTTTAAAACGCCTTGCTGGTTTTTTTACAGGGACGAAGTCCTTTTTACCGCCGCTAGCGCTTTTAAAATTGCTGCTGTCGTTGCTGCTATGCCCACCGCCGAATTTGCTTTTGGTTTTAAAAGGGCGTTTGGGGCGCTCGCCACCTTCGTTCCATGAGCGATTGCCGCCACCGCTACCGCGGGAGTCGTTCCCTCGATCATTGCGTCGGTCGTTGCCGCGGTTGCCGCGATAACCGCCGCCACCACGATTGCCGCCGCGGTAACCACCACCACCGCCGCCACGTTTGCCGCCACTGCGGTTAGGTGTCTCGGAATAGGGTTCAGTATCTTCGGCGATTTTTTCGCCAGTGGTGCTGTCGTCCTTGTGTAGCAAGTTAAACAGTGCACTGGCAATGTCAGTCGGGGTGTGGCCAGCATCGAGCAAGCGATCGACGAGTGCATCGTGGCGCTTGAAGTTACCCGCTTCAAGTAAGCTGCGGACTTGGTTGAAGACCTTGTCGGCTTTACGACCTTCGACATCTTCAAGTGACGGGATCTGCATGCGACGCACCACTTGGCGGGTGTAACGCTCGATTGCTTCGAGGCGATAAATATCGCGACCGTAGACAAAAGTGACGGATTTGCCAGAGCGTCCGGCGCGGCCGGTACGTCCAATACGGTGGACATAGTCTTCTGGGTCGTGTGGCAGGTCGTAATTAAAGACGAGGTCGATGTCATCGATGTCAAGGCCGCGAGCAGCGACGTCCGTGGCAACGAGCAGTTCAACGGAGCCGTCTTTGAAGCGCTTGATCACACGTTCGCGGTTGCCTTGTGTAATATCGCCGTGGATACGGTCGGCGACATAGCCACGGGCTGCGAGGGCTTCAGTGGCATCTTCTACCATTTGCTTGGTGTTACAAAATACGATGCCACGCGGTTTGACCTCAAGGTCGAGTAGGCGGCACATGACTTCAATCTTCGAGCGATTACGCACCTCGTAATAGGTTTGTTCGATGGTATCGACGGTCAGCGATTTACGTTCGATCGAAATTTGTTCAGCATTGCGGCTGAATTTACGAATCAAGCCTTCCACACCACGATTCATCGTTGCCGAGAAGAACAGCGCTTGGCGTTCTTCGGGCATGTCGCCGAGGATAACTTCCATATCTTCACGAAAGCCCATATCGAGCATCCGGTCGGCTTCATCGAGTACGCAGAGCTTGATTGCATCAGTGCGTAATGTCTTGCGGCGCAAGTGGTCCATAATACGGCCTGGAGTACCGACCACGACATGTGCCCCGTTGCGCAGTGCTCGCATTTGGCGGTCAATCGGAGTGCCACCATACACTGGCACTGATGTGAGGCCCCGCAATGCAGTAGCCAAGCGATTGATCTCTTCGCAGACTTGCACTGCCAACTCGCGGGTGGGGCAGAGCACTAACACTTGAGTTTCTTTGCGATCGATTTCGATCATGTTTAACGCTGGTAGCCCGAAAGCAGCGGTCTTACCAGAGCCAGTTTGCGAGAGCCCAACGATGTCTTTGCCGCTGAGCGCGACAGGAATCGTCTCTGCTTGAATCGGTGAAGGCGATTCGAAGCCGAGGCGTTGAATCCCTTCAATTAGTTCGGAGCGTAGCCCGAGGTCAGTAAACTTAATGTCCATAATATCTGTAATATGCCCGTTGACCGGATATTACCGATACTTGAGCTCGTGAAGAAAGAGACCTATTTAAAAGGGCTTTCCAGAAGTGAGGCGGAGGGCTTTGACAGGTCGGCGGTAGATGACAAGATTTAAAAGTGGTTTTTGCCTTGCTTTGCCGCTTTGATCCTCAAAAACCTGCGGTACTATGTCTGAATCTTGGAAAATTGCAGCTTTTTATCATTTCGTCGAATTGCCCGATCGCGATGAGTGGGCCGAGCGTATGGTCGATCATGGATTAGAGGTAGGCCTGCGTGGTACGATTATCTTTGCCAATGAGGGAATCAACTCAACGTGTGCGGGCTCACCAGAGGCGGTGGATGCCACCATTGCACTGCTGAAGTCGGATCCGCGCTTCGCCGCGATTGAAGTGAAATATTCGTTTGCTGACTTTTGCCCGTTCCCTAAATTTAAGGTCAAAAAGAAGCCTGAGATTGTGACATTTCGTCAAGCAGGTGCAGACCCTCGCGAAGAAGTCGGCACTTATTTGGACCCAGCTGAGTGGAACGATCTCATTTCAGACCCGGAAGTGATTACTATAGATACACGCAATGACTACGAAGTCGGTGTGGGAAAGTTTAAGGGGGCGATCAATCCCGATACCGAGGATTTTACTGAATTTGCAAAATTTGTGGATGAGCATCTCGCGGCGCAAAAAGATAAGAAGATCGCGATGTATTGCACCGGCGGCATTCGCTGTGAGCGTTCCACTGCGTATTTAAAGCAAAAAGGATTTAAGCATGTGTACCATTTAAAAGGCGGCATTTTACGCTATATGGAACTGATGCCTAAAGAAACCAGCCTCTGGGAAGGCGATTGCTTTGTGTTCGACTATCGTGTGGCACTCGACCACGACCTCAAGCCTGCCAAGTGGAAGATTGACCCAGCCACCAGCTTCCCAGCACCAATGAATGAGGAGGATGTGGAGCGGATCGCCGAGCGCCGCCGCAGCGGGGCCATCTTTAAGAAGCCATATGCGGGATAGAAGAAGGTGTGAAGGTGTGAAGGTTGGACGAAGCGCGAGTAGCGCGTAGATGGTATGTGAGGTCTGCCGAACTTGCCCCGCAGGGGTGACTGAACTGGGTGCCTTTGGTGCAAGTGAAGGAGCAAAGTAGAAAAGTAAGAAGGTGGGAAAAGATCCTAGAACAGGTGCTCATCTATTTTTTGTCGGCCTAGAATCTAGGTGTACAAGTCACTTTACACCTTATCCAATATTGACAGAGGTCTATGTTTGGCGCGATAGTATGTATTTAGCGGGTTAAACCGCTCGATTCCTTGTCGTAATCCCCATGAGACATGTTTTCTAAAACTCCTTATTCTGTATATCCTCCTGCGCAAAAGCGCCCTACGAACAGTGGTTTTACACTGATTGAACTACTAATGGTCATTGCTGTGATCATGGTACTTGCGGGAATCACTTTTGGTATTTCCCGCGGCGTGCAAAACGCTCAAGCGCGAGCACAAGCCAAGGCCGAACTCGCTGTGATCGCGCAGGCATTGGAAAGCTACAAGTCCAAATTTGGAGATTACCCTTGGGTGGGAAATTCTGATGTGGCTGTTGATTTGAATCGAAGGAATGCATCACATGGCTTGATGAAAACATTGGTTGGCTGGCAAGCTGTGGATGGCACGCAAGACGGAGGGACGAATTCGCTGGGGCAAAAATTTACACATAGTAAGTCAGTGTTGGATGTGTCCAAGTTGAGCCTGAGTCAGGACTGGCCCACCAGTGCTACAGAAGCTTCGCCGAGCGGGACGACCTATTTTACCGACCCATGGGGGAATGCATACGTTTATATTTATAAAGACCCCTCATCGCATACGCTTGGCACTTCGGGTGGTCCATGGGAGCGTTTTGGTTATATTTTGTTTTCGTTGGGGCCCGATGGGAAAGCTAGTAGCACTGGTCTCGAAGAGGCTTCAGGCGAAATGTCAAACTTTCGTGATCAAGATGATAATATCGATAACATTTACTCAGGCGAATAATGAATAAATTACAACGTAACACCTCCGCTTTTACTTTGATTGAACTACTGATGGTCATTGCGATCATTGGTATCCTTGCCGGGATCCTGATCCCTACAGTTGGATCAGTGAAGAAACAAGCAAACATAGCTGCGTCGAAATCGCAGCTTTCCAATTACGTTACAGCCATACAGCTATTTAAGGGTGAGTATTCTTATTACCCATTCGTAACTGGTGGGAGTGACCGTACGGTTGATTTATCGAGTGAGAGTACATTGTTTATTGAAACCCTATCGGGGCGTAATGCGACTTCTGGAACATCCAAGGCGGAGGGCGGCAATCGGCGACGGATTGGTTTTCATAGTTTCTCAGAATCAGAATTTTTGTTAAACGATGATGACAGTGTTAGTCTGACTCAACTTGCGGATCGTTTTAATAACACTACGATTAAAATCCGTATTGATGGCGATGGCACTGGATTCATCACACCTGATGTTTCAGGGCAACGACCGGCAAAGCCATCTAACCCGATTCGTACAGATGTGACTGCTTGGACTGAAGCAAATACTAGCCTTGGTAGCCCTGGTTACGCACTTTGGGATTAATGATACAAATTACACATGCTTAATCAAACGCAACTCGCTAGATGCAAGGCCTTCACTCTGATTGAGTTGTTGGTCGTTATTAGTATTATATTAATTGCTTCGTCTATTATATTTATCGGCGGCAACTCTGGTGCAGGGTCGGCGCTGAGTTCGTCACTCAGAATCGTTTCAGGCATTGCCCAAGGAGCGCGAGGACAGGCGATTTTAAAAAACGCTGAGACACGATTGATTATAAATAATGACCCTAGTGATTTAGAAAAATATCGTCGTTTCTTCGGTATTGTTTATGAAGATAATGATAATTCCGGACAATGGATAGCCGCGACTCAAGGAACTTATTTGCCAGATGGGATTTATTTTGATCCTACACTACTGTCTACTGCGTCTTCCAGTAGAATGAATTTAGAATATCCACGAATTAATGCTGTGTCGGAGTCGGGCTCGAATTATTATTACTATACATTTAACAGCAATGGCACTTCTGCTAATGCAAATGATTGGCTGCCGATCCGTGCAGGTAATCTGGATGCTACAGGTGCACTCGTGCCCTATGATAGTGCTGGCGAAACTGCTTCCTTGAAAGCGGCTTTAATTTTCCGTCGAGCAGGTACGACGACTCCTGTCACTGATCCAGATGCAGTGAAATAACATTTCGAAGAGTAGAACAATGAGTATATCCCGACCCCATCTTTTTATGTCACGTAAAGGCTTCAGTCTGATAGAAGTCGTATTAGCGATTGGTATCTTCCTAGTGACAGTCTTGGCACTTGTTGGTTTACTTGGACCAACATTACAATCGATTGATGAAGTGGAAAAGACTGACGAAGTCGCTTCGATTGTGAATACAATTAATGCGTTTCTACAAAATTCATACGACATCGCGCCTGGAGCATCCAAATTCGATGCGATTTATAATGCAGTATCTCAGGACCATGCAACTTTACTAGTATTTCGCGCATATGGTGCTAATGATTTGATTTCCCTCAAGATTGGTTTTGTAGCAGAGACGAGCGCAGCAGCGCAGGTTAGCGTAGCCGATATATATTCGGGTTCTAATATGTTAGCTGCAGGTACTATTTATCGAGCAGTACTCACACCGTCATCTGTCAATCCGACAGCAGAAATGACAGACGCAGGAGTTGGAAATTTCCCTCGTTACAAAATGAATGCAAGCACCCCTGCGGCATATCCCGAAGGCTCATTTGCGATGGAAGTACGGATTTTTGCTGAGGATCCATCACTTAATTTCAATGTTGTGAGCAATCTCAATACACTCAGTACTGAAGAGCCTATTTTCACATACAATACTGCAATTGTTCGATAACCTATATTATGAATACATTGCGATATAGAACACAAAGCGCAGCGAAGCGTGCCTTTACTCTAATTGAAATCATGGTGGCGACCGTTATCATGGTGGTGCTGGTGGGTTTGGTTATTCAGATCACCAGCGAAGTTCTAAAAGTGTGGACGCGTTCATCTGGTAAATTATCGGCCAATGCGGAAGCACGCATTGCGATGGACTTGATTACGCAAGATTTGGAGACTGCGGTTTTCCGTAATAACGGGCAACAGTGGTTGCGTGTGGATGCGCCTTTAGAAGATAATTATTCTGGGTCAATAAATAGCAATACAGCGAATGATCAAACCGTTGGGCTGAAGCTCTTTTCACCCGCATTGGATCGTCCTACCAAAAATGCTGCGGGCGCTACAATCCCAGGTGATATTTGTGCGATTGGGTATCGGTTATCGTATCAGAGATCATATAACAATGGCCCAGATATGTATGCATTGTATCGTATGGTCGTTGATCCTCAGACTACATTTAACAACTACATGGGCTCTTCGAATGATTCAAATAGTCCACAATTATCTCTACAGGGTGGGCTTTGGGAAGACAGCTTGATTACTGCCGAAACCAATTATTTGGTCAGTAATATTGTGGAGTTTAAGGTACTTATTTATGAGCTGGATGCGACCACAACTCCTGCGCTACCAGTGGCAGACTTAGTGAATGCTGATGCGAATGGAGAGTTAACGATGGATTATGCCTTTGGTGGTACCAGTGGCTCAGGAGTGAGCACTAATCAGCTGTTATATGCAGATGTGATTTTAACAGTGGTTTCTGATGAAGGCTTAGAGATGTTGGAAAATATAAACAGAATTCCGGAAACTGCAGACCAAGTAGTGCGTGAGCACGGCGAGATTTTCACTCGGCGCGTTAATTTCATGGCGCAGGCTTTATAAATAAACGGCCCTTCAGTTAAGTTTTTATAAAGACGCTTCCTGAAAAGGAGGCGTTTTTTATATACTGCGTTAAGCGATCTCTTTATTCGATTAGACGATATAACCACAACCGCCGCAGATACAGACCACCAGCCAGGCAGGTACTTTTCTGTAAAGTGCTACCATCGCGATGGCAGCGATGAGTCCGTCGGCCCAGCCTTGTATGCCGTGGGACCAGACAGGGTCAACCAAAGCGGCTGCGAGTAGGCCGACTACCGCAGCATTGGCGCCGATGATGCCAGCTTGTGCCCAGACTTTATTGCGTAGTTGATTCCAAAGTGGAATGAGCCCGGCTAGCAGCAGCATGCCGGGTAAAAAGATGGCGAAGAGGGCAATCAGCCCGCCAATCCATTGTGGGTGCGTGGCTTGGCTGGCGGTGCCGAGAAAGGCTGAAAGAGTGAATATAGGGCCAGGCATTGCTTGGACCGCGCTGTAGCCTGCTAGGAAATCGGATTCTGAGAGAAGTCCGCTGGGCACGACACTGTCGTGGAG
>JAFMDL010000104.1 GCA_017857255.1 Puniceicoccaceae bacterium | reverse complement strand
ACCCCAAAGCGCGAATTAATATCATCCTACAAAGTGACGCTAACCACTGGATGCCAATCGGATCTATAAAATTATCAAATATCATCGGGGAATGGAAACCCTTCGCTGTTAAAGTAACCAAGCCCGAAGAACTCGATGCAATGGCGAAGCTCTACGGACTCCGTTTCCAAATACAATCCCAAGCGCCGATCACGGGTGACATTTACTTGGACGACCTTGGCTTCATCTTCCGCACGGGACTCTAATGAAAAGAATCCCCACCATAAGTCTTTGCCTCACGAGCCTCACCTTCGTTGCTTCTTTATTGGTAGCGGAAAAGCCTAACATCCTCTTTATCGCGATCGATGATCTGAAACCAACCATTGGGGCTTACAGTAACGCTGTCCCTACGCCTGCCATGGATCGTATTGCGGCGCGAGGCACCACTTTCTTGAATGCTCATTGCCAGCAGGCCGTCTGCGGCCCTTCACGGGCCAGTGCGATGACTGGCAAATATCCTGACTCCACCCAAATCTGGGATCTCAAAACAAAAATACGCGCGATCCACCCAGAGATCATTACCCTAACGCAACACTTTAAAAACAACGGTTATCACACCGCTGGAGTCGGTAAGATATTCGATCCTCGCAGCGTCGATAAAGGAGCTGATTCACGCTCTTGGAGCGAACCTTATACGCAAACATGGCACCTCAAGTATAATGAAAAAACTGGCAAGCCCATCGGCCATTACCACAATTCGAAAAGCAAGACCCTTGCCGCAGAAGATAAAAACGCCAGCTGGAATGTCGTTAATAAAAAACTCTTTGCCAATAACGCATGGCCTGCAGTTGAAGCACTAGATGTGCCGGATGATGCTTACGACGATGGCGCCATCGGAGCTCACGCCGTCAAAAGCCTCGCCAAGTTAGCCAAGAAAAAGAAACCCTTCTTCCTCGCAGTCGGTTTTAAAAAACCGCATCTTCCCTTTGTTGCCCCTAAGCAATACTGGGATCTATTCGATCCAAAAAGTATTCAATTAGCGTCCTACCAAGAAGCACCTCTCGGCGCCCCCACTTACGCCAGCCATAATTCCTCAGAACTTCGATCCTATAACGGCATACCTGCTAGCGGACCCCTTGATCCAAGCACCCAACGTAGCCTCATACATGGTTACTATGCTTGTGTTGCCTACATCGATGCTCAAGTCGGCAAGATCCTTGATCAACTCGAAGAAGATGGCCTAGCCGAAAATACCATCATCGTGCTTTGGGGCGATCACGGCTGGCACCTCGGCGACCACGGCCTTTGGTGCAAGCATACCAACTATGAACAGGCCACCCGCGTGCCTCTCATTATCGCCCCTCCGGGCGCTAGAGCTCAAAAAACCGAAATGCCCGCCGAATTGACTGATCTCTTCCCCACCCTCTGCGACTTAGCTGGTATTCAAATACCTGATACCCTCGATGGCATTAGCTTAGCCCCTACCATCCACAACCAGAACATCCGCCCTCGCGAATTTGCACTTAGTCAATTTCCCGCTGGTAAAAAAATGGGCTACGCCCTTCGCAATGATCGTTACCGTTTCGTGGCATGGTTTGAAACCGGTGGTGGTGGCACCCAAGCGGGTGATCCCATCGCTGCGACGGAACTCTACGACTACGCCACCGATCCCCTTGAACAAAAAAACCTCGCGGACGATCCCAAATACAAAACTGTAATCGAAGAACTCTCCAGCAAACTCTACGATTCCATCCATTCCTTTTAAAATCCTGAGCACTCATTCCATCCATTATGAAACGTAGCCTTACTCTCCTCGCCCTCGCTGGGCTCAGCCTCTTCATACACGCTCACGCCGAGCGCCCCAACATCATCTTCTTTATTGCCGATGATATGCTCCCCAATCACTTCAACTGCCTTCAGCAGGGCAAAGATAAATACCTGACCCCAAATCTCGACCGCCTAGCCCGCGAAGGCACCCTTATGCTGCAACAACATGTGGTCTCGCCCGTCTGCACTCCGAGTCGTTACAACGTCCTCACTGGTAACTTTGGCAGCCGCGCCCAAAACAGCTACTTTACACAAAATACCAAGAAGAACGGGCAAAGCATTGTTGAGTTCAACACCCATATTCTTTCGACCGACCGCACCCTCCCCGCGCTATTGAAAGCCGCCGGTTACACCACTGGAATGGCTGGGAAAGATCACGTCGTAGAAGTAGGTGGCCTGAAGCGTTTTAAAAACTTCAAAGGTAGTGCCCAAGATCCTGCCAACAAAGCTCAGCTCAAAGCCAACCACGACCACACACGCCAGGCTATGCTTGAGATCGGCTTCGACTTCGCCGACAGCCTTTATCACAACAACCCTAGCTTCCTCGGACTGCATGAGGTCGCCGTTCAAAACATGGACTGGATCACCGACGCTGGTGTGCGCTTTCTTAAACAACCTCATAGTAACCCCTTCTTCCTCTACTTCGCCACAACAGTCCCGCATGGCCCGACTCAAGCAAAACGGTCCTGGAAAGCCGACCCCCGACTAACTGCGATCGGTTACCTCGACCAGGATCTCACCGTTCAGCCCAGCCGCGACACCATTCCCAAACGCCTCCGCGCCGCCGGTCTTCCCGTTAACGATAATACTGCTAACCTCCTTTGGCTTGATGACGCACTCGGCGCCCTCCTCGATACTCTCGAAGCCACCGGAGAAATAGATAACACCGTCATCTTCTTCTTCAACGACCATGGCCAACTTGCTAAAGGTACCGTTTACCAAGGTGGCGTCCACAACCCCAGCATTGTTTGGCGTAAAGGTGGCTTCCCCGCAGGAGCCACTTCCGAGGCGCTCGTCTCAAATGTTGACTTTGCGCCTACCATATTGGATCTCGCTCAAGTTGATTATTCACATCACAAATTTGATGGCCAAAGTTTTCTCCCCTACCTCGAAGGTGAGACCCCTCCCAAGGAGCGTCTGCTTTACTTTGAGCTTGGATACGCCCGCGGCATTCGCATCGGCGACTGGAAATACATGGCCATCCGCTACCCCGAAGCGATTGAAAACATGAACCTCAAGGAACGTACAGCTGTACTAAAAGAATGGAATGATGCACGCTATCGTCGTCAGCTCAATATTGTAACCGACGACCCCACTCAACCCTTCAGTCACCTCACCGCCATTCCTGGCGGCGGCGACGCAGAAAGAAAATCGACTGGTTCCTACCCCGCCTATTTTGAGCGCGATCAACTCTATAACCTTGCCAGCGACCCAAACGAACAAATCAACCTTGCTAAAAATCAAGAATATGCTCAAAAGCTGGCAGAGATGAGAGCCGAGTTGCAAAAACAACTCAACACCCTCCCGGGAACATTCGGCGACTTAAAAAAATAAACAACACCCTCAAACATGGATCCTATTATCCAACGTACCATCTGCGATCAACACAAACAGGGTGAACGGATCTAAATCGCGCTGATGGAAATCATCAT
>JAFMDL010000103.1 GCA_017857255.1 Puniceicoccaceae bacterium | reverse complement strand
ACCCCAAAGCGCGAATTAATATCATCCTACAAAGTGACGCTAACCACTGGATGCCTATCGGCTCGATAAAACTCTCAGACATCATTGGTGAATGGCAACCGTTCACTGCTAAAGTGACTAAACCCGCAGAACTCGATGCGATGAGCAAGCTCTACGGGGTCCGCTTCCAAATACAATCCAACGCACCCATCACTGGTGATATATACTTGGACGACCTCGGCTTCATTTTCCGCACCGGACTATAAGAGATATCATCATGAACTCCAGACTGAAGAGGCCCCTATTTGCAATTGCGACGCTATGGACTACGATACTCATCGCAGCGGATCGCCCGAACGTGCTATTTATAGCTATCGATGACCTGAAACCATTGATAGGCGCCTACGGCGAAGCCGTTCCAACGCCCTCAATCGATCGCATCGCGGCACAAGGCACTACTTTTCTTAATGCCCATTGCCAGCTAGCCGTCTGCGGGCCGTCCCGTGCTAGCTTGATGACAGGTAAGCGACCCGACTACACACAGGTCTGGGATCTAAAAACGAAGATTCGCGACATCAATCCAGACATCGTAACAATCCCTCAACATTTTAAGACCCACGGCTACCACACCGTAGGCGTGGGCAAAATCTTCGATCCACGCAGCGTTGATAAAGGTGCGGACGCCGCATCATGGAGCCAACCTTATACGCAAACCTGGCACCTTAAATACAACGAAGCTACAGGCAAACCCAGTGGCCATTATCAAAGCTCAAAGAGTATAGCCCTCGCTGCCGAGGCCGAATCTATAGGTAAGAAAGGCTGGAATGACATCAACAAATACCTCTTCACCAACGATGGCTGGCCCGTCGTGGAATCCGAGAATGTGCCCGATGACGCCTACGATGATGGTGCAATCGGTACCTACGCAGTTAAGGAACTTAAAAAACTCGCCCAGCGCGACGAACCATTCTTTTTAGCCGTCGGTTTCAAAAAACCACACCTGCCATTTGTCGCACCGAAAAAATACTGGAATCTCTTTGACCGTGACACACTCGACCTGGCTGCATTTCAAAGCAAGGCGCTCGGCAGCCCCGCCATTGCTTACCACAACTCTGAGGAGCTCCGTTCTTACAACGGAGTGCCAGCAAAAGGTACACTCGATGAAGCCACACAACGCAAACTCATTCACGGCTACTACGCCTGCATTGCCTACATCGATGCACAAATCGCGAAGATACTCGATCAACTCAAAGTGCTCGATCTCGACGACAATACGCTCATTATACTTTGGGGCGACCATGGCTTCCACCTCGGCGACCACGGCCTCTGGTGCAAGCATACCAACTTCGAAAATGCCACCCGTGTGCCACTCATTATCGCCGCGCCTCAATCCAAACGTGATATGACTTCCACGATGCCAGTCGAACTGACCGACCTCTTTCCAACGCTATGCGAACTCGCCGAGATTGATACACCGAGCAACCTTGATGGAGTCAGCCTCGCCGCTACACTCAGAAAGGGCGAAGATGACCTTCGCGAGTTTGCCGTCAGCCAATACCCACGCTACCAACAGATGGGGTACGCCCTCCGCACTGAGCGCTTCCGCTATATCGCTTGGTATGCGAATCAGAAAAACGAAAGCGCCGACGGTCGCACTGCGCCCGTCTCGACTGAGCTCTACGACTACAAGCACGACCCGCTTGAAACTCGAAACCTCGCCAACGAAGCAGTCTACGCCGAAGTCCGCGAAGACCTTGGCGCCAAGCTCGCTCAATTCCTACAAGACTATACTCAAAAATAGACCACTCTACTTTCATCATGATCTCCAAATTAAAAAAACTCCTCACGCTTTGCGCACTCAGCGCCGCAACACTCAACGCCTCCAAAGCGTTGGCGGACAAACCGTCTGCTAATAATTTGCCAGTCCTCAGCCAATCGATCGATTCACAGCCCAACATCATTTTCTTCATCGCCGATGACATGCTGCCGAGGCACTTCAACTGCTTACCGCAGGGTAAGGGGAAAAACCTCACCCCTAATATCGATCGCCTAGCCCGCGAAGGCACGATCATGCTGGAGCAACATGTGGCTTCCCCCGTATGCACACCCAGCCGCTACAACGTGCTGACTGGCAACTATGCCAGCCGCGCCAACAATGCTTGGTTCAAACAAACGACAGCTAAAGAAGGACAAACCATCGTGGAGTTCAACACACACATCATCCCGAGCGACACCACCTTACCCAAGCTCCTTCAACAGGCAGGCTACACTACAGGCATGGCAGGTAAAAACCACGTCGTCGATGTGCATGACCTGAAACGATTCCCTAACTTTGATGGCAGCGCTAAAGCCCCAGAAAATGTATCCAAGCTCAAAGCCAACCACGACCATGTCTGCCAAGCCATTCGCGAAGTCGGGTTCGACTACGCCGACCGCGTTTACCACAACAATCCCGACTTCCTCGGCCTGCACGAAGTCGCCGTGCAGAACATGGACTGGATCACCGAAGGCGGCGTCAATTTCTTGAATCAAAAACATGACGAGCCCTTCTTCCTCTACATCGCCACCACCGTGCCGCACGGACCCACCGCAGAAAAACGCTCATGGAATGCCAATCCACTCATTTCCGCCGTCGGCTATCTGGATGAAGCACCAAAGGCCCAACCCGCACGCCACACCATACCCACGCGCCTAAAAGCCGCTGGCCTCCCAGTTAATGACAACACCGCCAATATGCTCTGGCTCGACGATGCCGTCGGCGCATTACTCGATACGCTCGAAGCCTCCGGCAAACTCGACAACACCATCTTCTTCTTCTTCAGTGACCACGGTCAAAACTCCAAAGGCACTGTCTATCAAGGCGGTGTGCACGACCCCAGCATCGTCTGGAAAAAAGGCGGCTTTCCCGTTGGTGCCACCAGCGATGCCCTCGTCTCAATTGTCGACTTCGCACCTACCATCCTCGACATGGCGGGCTATGATCACTCCGATGTCAGCTTTGACGGCAAAAGCTTCCTCCCTTACCTCAACGGCACACCACAAAAAGAAGGCCGCGTCCTCTACTTCGAACTCGGTTATGCACGCGGCATCCGCATAGGCGATTGGAAGTATATGGCAATCCGCTATCCTGATGCCGTCGAAAATATGACACTCGCAGAGCGCACACAAGTGCTCAACGAATGGAACGCCGAACGCCGCCGCAAGCACTTGAACACCGTCACCGAAGACCCCAGCCAGCCCTTTAGCCATCTGACGGCGATCCCAGGCGGAGGTGACGCCGAGAAACGCTCAACTGGCTCCTATCCTAGTTATTTCGATCGCGATCAACTCTACGATCTTTCCAAAGATCCACGCGAGCAAGTCAACCTTGCTAAAAATCAAGAATATGCCCAAAAGCTAGCAGAGATGAGAGCCGAGTTGCAAAAACAACTCAACACCCTCCCCGGCACGTTCGGCGACTTAAAAAAATAAACAACACCCTCAAACATAGATCCTATTATCCAACGTACCAATCGCGATCAACACAAACAGGGTGAACGGATCTAAATCGCGCTGATGGAAATCATCAT
>JAFMDL010000102.1 GCA_017857255.1 Puniceicoccaceae bacterium | reverse complement strand
TAAGATCAACCTCACATAATAGATAAAAAAGTGCGACTCCAAGGCGGGTAAGAGTGGTAGGATTTTGACGCGTTGCAAATAGAGCATTTCCATCAGCTGCATAGCATAGTCATTGTTGCCTTGCTCAATCCATTCGACCGCAAGGTTTTTATAACTGTCTCCAGGGATAGTGAAGCGATCGACTTGGTTGACGTTGAATGTATGAATGATTTCACCTGCCCCCTCCGAAGTGGCAATTTGTATCTGATTACCGGATACATCGATTGAGTGACCTGGAATGGTTTGGCCATTATATAAATGTACTAGAATGGGCTCGTGTAGTTCTGCGTAGATTACTTCGAGGTCGTTGGCTGGGATGGCTTCGGCGGTGAATGTGAAGCAGCAGAGACAGAGCATAATTAGAAGTTTACTAGTGGCAGTGACGAGCTCCGCCTCGTCCGCCGAATTCGTAGACGCTATGCGAGTAAAGACCGCCCCAGTCGCCTCGTCCCGTTCCCTCCGCACCGCGGACGAGGCGGAGCTCGTATCTTCCATAAAATAGTTCACTAGCCTCATGGTTGCACTTCTGTTGCGACATGGGTTGCTTGAATGGCGAGCTCACTTTGCGCCTTTACGAGAGTGTCCAGTTCGTAGAGTTTTGCTTGTGCAAGCGTAAACACTTCGAAGTCCTGGAGTCGTTCATCGTTGAGCATTTCACGCAGGGTATTGCGTGCTGCGACTACGTCGCCGATTTGCTCAAAGAGCAGCGCACTCTGCCAATAGGCATCGATAATGATTTCAGGGTAGGCGCGGTAGAGTGTGTAAATGCGTTGCCAGTAGGGGATAGCGCGCTTCGGATTTTTGAGTTCAGTCTCGATACGAGCGAGACCAGCTAAGGCACGTGCATGTGATCGTCCACGCATGGTTTTAATTTGTAGAATTTCATTCAGGCTGGTCCGAGCACCATCGTAGATACCTTGTTGGGTGAGGATATTAGCGGTGAGCAACCGCACATCGACCGCCAGTCGATGGGTCGGCGTTTCTTCCAGAAAGCGCAATAACCAGCGTCGAGCTTCGGTCAGGTGATCCGCATTAGCCGCGAGTTGCGCTTTGCTGTAATATGCGGTGGCGCGTTCAAAATGCTGTGGATATTCGATCAGAAGTTGCTCGCTGTAGTCGTCTGCAGAGTCGTAGCCTCCTCGCAAAAGAGCGAGGCCGACACTGGCGAGTGTTTCAGCGTCTTGTTCAGCGATCGGCACGAAACGATGAATCGAGAGTAGTGTGGCGTCGGCTTGATCATTTCGGTGGGTTGTACGCTGACGTTGTGACTTAAATAGGGTGAGCCGTGCAAACCAAGTGAGTCGCCCTTCGGTGAGGCTTTGCTCACTCGCTTCTTGCAGCCAGACATCAAAATCAGGCAGAGTGCGATCAGTCTTGCCTACGCGTTGATAAAGCTGCGCGTACGCTGAGAGGATAGAACCAATCGCTCGCGCCTTGGGGTCATTACCAAAGCGGGTGAGAGCGTCTTCAAATAGAGGGAACGCATGGTCGCCACGTTGTTCTTGTTGAAGTGACCAACCAATCCAGTAGAGCGCTTCGCTGACACGTGGACGTTGGTTGGCATCGTTGCGATCAATATAAGTCTGCAGGTGAGTGCGTAGTAAATCGTAGCGCTCAAGTGCTTTATAAATCTTAGCGGCTTGGAAGATTGCGTAGTCGTACAACTGAGCATTGTCAGTTGAGACCTGGCGAAAAGCCGTGGCTGCAGTTGGTAGTTCACCGAGTCCCATTAAAATGTCACCCCGCAGCACTTGAGCTGCGGCGAAGCGGTGGTGATCTGGGAATTTTTTAATGAACCGATCCACAGTCTTGAGTGCGCCTGAGTAGGTCTGCTGTGCGTAATAGATCGTTGCTATTCGATAGTTGATTTCTGGATACAGTGGGTGTTTGTGCGTTTTCTTTTTTAATGAGAGTAATTCCTGAAGTGCACTGTCGTAGTTACGTTCGAAGAAAAAAGTTAGCCCGTGCCACAGTTTAAGTTGCACATTGAGATTGCTATCTGGATAGCGCTGCAGTGCGGTTTCGAAATTATTGCGTGCCGAGGCTTGTTGTTCCAGCGCGCTGTAATTATGGCCCCGAGTGAAATGCCAGCGTGGGGCGTGTTTATCATTAGGGAAGTGCTCGATTAGATCATCGAGCACGGCGATGGCTTCGAGGAATTGACCTTCGCTCTGAAACGTTCGTGCGATCAGAAAAAGGGCACGATTGGCAAGCGTATGTGATGGATAGGTGAGGATGAATTGCTGAGCAACCGTACGAGCATTTTGCCAATCTCCCGCTTCGCTACAGGCAATGATCCAGCGGTAGTGGGCCTCCGCACGGATGTCGGTTTCGAATGATTCTGATTGTGCGACTGTGCGCAATAGAATCGTCGCCTCGCGGTACCGTTGACCAAGCAGATAGGCTTGCCCGGTGCGCAGGTAGAGCCCGGGTGTGTAGTCAGTCATAGTTTCAAGTATGAGTAGTTGCCTCTGAAGGCGTGCGATCAGTTGCCGACAGTGGCTTTTCCAGATTTCGGAGGTCAGTAGCGATTGTTGATTGAGAGCGATCTCCGCATTACGGAGTTGGGCGCGCTGCTGTTCGATGAGCACTGCGCGAGGTAATGTGAGTCGGTACGCCCGCACCGCATCAGTATAATGCCCTTCACTGAGCAGGAGATCGCCGATATCCAGCGCGGCAAAACTAAGCACCGCGATTTCAGGCATGGCCGCTACATTCCACTCAGAGTTAAATAGGATAGTGCGAGCCCGCTCGGTTGAGCCTTTTTCTCCAGCGATTTGCAATGCCCGTAGGCGAGCCTGCAAGCGCAGCGATTCCGGAGCAGTGGATTGGTAGCAGTCATCCAATAAGTTGTTCGCCTTAGCGCTGTCACCCATTTGGTAGTGAAGGTCGGCTTCCTGTAGCCGAGCCAGCGCCGCTTCGTTGGAGTTTGGGAAGTATTGTTGGAACACTCGAAACGTATCCGCTGCGGCAGCCAATGCCTGAGTTCGAGTTTGCGCAATCGCAGTATTATAAAATACGAAAGCTCGTAGTCGTGGATTTGGATCGTAGTTTTGAAGTAGTTCACCGAAGTAGGTCAGTGCATCTGTGGGGCGATCTGCCATCAGAGCGGCATAGCCACGAACCGGCAGAATTGTTTGTTGGAATGTACGCGCCAGAAACTCAGGTTCGGAGCCATAATCGAGCGCCATACTTTCAAATTGCCAATAACTGGCTTCGTAATCGCCTTGGCTGAAGGCAGACACCGCCTGTTCTAATTGCTGCTGAAGTGTCGCTGCTGAAGCCATTGTACAGAGCAATAAAGTGAGGGCTACAGTCGCAAATCGTAAGACTGCAAAGATATGGACTAATAAAACACGTAGATCGCTCATGTAAAAAACGTGAGGATTGTAGGCTATCCAAAAAAGGGCGAACAAAAATTAATTAAAAATCTTTTGAAACAGCATTGACAGGCAGTCATTTTGTGATGGTTTGTCGTCTTCTTTTGGAAACGGGGCGTGGCGCAGCCTGGCTAGCGCATCTGCTTTGGGAGCAGAGGGTCGCAGGTTCGAATCCTGTCGCCCCGACCA
>JAFMDL010000101.1 GCA_017857255.1 Puniceicoccaceae bacterium | reverse complement strand
TACGTCCACAACCGGACTACCAATTTCGTGTCGGCGCGACCCGTAGTGTTTCATAGCGACTGGTGTCAATTTCCTGCACAAAACGACTCGGGTTGAGCCGCATCACAGTCTGTCCCTGCTGGTTGAGCATGGGGTAGGAGAGATAGAGCTCTTCCATGGCACGTGTCACCGCGACGTAAAATAAGCGCCGCTCCTCCTCGAGATCGCCATCGTCGATGGTGCGTTTAAGCGGGAACAGTCCATCTGCCAGACCGATCACAAATACAATGGGGAACTCGAGTCCTTTGGCTTGGTGGATGGTGGTTAAGCGCAGGCAGTTGTGAGCCTCGTCGGAGTCGCGTTCGTTACTTTCGGAAGCAAGCAGCACTAGTTGCGCAAGTAATTCTTCCATCGTATCGAAGCGGTTAGCAAAACTGATCAAGCTTTGTAAGTCATCCGCACGTTCGGTCCAATTCGGGTAAATTTCGCGGATGTATGAGCTATACCAGCCATCCAGTGCGAGTTGTATGATCGCATCGGGCGATTCATCGGTCAGTGCCACTGAGATTTCACGAATCGTCTCGGCTAATGAGGGCCATTCTTCTTTGGCATCGTTGGGGACTTTTTTGAGTACAGCTTCGGAGGTGAGTACGTCACAAAAGTTTTTTTCCTCCTTCTCGGCGAGTTGTTTAGTAAAGGCGTGAATTCGCTCCGCGGTCTTGGGTCCTACTTTCGGTAGCAGACAGGTGAAACGGGCAAATGCCGAAACATCGGCGGGATTGGATGCGAAGCGCAGTTGCGCAGTGAAATCACGAATATGTGCTTGTTCGAAAAAGCGCACACCACTGGTGATTTGATAATCTATCCCGCGGCGGGTGAGCTCCATCTGCAGGTCCATTGCCTGGTAGTGTGCCCGGTAAAGGACTGCGATTTCAGCAAGGTCGCGCCCCTCGTCGATCAGGCCTTCGATGCGCTGAATAATAAAATTGGCTTGATTACGCGCATCCATGACTGGCGTGAAGTAAGGCTTCTCGCCATCTGGGCGCACCGCCCGTAACTCTTTCGAATAGCCCATGCCAGCCGGTTGATTGGCGAGCACGGCATTGGCAAATTCGAGGATTTGCGGCGAGCTGCGGTAGTTGGTTTCGATCTTGTGCACGACCGCTCCCGGGTGGCGTTCGGTGAAGCGCATGATGTTGTCAAAGTCAGCTCCCCGCCAGGTATAGATACATTGAGCATCGTCGCCGACCGCCATGATTTGGTGGTGCACACCGAGGATATCGACAATCTCAGATTGCAGGCGATTGGTATCTTGAAACTCGTCGACTAGTATGTGTTTGAAACGCTCTTGGTAGTATACGGCGATTTCAGGATGCTCACGTAACAGCTTGAGTAAGTACTCGAGCAGGTCATCATAATCGACCACTTGTTGCTCCAGCTTGGTCTTTTTGTAAACCTCATAGATGTCCGCAATCTTGCGAGCCATTCCTTCGAGGAAGGGGTAGTGCTCTTCGGCCTCCTCAAACACGCTGCGGCAGGTGTTACGCGCGTAACTGATCATATTATGTACCACCTTCGGCTTGGGGTTGTTCTTGCCTTTGATGAACTTTGGATCGACGGATTGGATGGCGTTTTTGAGGAGCGATTCGGCTTCGCTCTCATCCAGTATCGTGTAGTTGCGCCGCAGGCCCACGGATTCCCCGTGCACGCGAAGGATACGCTGCGCGATGCTGTGAAAGGTACCACCCCAGAGCTGGTGTTTTTTGACGCCGGTGAGTTCTTCAACCCGCTCGAGCATTTCCTTGGCCGATTTATTGGTGAACGTCAGTAGCAGTATTTCGTAGGGCTTGATGTCTTGATGCAGCAAGTACGCTACTCGGTAAGTGAGGGTGCGGGTCTTGCCTGATCCAGCACCTGCTAGTACGAGCGCTGGCCCTGGCTCCGCGGTAACCGCGTTATACTGCTCATCGTTCAGCTCGGCGCGAAAGTCGATGGGCGCAAATGCGCTGGATTCGGTATCGTAAAAATCGGTCATTAAAACAGGAGTTGGACGCGGGAAGTGTGTGACTAGCTATCAACCTTCTAAATAGTGCATCTAGGATTATACGCCAGAGGGCAAAATGAAAATGGAGAATATGTTGGTTCGTTGTGCTAGGTTGACTTCTGAGTTGCGATTTGAGTTTCGGTGGTTTCTTTCCCTTAAATGCAAATCATTCCCTCCAGTATGCTCCCTGAGCGCGATCAAGACGCGCTGCGTGTTTTCCTGGAAGGGTGCCGCGAGACGGCGCAACGCAAAGGACATTTCCAGATTGCGAGTATCTCCCTAGCAGTAAAACACATCGCACCCCTAGCAGTGCTACAATCGATCTATGAGCCTAATGAGTTGCACTTTTATGTCGAGCGCGCGGCCGATGAAGAGGCACTCGCCGGCGCCGAGGCCGTTGCAGAGGCGACTTTTACCGGACCTGAGCGTTTTGCGCAGGCACAGGCTTTTGCCGATGAGATCATGGAGAACACCATCGTGGTGGGAGACCTCGACGAGCCGTTTACTGGGCCACATTTTTTTACCGCATTCACATTCAATGATTCTGTACCAGAGGACAGTGCGTTCGCCCCTGGGACGATTTTTCTGCCTCGTTGGCAGGTGTCGCGTGCGAAGGGTAAATATGGTGCGGTGGCCAATATTAGGATCGATCCGGACGCAGATTTGGAGCAGTTGGTCGCGCGGGTCTGGGGCGCGTATCAGAAATTTTCGACTTTCGATTATGTCGCCGACGCAGTGCTGCCTGAGCCAGTTGCCACGCCTGCTGTGGTGGAGCGCTCAGAGCTTGCGCCGGAAGTCTATTCAGGGGCAATTACAGAAGCGCTTAAATCAATCGAGTCGGGTGCATATGAGAAGGTGGTATTGGCGCGGGGGATCAAGTTGGAGGCGAATGAGCCCTGGCAACCCTTGGATGCCTTGCACCGCTTGCGAGAACGCTTTGCTGGTTGTTTTACGTTCTCCTTTGGTGGTGGAGGTGGTCGCAGCTTTATTGGTGCCACACCCGAGCGACTCTTACGGATACGCGATGGTCAGTTGTTGACTGAAGCGATCGCTGGTTCGGCGCCGCGCGGTGTCTCTGCGGGAGAAGATGCTCGCTTGGCTCGTGGCTTGCTCGAAAGTCGTAAAGACCTACACGAACATGCGTGCGTGCGTGATTCAATTTTAAGGCGATTAAAAGTAGTGGGTGTATCCGGTCGTGCGGATTTGGTGCCGTCTTTATTGCCACTGGCGAATGTGCAGCATTTGCGCACTGCAATTGAGGCAGAAGTCACTGATGACGTACATTTGCTAGACATTTTACAGGAAATGCATCCGACGCCCGCAGTCGGTGGTACGCCCCGTGAGGATGCGGTACCTCGGATCCGTGATTTAGAACAACTGAACCGTGGTCTCTATTCTGGAGTCGTGGGCTGGTTTAACCATCTGAATGAAGGCGAGATGGTGGTCAGTATTCGCTCTGCATTGATTGAAGGCACGACCGCTCGCCTGTATGCCGGCGCTGGCATTGTTGCAGGATCGACCCCCGAAAAAGAGACGCGCGAGACCGAGCTTAAACTGCAGGCATTGCTGGATGCATTGACGGCGTAGGGCCGATTGAG
>JAFMDL010000100.1 GCA_017857255.1 Puniceicoccaceae bacterium | reverse complement strand
TCGGGATTAGTGGAGCAACTGGCGGATGTGATCGCAGCGCATGGTGGAAATTGGGAACATTGCCGGATGGCGCATCTGGCAGGTCGGTTTGTCGGTTTGTTAGAGGTGAGTGTGTCGGGCGAGAATCAGCAAGAGTTGGAGGCTGCGCTGCGGACGATCGAAGCGTTGGATGTGATGATCGCGGTGGGCGAGTTGGGTGAGCCGGAGGCGCAGGGTCACTTTGATCTCGAAGTTGTTGGGAGCGATCATCCTGGCATAGTACGCGATGTCTTTAAGGCGCTGGCTGCGGCAGGTGTGAATGTTGAGGAACTTAGTACCAAGACCACTAATGCGCCAAAGTCTGGAGGCTTGTTATTTGAGGCTCGGGCTCGTCTAGCAGCAAGTACAGAGGTGGATCGTGACGTGATCCAGGCGAATCTAGAGGCGATTGCTCAGGACTTGATGGTGGATATTCGCTGGCTTGATTGATGCGCCTTCACGAGTCCTTTTTATATTATCTAGTGTTGTGATCTAATCGTAGCGCGCGTGCATGGCTGCCAGCGGGAAGTGTTTGCCGGGGCAGATAGTTTGCTCACCTTTGAGTTCACGATGGCCATCGAAATGCACCTTCTTACCTAAGACGTCTCCTTGCAACCAGTCCATCAGTTGAGTAAATGCGTCCAGCTGCTTTTTGCTGGGGTGCGTTTTTTCAAAGTTACCAATCAAGCAGATACCAATGGCAGTTTGGTTGATTCGATAGCTTTTTACGTGCCCGCCAAGTTGTTGCTTTTGCCAGCGTGGGCCGATTTCAATTTCGCCGTCGCCGGAGTCGATGCCGTTACCGATTAGAAAGTGATAAGCGAGACCGTTTTGCATCCCGCGGCGGCGGTGAGCTGCATCGTATTTTTTTACATTACCGTATTTGATGGCGCTATGGTGGACGACGATGCGCTGCCAATTATCGCGGCGTACATGAATCCGATTGGTTGCTTCCCGCACGTGTGCTAGAAGGTCTTGCCCCGAGGCACTGTTGGGTATTTGCAGAGCTTGTCCGACGCGTATAAGGTCGCGACTAAGATTGTTGGCTTGTTTTAAACTGCGCAAGTTGATGCCATTACGCGCTGCGATCGACCCCAGTGTATCGCCCTTGACCACTATATAGGTTTTGGTTGGTCCCAAGGTGGGCGTTTCAATGCCAGTATTACCACCCGTTGGAATCTTTAATTTTTGACCAACTTGAATCAGATCGCTGGAAAGGTTGTTTACTTGCTTGAGGGTGCGAGTGTTGACGCCCAGACGTAGCGCAATTTGACCGAGTGTATCTCCTTTTCGGACGATGTAAGCGGGCGATTGTGCCCAGTTGAAGTTCGGCAAAAGGACCGTACCTGCGGTAAGCAGGGTTGCGGTTCGGGTAAACTGTCGACGAGAGTTGCTCATGTAATTAATGAACTTTGAGAGTGCATAGTTTATGCCGTCTGTAAAGAAGAGGACTTCTCGAAGCTCGCCAAATCGGAATTATGCGTTTCAGTGCGTATCTAACATGAATACTCTCAGGCATTTTCCACTCGGCTCGCGTTGGCCAGACAGTCCGCATGCGGTGATCAGTAGCTTACCGACGATGCAGGATGTGCGCGGCTATGAAGAGCACGAGCCTCGCGTGATCGAGGCGATGCAGTCTGGATATCCGCGCTTTGTAGTACATGAGTACGTGCGGCAGTTGCTTGATTTTTATGTTGAGCGGGAGGGGTTGCTCGGCCGGTCGGTGGTGTTGGTTGCGGGCGAGCGAGCGTTGCAGGATGTGCGGGATTTTTGTGGTACCGGAGTTGATCGTGTCGAAGTGGATGCCGGGGTGTTCCTGTTGCATTGCGATTTGGAAGACGTGGACTTGGCTGAGAAGCTGCGAAAATGTGTGCAACATATTGGCTGCTCGGTCTATTCCCGTCAGGCTGAGGATTTATTAGTGAAGCATGCTTTAAAAGCGGGGTTGTTTCCTGAAGTCGTTGCGGAGGGAAACAGTTTACAAGCTGTGCGTGATATGTTGGCGCAGCAAATTGGGTGTGGATCATCAGATGTATTGCTGACTTCCTCTGGGATGAGTGCTTTTTACGCTGGCTTCCGCGGCGTGCAGGCGCTGCAGCGCGGGCGTGGCCGAACGGCTTGGGTGCAGTTGGGCTGGCTGTATCTAGATTCCGGCTGCGTGCTCAAGGAGTTTCTTGGAGAGGAAGAGACTTTAGATTACTCATATGATGTGTCTGATGTGGATGCGATTATTGAGCAATTACGGACATACGGAGACTCACTGGCCGCCGTAGTTCTTGAGTACCCATCTAATCCTTTGCTTCAGACCTGTGAAGTGCATCGTATTGCTGCAGCGGTACGAGAATTCGGGGGTGTTCTGGTGATTGATCCAAGTATTGCATCGGTGTTTAATGTAGATGTGTTGCCGCATACGGATTTACTCGTAACAAGTTTAACGAAGTATACCGCGGTCGAGGGAGATGTTATGTGCGGAGCCATCGCCGTGAATCCGTCTTCGCCTTATTATAGTGTGCTAGCCACGTGCGTGGCGGACAATCACTCACCTGCTTATGGTCGTGACATAGCCCGCTTGGGGCATGAAATAAAAACAGCGCCAAAGGCAGTGGCGCAGATGAGTCAGAATGCATCACGTTTGTATGCATATTTAGCGCAACATCCAGGAGTGAAGAAAATTTATTTTGCAGGCAGTTCGAAGTATCTCGGAGCGATTGCACAGGAGCAGGGTTCTGTTGGCGCTGTTATTTCAGTGGAGTTGGAGGGTGACATGGAGATCTTTTACGACGCGGTGAAAGTGATGAAGGGACCGAGTTTTGGTACGCGATTTACACTACTCTGCCCGTTCATGTATTTAGCCCATTATGATTTGGTGACGACTGATGTTGGTCGCACATTCTTGGCCGAAGTGGGAATTGCGCCCGAACTCATTCGCATCTCTGTCGGTACCGAGCCGTATGAAGCGATCGAGGCTGTTTTCGCCGAGGCGCTGGATCGTTCAGTGTAGATGCGCTATTCTGCGACCTGTTTTACCTTGCAATTTTTAATCGTAATCGTGACCGAATTTTGAACACATCGATCCCTATTTCTGTTATCCGCCATCCAAAAGAGCGCCGCAGCAAATGCAGCCTGACTCCGCTAGAGGGGCGCGAGGATATTGAGTTTTTTCGCGCGCGGTCAAATTGGTCGTTTGATATGACAGGCTTTACGGTCCTGGCTTTAGGAGCCCCAGAATTGTCGGTTGAAGATGCTGGGCGTCCGCTGTTACTGTTGGATAGTACTTGGAGACTGTTGCCACAGATTGAAGCGTGTCTACATGGAGAAGGTGTGCGGCGCACATTGCCTGCAGTGCAGACGGCATATCCCCGGGTGAGTAAGATCGCCAGCAATCCCCTTGCTGGTTTGGCTTCTGTTGAAGCATTGTATTTAGCAAAGTTGATGCTTGGAGAGCGGGATGATACATTGTTGAGTAACTATCACTGGCGCGCGCAGTTTATAGAGCATTTAGGAGCTGCGGATTTATTGTAAGAGCAGTGCAGTGAGTATAGTTAAGCGGAAGTATGCATTTTTCTTAGCCGTAAGTATCTTGTGCAGAGGTCCTTGCACGAGCAGTTTAAAGAAAGTGTATTTTTTGTAATAAAAGACTTGATGGAGTGAATGTTTACTGCATTTTCCGTCATC
>JAFMDL010000042.1 GCA_017857255.1 Puniceicoccaceae bacterium | reverse complement strand
CAGCAAATCCCTTTTGATCGCAATCACGAATAGTCGGTACCATCAATCCCTTGTCAGTGCCGACGGCGACGCCGATATCAAAGTAATGCTGCGTGACGATTTCATTGCCTTCAATCCGTGCGTTTACAGCAGGTACTGCTTGCAGCGCGTGTGTCACTGCTTTGGTGAAGAAAGACATAAAGCCGAGTTTGATGCCGTGGCGTTCAACGAACTTTTCCTGATGTTGCTTACGAAGCTTCATCACACTGCTCATATCGACTTCATTAAAAGTGGTGAGCAAGGCACACTCTTGAGTGGCGGTGACGAGGCGCTCCGCAATTTTACGGCGTAGCGGACTCATCTTCTTGCGAGATTCACGTGCAGTCGCATCCACTTGAGTCGTTATTGCAGGCGTTTTCGTGGGAGCGGGTGCCGGTGTGGCGGTGGTCGTGGCAGGTGCGTTTGCCGCTGCAAGAATGTCGGACTTGGTCACGCGACCATCTTTGCCGCTGCCAGGAATGGTGGAAACGTCGACGCCAGTTTCTTCAGCAGCCTTGCGTGCAGCAGGAGAGAGTGGGTGCTGCGAGTCAGAGGAAGCTGATGGTGTCGCAGCAAGTGCGGCTGCAGCTGGCGCAGGTTCACTGACTGCAGGTGTGTCGGCAACCTCGGCAGGGTCGGCAACGGGAGCAGTAGTAGTGGTGCTGCCAGCTGGAGCTGCGGATTCGTCGATGGTTGCGACGACTTGGCCGATATCGACTTCGTCATCGGCGGCAACTTTTAGGGAGATGATTCCAGCGACCTCGGCATTGGCTTCGGAGGTGATTTTATCAGTCTCCAGTTCGTAGATCGCTTGATCTTTTTCGACATAGTCGCCGTCTTTTACGTGCCATGCGGCGAGGATGCCGCTGCTGATGGATTCGCCCATTGCGGGAATGATAACTTCAGTAGCCATGATTGTAGTGGTAAAGTTTGAAAGTGGAAGGGATTAGAGGACTTGTATCTTTTTTACATTCAGTTTAATGACGAGCTATTGTCCAAATGCATCTGTCACGAGTTGAGCTTGTTCGCGCTTGTGTCGTGCTAGGCAGCCGACCGCTGGGCTGGCTGCAGAATCGCGGCCTGCATAGCGCGGTAGTCGCTCAATAGTTTCCATCATGCGCGGTGCGATAAAGGACCAGCCTCCCATATTTTTCGGCTCTTCTTGGCACCAGACCACGTCTTTCGCTTTTGGATAGTTCGCCATGATACGCTGTAGGAGCTCAACGTTGAGAGGGTAGAATTGCTCGATACGAACAATGGCGGTGTCCTTCGTTTTGATTGCTTGGCGGTGCGCGGTGAGATCGTAATAGACCTTGCCAGAGCAAAAAATCACACGTTTGGCAGTCTTCTTATTGACTGTTTCGTCGTCTAGGATCGACCAAAACTCGTTGTCTGTGAAGTGCTCTACTTTAGACACACAATCCTTATGACGTAGTAAGCTCTTGGGCGCCATGATGATCAATGGCTTCTTGAACTCGCGCTTCATTTGACGGCGCAGTACATGAAAGTACTGAGCCGGTGTGGTGAGGTTGCAGACTTGAATATTGTTTTCTGCACAGGCCTGTAGGAAGCGCTCGAGACGCGCAGAGGAGTGTTCAGGTCCTTGGCCTTCGTAGCCGTGAGGAAGTAGCATGACCAGACCACTCAGGCGGCCCCATTTCGACTCACTGCAAGTGATGAACTGATCAATGATGACTTGAGCACCATTAACGAAATCACCAAATTGAGCCTCCCAGATGGAGAGCATTTGCGGGTAGTCGAGCGAGTAGCCGTAATCGAAGCCAAGTACCGCTGCTTCCGAAAGGAGGGAGTTGTGCACGCAGAATTGGGCTTGGTCTTGCTGTAAATCGAGCAGCGGTACATAGCGCTCACGGGTTTCGTTGTCATACAGCACAGAGTGACGATGACTGAAAGTGCCGCGCTCACTGTCTTGTCCGCTGAGACGGACCGGAGTCCCATCCATCAGTAAACTACCAAACGCCAGTGCTTCGCCCATGCCCCAGTCAATGCCACTATCCGCATTGAATGCCTTAAGCTTAGTATTCAGCTGGCGGATGATTTTCTTATTGGCGTTGAATCCCTCTGGTAATTGCACCAAGCGCTCCGCGATATGCAGGAGTTGCGCCTCAGGGACTCGCGTATTGAAGCCTTTGAAATTGTAGGGCGGTTGTTGCTTGGCGGTCGATTCGGAAAGTAGGTCGCCGTTGAGGCTTTCGTCTTTCTTTGCAACCTTGAAGGCCGCTTCCAAACGGGCGTTATAGTCCGCTTCAATTTGTTTGATTTCAGCACTGGTGAATTCGCCAGAGGCGACCAAGCGCTCACCCAATGCACGACCAATCGGCTGCATGCTAGAAATCTTTTTATACAAAGTTGGCTGAGTGAATGCCGGTTCATCGGACTCGTTGTGTCCGTGTTTTCGCCAGCAATAGATGTCAATTACCACATCGCTGCCAAAGGTTTGACGGTAGTCAAATGCAGCTTCAATCGCTGCGATGGTCGCCAGCGGATCGTTGCCATTGACATGAAAAATAGGTGCGTCGACGATTTTGGCTACGTCGGTGCAATAGCGACTCGAGCGTGCCTCATCTGGACCAGTGGTGAAGCCGATTTGATTGTTGACTACAATATGAATGGTGCCACCTGTGCGATAGCCTTGCAGTTGTGAGAAGTTAAACACTTCGGAGACGATGCCTTGGCCCGCAATCGCTGCATCTCCATGGATCAGGACGGGTAGCACACGCTTACGCTCCAGGTCGCCGATGATGCGTTGACGCGCCCGAGCCTTGCCTTCGACGACAGGGTTGACCGCCTCGAGATGGCTGGGATTCGCCGCTAGGCGGATTTCGACAGGGTGCCCGTCGCTAGTTTTACGCTTAGTCTCGAAACCAAGGTGATATTTGACGTCCCCATCGCCAAAAATCGTGTCTGGCACATAGTTTTCAGAGAATTCACGAAAGATATATTCAAATGACTTGCCGAGGAAGTTAGCCAATACGTTGAGACGCCCACGATGTGCCATCCCCATTACGATTTCGTCCACTTGATTTTTTCCACAGCGTTCAAGAATACTCTCTAAGCAAGCAATCAAAGTCTCTCCACCTTCGAGAGAGAAGCGCTTTTGGCCGACATAGCGCGTCTGTAGGAAATTCTCAAAATCTTCCGCCTGCATGATGGTGCGGACGATGCGTTCTTTTTCTTCTTTGGTGAAGCGGGGGATGAAGCATTCCGGTTCAATGCGTGCTTGAAGCCAGCGTCTGCGCGGTGTCTCTTGAATATGGATGTATTCAAAGCCGACTGTGTGACAGTAGGTCTGCTGCAGTCGCTGCAACAACTCTCGGGCGGTCATTTCCACACCGTTCAAATAATTCCCCGTGTGAAAGATGGTATCGAGGTCAGCTTCTTCAAGCCCAAGGCGCTCTAGGGTCAGTCGCGGATTGTGTGGCGCTTCCTTGTTGAGCGGATTAAAATGCGCAATGGTGTGGCCAATCGAGCGGTAGGCGTAGATTGCCCCGATTAAACGAGATTGCTTGCTGGCGAAGCCCTCAGGGGTGTTGTCGCTGGCTGCAGCTTTGCTCGCGCTACTTGGAGACTGAGCGAGTTCGAATCCCTCAAAAAAGGCGCGCCACTCTGTAGGTAGAGAGTCAGGGCTAGTAAGCCAAGTCTCGTAGTTTTGGTCGATCAGGTCTGCGTTCCAGCGGCTGGCGATGGTAGAGTGCTTCATGGCTTAAATTTGAAGGGTCAATGAAGTGGGAAAGATAGGAATTTAATATTAGCGTTACAAATCTTAAAACTTAATTTTAAGGGTTATTCGATCTTCTAATACTAGAATAGCTTGATGCTAAGTTTTGTTGCTTGATATCAAGGTAAAAGACGTATTTTAGCAGCTTTTTGGTATAACCTTGCGCTCTTTCCATCAGAATTGTGAGTTATTCGAGTATGGACAGAGAGCAGCTTAGAAATGACTTAGAATACATTACCTTAGGGCGAGCGTTACCGGAGGGGGAATCATTGAGAGCAGTTCTTGGCCGCTTGGATTTGGTTGCTGAGCAGCAGGGTAACGACAGCCGGCTTGAGCACTATTTAACGAAACGCAGTTACGCGAAAGCACTCGCTTGGCTAGATAATCCTGATATGCCACATCACCGATGAGTAAACGATCCAAGCATAAGATAGCGACTGATGGCGGCGGGAATGCCTTCGGCAATCATCCATTTGGAAATCTCGATGGTGGAGGCTTACCGAGTGGTCCATCCTCTGAGCAGATGCAGCCAGTGACGGCCCAAAAAGTGGCCAAGTCGAAGGGGCGGGTCGAAGTGCGCCGTGAAAAAGCTGGGCGGGGTGGGAAAACAGTCACGACGTTGAAAGAATTTCCAACACACATTCCATTGAAAGACTTAGAGTTGATGACTTTTAATTTAAAGAAGTGCTGTGCGTGTGGGGGCACTTTAAAGGGGCGGGTGATCGAGTTGCAGGGGGATGTTTGCGCGCGCGTGATCGCCGAACTCACGAAATTAGGCTTCAAACCAGTCCGCGCTGGAGGTTAACTGAGCTTGGGTGGGTGATTTGCTTCGCTT
Organism: Puniceicoccaceae bacterium; assembly: GCA_017857255.1. GTDB lineage: Bacteria > Verrucomicrobiota > Verrucomicrobiia > Opitutales > Coraliomargaritaceae > Lentimonas. The sequence goes on along the minus strand of JAFMDL010000042.1, from coordinate 13,541 downwards.
CATCGGTGAGTGGGTCATGCCTTGACCTAAAAATTAGTTGCACCGTTATTTAACGTTAATAGGCAGCAGAAATGTAGGGTAGTAGCTGACTTTTAGAACCTCTCATATATTCAAAAGTCACAAAAGAGCAGTATTTTATATTACTCTGTACCCTTTTTTGTATCAGAACCTGATCCAATCCATTTCCGAGTCAGCTAGAGTCCACTGGATCATGGCTCTTATTTTTTAGGTAAGATAACCCGGCGGCGTGGGATCACACGACTGCTGGTGTTTTTCTTTTGAGCTGTATTGGTGTTGAGCCCCGGAATAATTGGAGGTTGCCCTGGCTTTGTAACAGTTGATGCCACTACAGGAAGTGGGCTATCAGTCGCGGACATCAAGGTTAACTGTTCGGTGCGCCCATTGAGGCTGACAGTGATCGTCATCGAATCGAGTTTGAAATTGCGCACACTGACACCACTTACATTACCGTTCTCTGGGATCCAATAGCCGCGGTTCTCCTTTTTATTAAACAGGCTGAACTCATAGGTATCATTCATTTGTACCACGCCGCGGAACTCCAATTGTTTGGCTAGTGGGCCATTGGTGGCTGGAGTAGGCCTAACTGGAGCTGGCTTTTTGTTACTGTAACCGGATGGCAGAAATGGGCTATCTGTCTCTAAACTAGAGGCGTTGGCTACGAGCGCGGCACTTATGGGTAGAGATACCAACGCAATCAATACCGACTTAATGGGGCTGGCGAAGTGCATAAGGCGTAACCGATTCATTTTGTGTTGGATACTTGAATGCTATTCTTAGTCACTGCGTAAGCGAATTTAAAGGCGTTTTCTGGCTTTTATTCATCGATGGGACGCTCACTTTCCACTCTTTCGGCTTGGATTTCTTCACGTGCCTCGAGTAATTCAGGTATCGAGCTATCCTCGATGTAAGTATTCCCTAAGTCCTGTTTTTCAATATAATTACGTATGGCCTGAGTTTCTATTGCTCGCTTGATTTGCTTGTCGGTGTCGTGTGCAGCATCAGCAGGATCTTTTAAAATAGTGGGTTGAATGAAAATGATGAGTTCCGAGCGCCTATACTCTCTTTTTTTAGAGCCGAATAATCCACCAATGAGTGGTATATCGCCAAGTCCTTCAAGGCTGCTATCGCCGATACTTCTTCGATTGTCTTGTAGGCCAGCCAGAACAATAACATCGCCGTCTTGTACACTGATATACGAATTTGCTTCACGCTTAGCAATAACTGGCTGGTCGTTGCCATCAATAGTGACTACTTCATCCAGAACATCTTCAATAAGCTGTTCAACTTCCATTTGAACAGTGCCATCGGAGCCAATTAAAGGCTTAACCGTGAGTTGGATACCAATATCGCGATACTCGACACTGCTGCGCGTGTTATTTGCTGAATTATTGAGTGAACTGGTCGATGAAGTCACGATTGGCCGAGATTCACTAACGTTAATTACCGCTTCTTGGTTGTGACTGACGACCACTACAGGTGTGGAGAGTATACTGACATTTCCTTGTTGCTCAGCAACACCAAGGACGAAATCTAAACTAAACTCTCGTAAGGAAAATACAGCACTGCTACCAGCTGCAGTTCCCGTATCGATTTCGGTTTCATTCAATCCTTCTAGGTTGTAATTTAACTTAAAGCTATCAATCCCTCTAGATTCTTCATCTCGAAGAGAAACCTGAGTAATGATCGCTTCGATGCGAACTTGTGGCAGGGGTCGATCGACGAGATTAATCAACTCTCCCAGTGTTTTTAAATCATTGTGCGTGCCATACGCTACGATTGAGTTAGTGCGTTCATCTGCAGAGAGACCGACAAAGCTGGAAAACTGTAGCGAGCTATTGCTCGCACTGGAGGTGTCGTTACTCTTCGTTGCAATTAGCGGTGCAGGAGCAGCTCCAGGCACTGCTGGATTGTTGGTAGTACTTTCACTATTATTATTTTCTTTAGCGACTTTAGCATCCTCTTCACGGCCTTCTTTTTGGCCCGAAATGATCTCGTCAATAATCGCAACGACATCGACCGCCTGAGCTTGGCGAAGCGGAAAGACTTCGCTGCGGGTGAGTGGCGCGGCATCCACATCTACGCTTTCGATGACGTCCATGATGACATCTAAGTTGCCGGGGTGGGTGATTAGAATGAGTTGGTTGGTGCGTTCGTCAGCGGTGACGCTGGTATTGCCTTCAAGGTAACTTTTAAGTGGACCTGAAATTAAGTTCTCGATGCGTTGCTGCATCTCTTGAGCTTGAATAAAGTTGAGTTTAATAAACTTAATGTCCTCACGAATCTCCTGTGGCTTATCCATGCTATTCACCAATTGTTCGATGCGCTGAAGATTGAGTAAGGCATCGGTGATCAGTATTGCGTTTGCTTTTTGAAACACCACGACGCTGGAGTTTTGTGATAAGAGTGGCGTGACGGTGGTGCCGCTGGCTGTGTCAGCTTGCAAATAGTCGAGTTTGAATAGTTTTGCGTAAATTTGCTGGCTGGGCGCCATTTCCAGCGTACTGCCAACAATCATTTCGGGTACGTGGCTATTCACATTGGTCGCAGGCACGGCCTTCATAAAGCGGCCTCCCATGTCCGTGAGCATGATCGCATTGAGGCTAAGCAAACTTTCCAGTGCCAGCACTGCCTCACCTTTGGTTAAGGGTCCACGGGAATTGAAATTGATTTTAACGGCGGTAATATCTTGCCGGCGTAAGATGATCTTATTAGTCATCTTCTCCAGCATATCGAGTACTTGTAAGGCAGATTCATCGCTGAGTACAATCAGGCCGACCATCTCGTCTGGATTTTCGACTTCTGGCTCGAGTGGTATGAGCGGGGCAGGAGTTTGGGATTCGATTGCCGCAGGGACCTGTGCATCGCTACTAGCAAGGGATACGAGGAGCAGGCTGAGTGTAACGATGAGATGGCGAAAAGTAATTTGCATGATCAAAAGAGCGCTTGGCAGATTCGTCTTATTGGTTCTTTAGGTCGAACGAGTTAATTTCAAAGCGGGCATCCAGTTCTTCGGGGTTACGTCGATTCTTGGTGATGCGGACGCTCTGGACGTTAATATATGGAGTTTCCTGACTGAGTAGTTTGTTGAGTTGGATCAGTTGTGCAATCGATATCCGACTGAGCCGAATACGAACATTATGATCGTTAAATACTTCGCCTTCGCGAGTCCGAACAGGGTCAATGTCGGCCGATTGGGAGAGTGAGACTTGTCGTAAAATAGTGTCGATACGTCCAGAAAGTTGCGTGAATGCATAGGTTTTTTCTGGATCAACTCGTTCGAGCGCGCGATTTAATCCCGCCGCGAACTGATCGCTACGGTCAAGCCATTGCTGTTGAATTTTGAGGTCTGATTGCGCTTGTTTACGATTACTGTTCCAATCACTGCTGCGCTTGAGTAAGCTGCTTGTCCAGATGGATAGCATGACCAAAATAAACAGCAACGAGAGCAATTTCTCTCGCAAGGTCATACGGATGAAGAGGCGCTTCACTTGTTGGAGACGGTGCTGCATTAGGGTCTAGCCTCCTCTTTGGGTTCTGCCGTCTGAGCAGTCTTTGGCGTGTCGTTTTTGACAGAACTCTGTGCTTCAATGTGAGTGTAAGCAAGCGTTACGGTGAAGGTTGTTTTACCACCGCGCGTGATTGATTCCGGGCCTTCAATGATTTCAAATATTCCTGATTGCTGTAGACTATCAGCGTAATTGTTGAGCGCATTAATACTGGCAGCTTTGCCTTCTATGGTCAGGTTGTTTTCACCATCCACTGTGGCGTTATCGTATTCAATCCAAAGAGTACCCTTAGGGCGCATGGCGCTGGCTTTCTCCAGTATAGTCACAGGTCGTAATTCATTTTGTGCCACTTGCTCAAGTTTCACCATCAGTGTCTGCTGGTCTTCAATGGTGAGGACGGCTGGGTTTTGGGCACTGATTTTTTTGTCGAGTGAGTTGAGCCATATTTTACAGCCAAATAGCAGTAATTCTGCGGTGAGCAGCACCAACACGAAAATAGCTGCCCAACTTGTAATACGCAGGCTGAGTGCCCCTAGTCGGCGTATGTTTCGCTCGCTTTCCTTGAAGGAAGCACTACGCACATCGGCTTGCCAAAGCTGCGCCTCACTAGGCGAAAGTTCTGTCCAAGAGCCGTGTTCAAAGTCACTGCCAGAATGCTCAATAGGCTCGTGCTGAAAAGTCGGTAGTCCTTGTTCGTTTAAGACTGAGCGCGTCGACCTAATCCTGAGAGTAGTGCCCTCTTGGGGAAGGCTGGCGTCGCTAGTTTTGAGGGCTTCTAGTGCCGCTTCCGCAGGGATACTTTCGGTGATTGAAGCGACTCGGACGGTGCTTGGTATACGGCTACCTTTAGTAAATAGAAGTAGACTTAGATGGTCGATAGATTCGAGCGCGACCAGTGTTTGGCTAGGGAAGCAGACGCCAGTGAGTGTGGCAAAGTCAGGCAGTACCCAAGCGTAGCTGTCCAAGTCATGATATCCCGCTTTTTTTAGACGATCCCGATGGGTCGCATAGACGAGCGCACGGGCGTCCTCGTCGCTAAAGAGATATCCCCAATATAATTGATCGACTGGGAACGGGGCAATGGATTCAAGACTCAGTTCGATATAGTCAGAGATTTCAGCAGCCTCCAACTCGATGGGTACCTCGATGTGATCGATAAAGAATACTGAGCCCGGTAGCACCAAAACTTGCTCTGCGAGTGTAGTATCGTTGTTGAGTGGTGTCTGGGGAGAATCTTTCACGTGAGCTGAGTTAACAATTGTACTAGAAAGAATCGCTTTCTTCGTCGATGTCCACCGCGGAATAACGAGCAGACGATGTTTCTGCACCACCAAGGGTATATTCACTCAATTGTAATATAGTAAAGGGGTAGTTGAGAGCATCTTGCTCCTCAATCGTTCCAGTTTTTGGAGCAGCATCGGAGGCGGAACCAGCTGCGCTAGAATTCGTGCTGCTGCCTGCGGATGTCTCGCTGAATTTCGGCTCGACTAACGCGCTAATGGTGAAGGGGACATTGCCACGTTTAAGGCTGACGGTGACACGTAATAGGCCAACTTCGACTCCACTAGACGCCGTCGCTCTGTCTGGTGGAGATTTGAGGTATGGCTGGTCGAGTCCATCAAAGAGGGAGTCATCCTGCCAGCCATCTTGCAACGCGAGCACTTCCAGTACTTCTTCAGGTGCTGCGTTGAGGTTGACTGCACCTGTGTGCATCACAGATACCAAGCTCGCTAATTGTGCGAAGCGCTCGTTTGGATTGCCTGCCTGGTCGAAAAACTCGTCTTGCCAGACTTTAAGCAGGCGGAGTTCTTCTAAGGATTGCAGGGGAGCATTGGCGGCACGATAGCCAGGATCTTCACGAAGATAGTCCTCGGATTCGGCACCGTTGAGACGTTGACTGTCATCCTCATCGATCCAGTCGGCTAGCATACTACTCAGCTCCCGTGCAGTGCCGAAATCAAAATCAAGAGGTTCCTCCAACAGCTTATTTAGCAGTGCTTCAGGCATGGTATTGATGGGTAACTTACCACTTTCGTCGTGAATGGTGACGCTGACATCCCAGCCATTTGGGACTGCTATGCCAGCGTATGTTATCGGATCGTTCCATCCTTGTTCGCCAGCGTATAGCTTACCGTCGTCAATGAGAGCCACTTCTTGTATGGTTGCCAATGCGACCTCGAGCATCCCATAAGCGAAGGTGCGCACATCGGTCGGTTCATTAAACATGGCCCGGTATTCAAGGTCATTGACGGCCTCTTCCATAAAGCGGGTGACCATGAAAGTGATCACCAGTATGACGGCGAGTACCGCGACCAAAACACTACCACGCTGGCGCTGATGGTGTTTGCGCGGTGCTGTGTTTGCGGTTAAACCAGTGTTCAATTCAGTCATGCTAGTAAATGAGTGCACTCTTAATTGGCACAGGTATAGCGAACGTGCGTGCTTGAGTGACGCCTTCATACTCAAAAGTGAGTTTGATAAAACGCGGGAGGAGGTATTGATCGATCCCGTCGCCCTCCTTTGGAGTGTCTTCAGTTTCCCATTTTTCAAAGCGTTCATCCCAATAAATGTAGTCGATGGCAGTGACTAAAGAGCTGATTAAGGTGCGTCGTAGATCGTTGGTCGCTTCAGTTTCTTCCTGTAATTTAGAATACCAGAGTAGGCTGAGTCCTTCATTTTGATCGAAATAAAGAAAAACATTCAGCCCGAGCAGAGGCGCATTTTCGAGTCCGACTAAGAGCGGTGGTGCTTTGGGTAACTCAAAATGGAGGAGAGGGTCCTTACTTTTTGAAAACCCAGGCGGATGCGCCCAGCGGATCGGTTCGTCATCGGTATGAATGAGGCTGGAGGAACTACTGTCTGTGTTGCTACTCGACTGACTATTCGTCGGCACTGAAATCCTTGGAGATGCAGTGGGTGATTCGTTATTTTCGAGATCACCATTGGTACCGTCGTCTAATTGGGAGTCACTGTTACTGCCATCAGTCGCGATTTTAAGTCCAGCAGTCGTAAAGGTTGCACTCAGAAATTCGGTGACGCCATCGATATGATCGACAAAAAAATGTCGTTCGGCTCGTTCGGCCCAGATGCTACTAATCGAGACCAACATAGAGACCGCAGCCGCGAGCACAAAGCCAGCGACTGCGATCGCTAGAATAACTTCCAACAAGCTCATGCCAGATGTTGGCCTCGCGGGAGAGTGTACTGTTGGGGTGAGGGGCATTAGAATCGATCGAAGTCGCGTGAATTCTCAAGTTCGTCCTTTTTATCCTGAAGCAGTTCGGAACGCTCATCGGACTCAGACCATGTGGGGCGGAGTAGATACAGGCTCTCGGTGTGCGTGGCTGCTTGATCATCCTGTGGATCGCTAAATTCGATCTGAAGTTGTACATGAAAGAGGTCGATAAGGTTGGTGGGCTCGATTGAGGCTTCCCAGTTTGCAGTGCCACTATTGAGCGTTTCGTAGCGATCACCGTCTTCAGCATCTTCTAGGTTGGACTCTAGTAGCAACTGCAAGCGCACAGCTCGTATATCGGCATTGAGTAGGTCATTGCTGAGCCCGCGCTCACGAGCTAGCAGGGCATTGACAAAAGAGGAGTTCAGCACCACTGCTGCCATAGCAAACAAGGCGAGCGCGACGACCACCTCGATCAATGAAAATCCATCAGCAGTGTGAGAGTGGTTCATTCTGAGGTAATTACTAGGCTCGAGAAAGGGTCGAAAATCAAGCGCTCGGGCGTGCCGCTACCGGTATCGATGTTCACTGCAAACGGGCTGGAACTACGATCGGGAGCAAATTTCACATGGCTGGTTTCGAGGCGGGTGCGCATCGGCGCAGGCGCCGTGTTTAGGCCTTCGGCTGGAGGAATTAAGTAGAATAAGAAAACGCCTGGTCCATCGCGGTCAAAAGTCTTATCTAGAGCGAAGGTCTCAGCGATACCTGATGCTGAGGCGATGATTAGGCTACCAGTTTCCTTATCAAAACGTAATTCAGTGGTGCTGCGCTCACTGGCCGCGAGGTAGCGCGCTTGGCGGACTGCTGATTGTAGAATTTCCACGCTAGACTGTGAGTCACCACGATCGGCCAGAGAAGCGAAATTGGTGATGACGATCGCAGCAGCAAAGGCCATTAGCCCAAGCACCAAAACGATCTCAATTAGCGTAAAGCCCACACGGTGGGTAGGCGATTTGCCGAACTGCTTACCAGTTACCAATATCATCGGCGCTTTCAGAGCCATCCGGGCCCCATGACCACGCGTCGTAGCCGCGAGCAGCGTTAATATTTTTCGAGCCTGGGTAGCGATATTGGTAAGGATTACCCCAAGGGTCGAGCGGGAGCTCCTTCAGGTAAGCGCCTTTCCATTTCGCTTCTTTACCAGCAGGGGCTTTCATGAGGGCCGTTAAACCCTCTTCTGTCGAAGGGTAGTTACCGACGTCGAGTCGATACGGAACAAGGGCAGTATCGAGTGTTTGTTTTACAAACAATCCCGCGACTTTATCTTGTTGGCCACTGAAAATACCACCCAAATTGCCAATTGCTACAGTCGCCAGCACTGCGATTAGTGCGATGACGATGAGGATTTCGATTAAACTGAAACCACTCATGCGGCGCAGTTTGTGGGTTTTAATTAAAGAGGTGGCAATAGTCATGATGTAATTAGGAAATGTTAGAGTGGTGGATGTTCCAAATCATTGAAATACTATTTCAATGATGATGGAGATGGCTACTTAAATATTGGGGAGTGGCGAGGGATGGTTTTCTTCGTATTAAATGGAAACAACTTGGATCTCTGGCTAGCGGCTTAATCGGATACGGTGCTCATTGAGGTCATCGATACTTAGATAAAGGTGCCACGCATCGCTTGGTAAACTCTCGGCAATTCGCTCGGACCACTCCACTGCAAGGCACCAAGGGGACGTCAAGAAATCATCAATCATTAGGCTGTCGAGGTCCGCCCCCGGACTCAACCGATAGGCGTCCATATGCACGAGTTGCCGGCTACCTTGATAGAGCTTGTATAGATTGAAGGTAGGGCTAGTGACAGGTTCTTCGATCTGCCAGCCACGAGCTAAGCCGCGAATGAAGGTGGTCTTGCCGGCGCCGAGATCACCATGGAACGCGAGTACTTGGTCGACAGGTACGAGCGCGGCAAATGCCCGTGCGAGCGCCTCGGTTTGATCCGCCGAAGTCGTGACGATTCCAGCGCTGAGTTGTTCAAATAAATCTGTCTTTGCTCGACTCATTCTGCTTTCAAATGCTCAAATCCACGAGTCCATGGCAAGGCTGTGTTTGTGCGCGCGTTGATTAAGTGTCCATTGCTGGCATCGTCGCGAATATTGCCGATGTGACTCAGTGGCGTCGCTTGGAAGTGTGCCTGCCATTTTGATTCAAAAAGCGTGGAGTCGGCGGCGGCATCCAAGGTGAAGAGTAGTTCGTAATCCTCACCATCAGAAAAGGCATGTTCGTGCGCACTGCGGCCAGATATTTTGGCGAGCGAGCGAGCGTCGTTGGCGATTGGAATATGATCGAGTTCGAGCGCAGCATGCGCGTTCGCAGGCAACAGCGATTTGAGATCTTTGCTGAGCCCGTCGGTTAGATCCATTAGTGCGGTACACTTGCTATTTTGAGCGAGCCATTGGCCTTCAGACAGTCGTGGCTCAAATCGATAGTGTTTGGCTAAGATGCTACCGCCTAAGCTGCCTGTCACGTAGATGTGATCACCAATAGTTGCACCACTACGCAGCTTGGGAGTTTCAACAATGCCTGTGAGGGTGAGTACCGCCGAGAAGTTGCCATCACTGATGCGGCTAATATCGCCGCCGACCAATTGAATGTCGTAGTGTATACAAGATGTACGCACACCATCAAAAAATCGCTCAAGCCATGGCATTGCTAAGTCCGCGCCGCAGATGAGTGCTAATACCGCATGTTTCGGGGTGCCGCCCATGGCTGCGATATCGCTGAGATTACGTTTAATCAATTTGCTACCCACATGCTCAGGGGCGATACTGTCATCAAAGTGCTGTGCGAATGTGACGGTATCCACAGTGATGATTTGCCGCTCAGTAGCTAGTGATTCAATGACCGCACAATCATCACCCATACCGTACGGCGCAGGAGGGCTCACTGATCCCAGCCAGTTGCTGATTTTCTGGATTAAACCAATTTCCCCAACTTGGGTAATGCGCTCGGTTTGTTTGTCTGTAAAGGGCGTCATTGCTAGACTACCGTAAGTGTAAAGCGACCGGGCAATGATCTGAACCTAGGACTTGGTCGAGGATCAGCGCATCGTCGACCTGCGAGGTGAGTGCGGCAGAGACGCAAAAGTAATCCAAACGCCACCCGATATTACGTGAGCGCGCACCTGCTCGATACGACCACCAGCTGTAGCGTTCGGTAGCCTCCGGATACAGATTGCGAAAACTGTCAATGAAACCGGCTTCTAGGATTGTGTCAAAGCGGGCGCGTTCTTCATCCGTAAAACCAGCATTCTTACGATTTGGCTTGGGGTTTGTGAGGTCTATTTCCTGATGCGCGACGTTGAGGTCACCACAGAAGATCACGGGTTTAGTGGCTTCGAGTGTTTTGCAGTGCGCGAGAAAATCGACATCCCATTCTTTGGTGCGGTAGTCGAGACGCTTGGGCCGCTTGTTTTCGTCGTGATTTTGGGCATTGGGTGTATACACGGTAACGAGAAAGTAGTCCTCAAACTCGGCAGTGATCACGCGCCCTTCATGGTCGTGCTTCTCAATGCCCAAGCCATGTTGCACGGAAAGTGGGGCGGTCTTACTCAGTATTGCGGTTCCTGAGTACCCTTTTTTGTCAGCGCAATTCCAATAGGTGTGTGGATAGCCCACAAAAGCAAAGTCCTCAATAAGGTCAGCAGATATTTTAGTTTCCTGCAGGCAGATAACATCGGGCTGTTCGCTCTCAAGGAAGGATTCAAAGCCTTTTTTGAGTGCCGCACGTAGCCCGTTGACGTTCCATGAAATGAGTTTTTGTGGCATATAATAGGGGATGTATGAAATCTGGAGTTCGTCGTGCAGTTAAGTAATCAGAGTACAATATAATGCTATCCAGTCGAGCTGTTCAAATCCGTTGGTGCTGTAGCTAACTGGTTGTTGTCAGGCTGTATGAGGTGTGCGAGCATTTGAACTAGTGCGCGCGCTGCAAGCGCAGGACTTACAGAAAATAACGAACGTAGCCGTTTTCCCGTACTTCTTGCAACCAGCGGTCTTGTGTTTCACGGGCGATTTCGCCAACCAGCACATTTTCGATCGCATCACGTACTTCAGTAACTGGCTGAATCATCTCCTCACGTTTACCTTCACAGTAGAGTATGAAGATGGTGTTGTTAAGTTGCACTGGCTGGCTGTACTGGCCAGGCTCTAAGTCGAATGCCACTGAACTGAGCTCCTTACGAATGTCCTTACGCTCAATCCAGCCCCAATCGCCGCCTTTACGACTCATATCATCTTGGCTGTATTGGCGTGCAAGATCGCCGAAGTCATCACCATTGGCGAGTTCTAGCATGATTTTCTTGGCAGTCTGATTGAGCAGAACAGTGCCTTCGTCCGCCATAGGTGTCAGAATGATCTGCCGAAGGTGCATGGCTTCTTCCTGATAAAAGCGGATTTTATTTTGGAGGTAGAAGGTTTGAATACGCTCAGGACTGATTTCGGATTGTGATTTCCTGTTTTGCTGACGCATCACATTCACGACAACACGTTTGTAGATGTTTTGGCGGAATTCGCGGGCAGTCAGTCCCTGTGCACGTAGATATTGTAAAAAGCGAGCACGGTCGCCACCAAAGTCGCGGTTCAGGACCTCGTCATATTCCTGATCAATATATGACTGTGGTAGTAAGAGGCCCTTTTCTTCTGCGGCTTGAACGATAAGGATGCGGTCGATTAAATTCTGCAGAACCTCGCGGCTGCGGCGATCGATACTTGCGGCGAATTCTTTCTGATTGCGGGCTTCGGCGCGTAAACGAGGAATGATCGGTTCGAGCTCGCGACGCAGTTGCTCGATCGTGATGATCTCACCTTCTGCAATGGCCGCGATACCATTACCTAAGCGAGCTAGTGCAGCATCTTGCTGGGCGTGCGTTGTTTGTGCGAGCCCTAGAAGCGTTAAAGAAATAAGAAGTAGTGTAAGGAGGCGAGTGGGCTTCATAGTGCGCGTAGCAGGTGAGAATAATCTTAAATATCGATAACTGTAGAAGCGGATCTGGTCTGGTCAAGCGGCGAAAATGGTTGATGTTGGCTGCAGCCACAGGTGTCGAAGCAACTCATTCATTTAACCCGCAGATGGCTTCTTTTTGCGAATTAGGAAATGCTGAATCTCTTGTAGCCGTTTGAGAGGGTCTTTTGTAGTGAGTCGTGGGAAACGAGAGCCAGTTTTTAGAAATTCACCTTGAGTGCCTGGTTGAGCGAGACGGCAGATCAGGCGTTCATTTTCGCTTTCGACACGGCGCACCCCTGCGCCTTCTGCAAATACACGTATGCGGCTCACTTCGATGAGTGCCTGCGTCGGGCGTGGCAGTTTGCCAAAGCGGTCTATCAATTCTGACGTAATCTCCTGAAGTGATGTATCATTGTCGGCAAGCGCGAGTCGGCGGTAGAGGTCGATGCGCAGGCGCGGTTCTGCGATGTATGCAACCGGGAGCGCTGCTTCGATTAGAGATTCGGCATGATCGGCGCGATATTCAGACTCTTTGATGGCGGCAAATGCGAAGCTGCCACTAGTACGCCGAGAGCGGGAACCACCTTCGCCTGTGGCGATGAAATCAAGTTTCACTTCGGCTCGTATACGGTCAGCACCGGGCTCGCCCTTGAGGCGGGCGACACTTTGTTTGAGTAGTTGGCAGTAGAGCTCAAATCCGACTCCAGCGATGTGACCACTTTGTTGTGAGCCGAGCAGATTACCCGCACCGCGTAGCTCTAAGTCACGCATTGCGATACGAAAGCCTGCGCCGAGTTGATTGTGCTGCTTGAGTGCATTAAGGCGCTTTTGCGCTTGGTCAACTAGGGCGGCATGTCGATGTAGTAGCAGGTAGGCGTAGGCTTGGCGTTTAAAGCGCCCGACACGTCCACGGATTTGGTAGAGCTGAGCTAGGCCAAAGCGATCAGCGCCTTCAATAATCAGGGTATTACAATTGGGGATGTCGATACCAGATTCGATGATGGTGGTGCAGACCAGTACGTCGAAGTCGCCTGCGACGAATTTCGTCATAATTTTCTCCAATGCATTTTCTTCCATTTGTCCATGCCCGACCGCGACACGAAGCTTTGGGTGCATCTCACGGATCTGATGCGCGACGCCCTCAATAGTAGCGACGCGGTTGTGCAAGTAGAAGACTTGCCCACCTCGGTCAGTTTCAGCCTGAATCGCACTTTTGATTAAATCAGCTGAGTAGCTTTTTACAATGGTTTCGATCGGCCGCCGGTTCACAGGGGCGGTCTCGATTACGCTCATCGAGCGTGCGCCAGCCAGTGCCATGTAGAGCGTGCGCGGGATCGGTGTTGCACTGAGCGTGAGGATGTCGACGTTAATGCGCAGTTGCTTAATGCGCTCTTTTTGGCGCACTCCGAAGCGTTGCTCTTCATCCACAATAAGCAGGCCAAGATCTTGAAAGTGGACATCCTTACTGAGCAGCCGATGCGTGCCGATCACGATATCAATTCGACCTTCGGCGAGGTTGGCGATGACTTCCTTATTTTGTCGACTACTTCGGAAGCGGCTCACCATATCGACAATGATAGGATACTCAGCCATGCGCTCGCGAAAGGTGTTAAGGTGCTGCTGGCACAGCACGGTAGTCGGCACCAGCAGCGCGACCTGCTTGCCGGCCAGCACCGCTTTTAGCGCAGCTCGAATCGCGACCTCGGTTTTACCAAAGCCCACATCCCCGCAAATTAAGCGATCCATCGGTTGCGCCGCTTCCATGTCGTGCTTTGTCGCTTCGATCGCGGTGAGTTGATCCGGAGTTTCGGTGAATGGGAAGGCGCCCT
>JAFMDL010000005.1 GCA_017857255.1 Puniceicoccaceae bacterium | reverse complement strand
CCGGAAAGATAGACGCGGTTCTCGATCTTAATTTGCCGTGCTTGGCAAAATGCATCAAACTCGCTGACTGAAAATGGATTCGACGGCAGGGTCTCATACCATGCACGCGGATACACTTCATTGATGGTGCGCTGCCCTTTAAAAAGGAAATTCAGGCGATTCACCCAGAAGCCATGGTTGACGAAACCAACCGTCACGCGCTTGCCGACACGTAAGCCTTCTGCCAAGATCGCATCCGGATCGTCAACTAATTCAACCGAACGGCTGAAAATCACGCGATCAAACGCATTGTCATCAAATGTCGCCAATAGTGCACCCACATCACCATGATACGCGGGCACGCCTCGCTTTACACAGCTGAGGATACGCTCAAAGCTAATATCCACACCGACACCATAGACTGACTTCTTTTGCTTTAAATACTCGAGTAGCACGCCTCTGCCACAGCCCAAATCGAGTACGCGATCGCCCTCACCGACCCAGCGGGCGATGATTTGGTAATCGACTTGACGTCTCTTGTTACTGTGAGTCATTGCACTAACGATCCAAAAAAGTTCGTATCAAATTATAGAGTTCCGGCGAGCGCACGAGAAACGAGTCATGCCCAAAATCCATCTCCAACTCGGCATAGGTCGCATCTTTGCCCAAGCGTAGTAGTGCCTCGGCAACTTCACGATTACCCTGCGGCGGGTAAAGCCAATCGGAGGTAAACCCAACGACTAACCCAGGGGCTGTTACTGCTGCGAGCGTATCATCCAGAGATACCGGACCATGTAAATCAAACCGATCGAGTGCTTTGGTGAGATATAAATACGTATTGGCGTCGAAGCGCCCGACAAAGCTTTGTCCCTGATAGCGCAGATAACTCTCCACTTCAAATTCAACGTCAAAATGCTCTGCACCAGGCTCAACCGAACGGCGTTTACGACCAAATTTCGCCTCCATTCCAGCATCCGACAAATAGGTAATGTGTGCCATCATCCGTGCCACTGACAAGCCATGGCCTGGCGGTGAATCTGGATCATAATTGCCATTGTCCCAGACTGGATCACGCACAATCGCTTGGCGTCCGGTATCATTAAACGCAATTGCCTGTGCATTGTGCCGCGCACAACAGGCCATCGCAATGTAGCGACCGACCCGATTGGGGAAGTCAATTGCCCATTGCAAGGTTTGCATCCCGCCCATACTCCCGCCGAGAACTGCATGCAAACAGTCAATACCCAGCGAGTCCACTAACAGACTCTGAGCCTTGACCATATCACGCACCGTCAATTTAGGAAAATCCAAGCGATAGCGCTGCCCTGTTTTGGGGTTGATCGAATACGGCCCCGATGACCCTGAGCACCCGCCCAAGGCATTAGAACAAATCACGAAATAGCGCGAGGTATCAATCGGCTTACCTGGCCCAATCACAAAATTCCACCAGCCGGGCTTTCGCTCATCCATGCTATGAACACCGGCGCAGTGATGGTTACCGCTCAATGCGTGGCAAATCAGAATCGCATTGTCCTTGGCAGCATTGAGACGGCCATAGGTTTCATAACGGAGCGTCAGTTCTGGGATCGTGCCGCCAGACTCGAACTGAAAAGGTTCATTCGAAACGAAATCCTGAGACTCGACCAAGCCCACCTCGCCTTCGGCGGGAGCTTGCTGCGCTGCTTCAGAATCATTCATTTCTATACTCTAAAATCCTTTAATTTCAAAGAGACTGGTCACACTCGCATTACCGTGAATACGCTTTATCCCCTCTCCCAACAATTCCGCAACACTGAGCACGGTGATCGGCACGCCGTCACGCTGTTCAACCGGAGTGGTATCCGTAGTGATTAAGCGATCCAACAATCCACTGGAAAGTCGCTCGTAGCCCATATCGTTGAGTACCCCATGGCTGACTGCGGCCATGACGCTCTTCGCGCCATTTTTCTTCAATAATTCAGCCGCGGCGCACAAAGTACCTGCGGTCTCAGTCATGTCATCAACCAGAAGTATATCGCGCCCCTCAACATCGCCCACCAGCGAGGTCGCCTCCACGGTCTCTGCCGAAGTACGTCGTTTCGCAATAAAGCCGAGCGGTACATCTAGCATACCAGCATAGGCTGACGCCATCTTCATGCCACCAACATCGGGCGAAAAGAGCGTTAAATTGCTAGTGTCGATATTCTTCAAATACTCAAACAGGACAGGTGACGCGTAAAGATGATCCACTGGGATATCAAAGAAACCCTGAATCTGCTGGGCGTGAAGATCCACAGTTAACACTCGGGTCGCGCCTGCAGAAACCAACAAGTTGGCTACTAGCTTGGATGTAATTGGCACACGCGGCTGATCTTTCCGGTCTTGTCGAGCATAGCCGTAAAAAGGAATCACCGCAGTGATACTTCGAGCCGAAGCGCGACGAGCCGCATCAATCATAATGAACAACTCCATCAAATGCTGATTTGCCGGATTGCAAGTGGACTGGATTATAAAAATATCAGCACCGCGAATGTTCTCATTGATACGGACAAAACTCTCACCATCTGGAAAGCTAACTACCGTCGCATCGCCAAGAGGCACATCCAGATAGTCGCAAATATCTTTCGCCAATTTCGGGTTAGAATTTCCGCAGAATATTTTCAGTGAGCTTTCTTTCATATCAATTATCCATGTGTGTCACGTTTAGCTAAAGATTCGATACTTTTCTCCACTTTATCGAACCTTTTGAATAGGTCGGGAAGTCGTCGCTGTAAAACCATGATACGATTGTATAGCATCATAGGCTCACCTGTTGGACCACGCACCTTGGCATTCGGCTCCAGTGAATGTGGGACACCAGCTCCACCCGCAATCATCGCACCGTCCCCGATCTTTAAATGGCCAGCGACACCCGCTTGCCCTGCCAGCACGACACCGTCACCCAGCTCTGTGCTTCCACTGATCCCAGATTGCCCAATGATTAGGCAGTGCTTACCAATGCGCACATTATGGGCGATTTGCACCAAATTATCAATTTTGGTACCCGTACCAATCACCGTCGACCCGAATCGAGCTCGATCAATACTAGTATTTGCCCCGACATCCACGTCAGCCTCAGTCACCACATTCCCTATCTGTGGCACACGTTGATGAGCACCCTTAGTAAATTCATAGCCATAACCATCCGAGCCGATGACACAGCTTGGTTGGAGCCGATTACGCGGGCCGATCTCACAATAATCACCGACTACCACTTGTGAGAATATATGTGTTTCATCACCGATCTTAGCATACTTACCAATACTCACATGCGCTTCGAGTACTGCAGCCCCAACGACTGCGCCTTTTCCGATGTAACAGAATGGACCGACCGACGCTGCCGGAGAAACCACCGCATCTAAATCGACAAATGCTGTCGGATGCACTCCAACCTCAGCAGGTGGCTGCAAACTTTTCTCCATATCACGGCATAGCAACGCAAGTGCATAAGAGGGATTTTCCACCTTAATGTACAACTGCTTCGCCTTTGGAGCTTCGGTGTAATCTAGAGGTAGGAGCACCACAGACGCCGCTGAATCTGCTACCAACTCACGATATTTAGGGTTCCCTAAGAAAGACAAGTCACCTGCCACTGCCTCAGATAGCGAGCCGATACCTGTGATACTTCCTTGGTATTCACCAAAGCATTGCGCATCATCACCGACGATTTCCAAGATACGTTGAATAGAATAAGTAAATGGCATCTGCTAGGTAGAACAAAAAACCCTGTCCTTAGCGAGAACAGGGTTTTAGATATTGTAAATAATAAGAAACTTACTGGGCGTTCAATACCGCAATGACAGCATCTGAGATCTCCAGTTCATCAGACGAGTATACGACAGAATTGATCGGCACAACGAGGTCGATGCCCTTGTCTTTCGCGACTTCCTTGACTGCCTCAACCGCTTTCTGCTGCAACGGTGCAAGCTCTTCTTGCTGGCCTTGCTGTGCGAGTTGCTGTGCTTGTTGACGGAACTGTTGTAACTCAACCTGTGCTGCCTGTAGTTGTGCTTGCAGGCCAGCAATCTCAGCCTTGGCCTCGGCCTTCGCTTCATCACCTAATGCCGGGTTTTTAGCTTTAGCTTCTGCTTCACGCCCTTTGGTTACAATGGCTTCAAGATTTGATTGCATCTTTTTCATTTCTTCTTCTACAGGAGCGACTGAACCCTTGACCTTCTCGACTGCAGCCTGGAATTCAGTGTAATCATTAAGAATACGCTGTACGTTGACAGTAGCGACAACCGGAGTTTTTTGAGCGAACAGAGCTGCAGCGCAGAAAAGTGACGCAAGAAAGAGAGTAATTGTTTTTTTCATATTATGTAATTTGAGGTTATATTTTTATAAATGTAAGCAAGATTAGAAGCGAGTGCCAAAAGAAAAATTAAACTGAGCGCCATTGTCTTCGGCGTCGTCAGGAACAGTAATCGGAATACCAAGATCTAATTTAAGTGGAGAACCCATCATAATGATACGTGCCCCAATACCCCAGTTGGACGCATAATTTGAAGGACTAAAATCATAATCGGACTCATTCACAAAGCCACAATCATAGAAAGCAACCAGACCCAAAGGTTCCGCAATTCTGAAGCCATATTCAAAAGATAACATACCGTAAGAATTACCACCAATGGCTTCATCCTCATCATCATTATCGCGCGGGCCTACGTCGCGGTGCTCAAAGCCACGTAAACTGTCAGGACCACCAAGGTAAAAGCGGTCATAAAATGGGACTTCATCACTGTTACTGTAGGTAGAAACAGTGCCAACACGCCCAATGATAGAGAATGTCTGTTCATAAAGATCAAAGGTTGGGATGAAATGAGCCGTGCGCGCCTCTAACTTCAGATAGTTTACATCACCGCCGAGGCCTGCCAGCTCCGACATCAAGGAAGTGCGATTTCCTCTACGCGTAAACATCAAGGAATCACGCGTATCACGAAGTAAGGTCAAGCCCACCTTGGACACAACATCCTTCTCGCCATCAGCCGCCTGAAACACATCGGCAATGCCGTCATTTGCGTCTGGGTAAGTGCCCATATTAACGTCAAAAATCTCTACGATCTCGAAACGGTATGACATACGCGCTTCAACCAACTCGAAAAGACGGCGGCGCAGATAGAGTTCAAAGCCGGTACGCAACTCATTGTAGTCACTACTGTTGTAGTCTGACTCACGGCGGAACAACTCGACACCAAATGCTAAACGCTGCTCGAAAAGCCAAGGCTCCTCAAAGGCGACAATAACCTCATTACTGGTACTACCCAAGGAGGCTCGAAAACGGAACTTTTGTCCGTCACCACGAAAGCCAGAACGCCAGTTAAATAGATCGAAATTACCCTGCGTGAGTTCGAAATAGACCACAGCACTCTCGACTGATCCAAAACCCGCACCAAAAGTGAAATTACCGGTACGCCCTTCACTCACTGTCACACTCAGATCACGCCGACCTGGAACATTTGTTGACTCAGGAGTCATTCGTACATCACCAAAGTAACGCGTATTACGCAAACGATTTTCACTCGTATTCATACGCTTCAAATCAAACACATCACCTGGACGAAGCGCCAACTCACGAATAATGACTCGAGTCTTGGTAATCGTGTTACCCTCTACCTTAATCGACTCGACATAGAATTTTTCACTCTCACGCACTCGGAACACGAGATCGATCGCACGAGTTTGCATATTCGGGACACGTTCCGCGCGTACACCCGCATCCAAATAACCTCGAGAGGTGTAATATTCGCGAATATCCGCTGCAGCAGCATCTACTTTTTCTGGGGAAAATGCTGTGCCAGGTGCCAAATCAACGACGCTCAAAAGTTCCCCTGTAGTATAAATAGTCGCATTCTCAATCGACATCTCCCCAAGCGTATAAAATTGGCCTTCAATCACTGGGATTGTGATCTCAAGATGTCCATCCGACTTATAGGCGAGCACGACACTATCCTCATCCACAGTAATATCCAAATAACCTTGGTTGCGGTAGTAGGTGCGGAGAAGCTCCAGATCCTCCTTAAACTTTTTTTGATCAAAGCGTCCGGAGCCAGTCAACCAGGAAAGCCAATCGCGTTTCTGAGTCTCAAGTACTTTGGCCAATTCCTTATCATCGATAGCTACATTCCCTTCAAAGAACAGCCCTTTGATCTTCACATTTGAACCTTCATCAATGTCATACAACACCACGGCATAACCAGTCGCCTCATCACGTTGAATTCGGTAATCGACAGTCACGTCTGGAAACCCTTTTTCCACATAGTAAGCCTCGATCTTGTCAGCGGCTTCACTCACTTGATATTCATCCAGTGGCAGGCCGGCTTCAAGCTCACCCTTCGAAGATAAACGCTCATTTTTGTATTTCTTGTTACCTGAATAAGCAATGCGCTCGATGGTATACTTGGGAATCACTTCAAAGATTACGATTACCGAGCCATCCTGAGCAGTCTCTACCTTGACTTCGACAAATTCGAAATGCCCCGTGCCATACAGTGTGCGTATCGATTGATCGACCAAAGCGGTATTATAATCCATACCCGCTCGCAACTGCACGTTACCGAAGACAAACTCCTCACTCACAGACTGGAAGCCATCGAACTCGACTCGGACTTCATGCACCTTAGGATACTCTTTAGTATCCTGAGCTGATAAAGACAATGAGCAGGTAATCGCCAAAAGGCTGACAAGCGAGCAGCGTAGTATCTTAAAAAATCGCATTGGGTATTATATGTAAGTATTCGTTCGGGACTAGCGATGAAAATTTTCGTAGCGAGTATAACGACGCACGAAGGTTAAATCAACATCTCCGATTGGGCCATTACGCTGCTTAGCGATGATTAATTTTATGTGCTCTACATCGCTTGGCATTGCCCCATCCTGCACTGCTTCGTCATCGTCACGCTTCTTTGGCCGATGTAATAGCAAGACAACGTCAGCATCTTGCTCAATCGAACCTGACTCACGCAAATCCGAGATACGAGGATCACGATTTTCTTTCTCAGACTCACGGTTTAGCTGACTGAGCACTACAACTGGCACACCAAGCTCCTTGGCCATACCCTTCATTCCTCGGGACATATCAGCAATTTGCTGCTCACGCGGCACGCGTGGATCTGAGCCTCGGATCAATTGTAAGTAGTCCACCACCACCAGCCCTAGCTTGTTTTTGGTATGTAATCGGCGCGCCTTCGCACGGATATCTAAAATCGTAGAACTAGAATTATCGTCAATCCAGAGCGGCGACTGCTTCAACTCTTTGGTCGTCGTAACAATGTCGGCCATATCCTGCTTGGATACGACTCGGTCGCGGATGCGCTTCATGTCTACTCGCGAGCGGCTACAGATTAAGCGCATCGCCAAATCTTCTGCAGTCATTTCCAGACTAAATACAAGCACACCAGCAGACTTGCGACCACCAGCAGGCAGCATGGCATGCTCTGCAAAGTTCATCGCCAATGAGGTCTTACCCACAGATGGGCGAGCGGCGAGCACGATCATCTGCCCAGGATGGAAACCATAGGTCATGCCATCTAAGTCGCGGAATCCCGATAACACACCATCGATATCATCCTTACCACTCAACAGCGCTTGAATGTTATTCACTGCTCCATCCAACGCCTCACGAATCGGAGTCGCTCCCTCAGTCACACGACCACTACTAATCTCAAAAATGTCTTGCTCAATCTTCTCGATGAACGTGGACATGTCCTCTTGCTGCTCATAACAAGCCTCAATCGTTTCGCGAGACGTACGAATTAGCCGACGTAGCAAATACTTTTCGTGAACAATACGAGTGAAGTAACGTGCGTGCGCCGGAGTCTCAATACGATTTTGAATCGCATAAATAGCTGCGATGCCACCGACATCTTCCTCCATGCCATTTTTACGCAGGTAGTCCAGCAACAAGATCTCATCTATTGGATCACCCGTCTCATACAATGCGAGCAGTGCACGATAGAGCTCTTGGTGTGAGGTCTTGAAAAAATATGCGGGCGCAATCTTCGCCTCGATGCAATCTGTAAGGATCTCGCGACCGCCATCAATTAGACAAGCTGCGAGCAAGCCCTCTTCTGCCTCCACATTGTGAGGCTGCACACGGATCTCGTCAGAAACGCTATCCGACTTACGAGAATCACCACGAAACTTACGCCCACTATTGTCGCGACCGTAAGAAGAATTCGTGGAATCAGTCGGCATGGAACTGGCTAGTATCTAATCGTCCGTAATAAGTGGCTTAATCTTCGTCTTCCTCAGAAGCGTCTTCAGTCGCTGCTTCTTCAATCGGATTTTCAGAGACCACTTCAAATTTGAGCTCAGCTTCAACATCAGCATGCAACTTGATCGTCGCAGAATGTGAGCCAAGATCCTTGATCGGTTGTGCTAAACCGAGTTGCTTTTTAACCAACTCAACACCCTCTTCTTTGAGGCGCTCGATCAAATCATTCGCTGTCACAGCACCAAACATCTTACCGCCCTCGCCGGTCTTCACTGCAATCGCAATGCTGATTTTGCCGATCTTTTCACTGAGTTCGCGAGCATTTTCAAACTCTTTCTGTTCACGAGCCTCGCGCGCTTTGAGTAGCGACTCGACGTGCTTTTTGTTTGCCTGAGTAATAGGTAAAGCTTGCTTGCGCGGAAGCAGGAAATTACGTGCATAACCTGCGCGCACTGTTACAGTGTCACCCTCGGCGCCAAGGCCATGGATGGGTTGAAGGAGGAGAACTTCTGAGTTAGCCATGATACGATCTTTAGTTTAAACTATAATAAAGGAGAAAAATTACTTAAAACGGCACGTCTTCATCGAGCGTGTCGTTGTCATTAGAGAAATTAGTTGCTGGAGCTGGTGATGCTTCAGGTTGGGCAGTCGTACGAGCTGGGGGCGAACTATTCTCATAGCCACTGGTATTGCCACCATCATTTTCTTCGCGTCCACCAATAAACTGAAAGTTCTCGAGCACCACACTAAGCTTACTGCGCTTTTGCCCATCAGATTCCCACTGATCCAGCTTTAAGCGGCCCTCGACCATAATCGGGCGCCCCTTGCGCATATACTTGCTAATTACCTCGGCTTGCTTGCCAAATGCATCGATGTCGACAAAAGTTGTCTCTTCGCGGCGTTCGCCATCCTTCGTCGAGTAAACTCGAGAAGTAGCCAGACCCAACTTGCAAATCGAATTACCATTAGCCGTCACACGTAATTCTGGATCACGAGTGAGGTTGCCCATTAGGATGACTTTATTGTATGAGGCCATGGCGTTTAAGTTGTTAGGTGAAAGCGTACGACGTGTGCCGGATTAAACCGACTGAACAAAGATTCGGTTCACACGCTTGTCTAAGCAAAGCTTTTCTTGAAGCTGTGCGGGAGCAGTACCTGGGCCCTCGAAGTAAACCTCGAGGTAATGGCCTTGAGTAAAGCGACGATCAGCTGCACGAGCGAACTCACGCATACCAAGATCTTCGCTCTCAGTGACTGCTCCACCGAGTGAAGCGAGGATTTCTGTCAAATCAGCCAAAACTTTAGCAGAATCGTCTTCAGATTCGCGAAGGTCTAGGATGAAAGTAGTTTTGTAGTTATTCTTTGTCATTGCGCTCATGCGATGGTGCTGTGCGTTGGTTAATAATGTTCATGGCGATCTCAGGCTCTTTGTCAATTATGAGCTGGATATGCTCAAGGTAGCAAGGAGTCTGGGCTGCCAAAAGGTTTTGATCGTCCTTCGAAAAGTTACTCAGGACGTAATCTGCGAGGTCCATTTGTTTATGCGGCTTTGCTCCAACCCCAATGCGATAGCGCAAAAAGTCAGGCCCGATCTGCGCGAGCACATCAGTGATCCCGTTGTGACCTCCAGCACTACCACCTACACTTAATTTAGGCCTCCCGACTTCGAGAGTAATGTCGTCATATAAAGCGACAACTGAGGATGCTTGGAGCTTTCGATAGCGTAAAATCGCACTGATAGAACGTCCGCTAGCATTCATGAACGTCTGAGGTTTCACTAACAGGAGTTTACGCCCCATGTAAGAGGCAGTTGCGATTTCAGCCTCAAAACGGGCTTCCGTCTTCCACTCGGCACGTAGCTTAGCCGCCAGCTTTTCAACTAGAGCAAAACCCACATTGTGACGGGTGTTACGGTATTTTGTGCCTGGATTTCCCAGACCTGCAATGACCGCTATGGACATTTTTTGAAAGAACAAAGAGAGGAGCGCGGGCGCTCCTCTCGAGAAAGAGGATAATTACTCAGCGTCGCCTTCGGCTTCATCACTGACCTTGGTCGCAGGCACTTCGTCTGCAGCCACTTCAACTGCAGCTTCAGGTTCTTCAACTGCAACTGTTGGAGGCTGGCAGGAAACGATCACTTGAATCGGAGTACCTAGATATTCAACACCATCCACAACAGGAAGATCACTGATGTGAATCGCACCACCGACAGCGAGGTCCTTCACGTCGACCTCAATGTGATCAGGCAATTTTGATGGACGGCAACGAATTTCAACTTGATGTGTTTTGTGGTCAATCACACCACCTTCATTTTTTACCCCTATTGCATCTGCCTCACCGATTAGTTGCACTGGTACTTGAGCGACAAAGCTCTCACCGCGAGCAACTTCATGGAAATCAATGTGAGTGATGCAGTTTTTCACTGCGTTGCGCTGAATCTCTTGGATATGAGTCAAAGCAGTCTCGCCTTTCTCATCCACCAGTTCGATCAATGCTGCGCCGCCGCCGATCGAGCGTTTAAGCTCACGAAATTCCACTAATGAAAGCGAAACCGAGCGCGAGTTGCCTTTGCTGTATACGCAGGCTGGAATATTACCGTCCGCGCGGAGGCGGCGTGCGACGCCACGGCCCTTATTTTCGCGGTTTATGATGTTAAGTTTGAACTGATTCATTGTCTGTAAAATGAGAAGAAATATGCCCTTTTTAAGGAAATCTGTTTATGAGAAAGGCGCGGACAATAAAATAGGGCACCTGAAAAGCAACCTAAAGTTTGGCATTTTTTCAAAGTCGCTTTACGGGTGATTAAGACTTATCAAAGTGTCACAAAATTAGCTCAATAAAGCTCCAAACAGCATTTTAACGTCTTTAAACATTCATGGCTCAAGATCCAACACCTCCTTTAACTCCCGAACGGCTCGCAGTCCTACGATCGATTGAATTCAATCAGGCTCCCTCACCAAGCTATATTGT
The DNA here is from genome assembly GCA_017857255.1 of Puniceicoccaceae bacterium. Taxonomy (GTDB): domain Bacteria; phylum Verrucomicrobiota; class Verrucomicrobiia; order Opitutales; family Coraliomargaritaceae; genus Lentimonas. Next base: position 45,594 of record JAFMDL010000005.1, on the reverse strand, counting down.
CCAGCTTGACTGCCTTGAAGCGAACTGCGAACTCCTCAAATCCGTCTCTGATCGATGCGGCGCAAAAATCCTACTCGCACTTAAGGGCTTTGCCTGCCACAGTACCTTTCCGCTGATACGACGTTATTTAGCAGGAACCACATCCAGTGGCCTCCACGAAGCCCTGCTCGCAGAAGAGCTTTTTGGTCAAGAAGTCCACGTCTATTCGCCAGCTTACAAAGCCGCTGAACTTGAACAACTCAGTCACTTTGCACATAGCCTTGTATTTAACTCAGCGCAGCAACTAGCAAAAGGCATCGAGCAACTCGCTCTACACCACCGCCCTGAACTAGGCTTGCGGGTAAATCCTGAATATTCAGAAGTTGATACAGAGCTGTATGACCCCTGCTCCAGCGCGTCTCGGTTAGGCACCACTCGAGAAGCACTTGAACAAGCACTCAAAACACTTCAAAATAACCCGCTCAAACAACTGCACGGTCTCCACTTCCATGCACTTTGCGAACAAGATGCTGACACTTTGAAGCACACCGCCGATGCGTTTGATGCTAAATTTGGGGACCTCATCCCAGGACTTAAATGGCTTAACTTCGGTGGCGGTCACCATATCACTCGTCCCGGCTACAATATAGATCTCCTCTGCGCTACAGTACAGCAATTCCGCCAACGCTACGATGTCGATGTCTACCTCGAACCCGGTGAAGCTGTAGCACTGCACACTGGAGTGCTAGCAGTCACTGTCTTGGATATAATAGAAGCTGGCGGCCAGCAAATTGCGATTCTCGACACTTCGGCCACCTGTCATATGCCCGACGTACTAGAGATGCCCTACCGCCCTAACATTCTCGACGCCGAGGAAGCTGGTGCATTACCACACACGTATCGCCTTGGGGGGCTATCGTGCCTCGCAGGTGATATCATTGGTGACTACTCTTTCGCTAAGCCGCTTGAAATAGGGCAACGCATCGTTTTTTTAGATATGTCCCATTATACTATGGTAAAAAGCTCCACTTTTAACGGAGTGCCGCTCCCTGCAATATGTCTCCACAGCCATAAAGAAGGCCTGCAAGTCGTGCGTACCTTTGGCTATGCAAATTATCGGGACCGTCTTTCATGAGAGGTCACATTCTAATCCTATAATCCACTAAACATTTGTTTGATGAAAAAATTGACACCCTTTGAATTATTACTATGCATCGCATTGTTAGGTATTGCAATTGCCTCGACTTACACCATTCAAAAATTGCGATTACAACAATCGGCATACATGAAAACGACCATTGAAACTAATGAATGAAACTACTTGAACATCCCTTCATTCAAAGCATCTCCGAACAGCGCCGCGATGCACTGCTAGATGAAATTGAGATACTCAAGCTCAAGCACAGCGATATCATTTTCAGGCAAAACAGCAGCTCAGATGCACTTTACTTAATACTTGAAGGGAGTGTTTCTTTTAACAAGCGGAAGCAAGATGGCTCGAATCAACACATCATCACCTCCGATGAGGGCAGTTCTTTTGGAGAAGTGGGCGTCTTTACAGAAGAAAAACGGGCCCTCGAGGCGATTGCAAAAACAGATTGTGTTATCGGTCGAGTACCAAAAAAGACCGCAAAAAAAATCATCGAAGACGCTGAGCCTGCTAAGCGAGTCCTAGACAGCGTCATCAAGCACTTAAGAAGTACGACCTCGCAGTACATGATAGAAATGATGCGTAAGGAGAAGCTCTCTTTGATAGGTACAATGATCTCTTCTATCCTGCATGATTTTAAAAATCCATTCTCAATCATCATGCTTGGGGCACACATCATAGAACAAAGGCATGGCGCAGACGACCCCAAGACTAAAGAAATATGTAAAAACATTGACGCCCAGCTTCGTCGCATGATGGACATGGCCAGTGATTTAGGCTCGTTTGCCCGTGGCGACAGTGAAATCCAGATTCGCCCAGTCTCAATCCATAAGCTCTTCCAACAATTTAAAGAACTCCACTCGCCCTTCTTCCATGAAGAAAATGTCAGCATAGAAATGCATGCCAATAGAGTATCTCTAGAAGCGGATGCAAATAAGCTCCTGCGTGTGCTGCAAAATCTCGTAGAAAATGCGATTGAAGCAATTCATCAAAGTAAAAAACCAGGCAAAATCGTCATTAACGCAACCGACAAGGGTCAAACTATCTACATCTCAATATCTGATGACGGCCCAGGGATACCCGACGAGATACAAAGCCGTTTCTTCGAACCCTTTGTCACTCATGGAAAAAACTCTGGGACAGGACTTGGTACTGCAATTGTGAGATCCATTGTTGATGCGCATCACGGTAATATTATCTTTTCCACAACCCGTGCCGGCACAATGTTTACCATTCAGCTACCTAAAGTTAGCAAGTGACTACGCCACCCTTGCCGTAATCGCATTGAATTCTACTTGCTGCGACAATAGCGCTGAGGCTTTCCCTAAGCAATTTAGTTTAATCGAACTGTAAGGCACTCAAGTAAACGTTTATACTAGATCTTAGAATCGAACTACTCAGGCTGATGATCATTAGCCTTTGACACCAAACAAAAAGGTACCTCAGCATCGAATATAAGTTAGCAGTATAACACTGTCTAACTACTAACGCCTAATTTGCCTAAGATTCGGTTTAAATCTTCGTTCCCGTAATACTCAATCGTAAGTTTCCCCTTCTTCGCGCCATGCTTGAGCATGCAGCGAGTGTTAAAGTGCTCGCCAATTCGCTTCTCGAGATCACGGATCACCGTTGCCTGCGCCTCTGCGTTTTTTGCCTTTGCTTGCTTGGTTGTGCCGCTGCTTTCTTTCAAGCGGCGAACCTGTTGCTCAGCCTCACGCACACTCATACCAGTTTCAATAATACGCCGCGCTAAGAGCCTACGATGCTCTTCACCTTCCAAACCAAGCAAGACTTTAGCATGCCCAGTCGAAATAAGTCGGCGGCTCAAGAAACCTTGAATCTCACTGCCAAGAGATAATAAACGAAGTGAATTAGCAATCGAAGCGCGGCCTTTACCTACACGTTCAGCAACAGCCTCTTGAGTTAGGTCAAAATCGCGTACTAAGCTAGCATAGCCCAAGGCTTCATCGATTGGGTTTAGATTCTCGCGCTGCAAATTCTCAATTAATGCCAACGTCGCGGAAGATGCATCGCTTGCCTCAATCACTCGAGCAGGCACGCTTTCTTGTTTAAGAAACTCAAACGCACGCAAACGTCGCTCCCCAGCAATCAACTCAAATTGCTTGCCCTTGGCACGCACCACGATCGGTTGCAGCAAACCTTCAGCCTTAATACTCCTCGCCAACTCTTCTACATGTTTCGGGTCAATCTCGCGGCGCGGCTGATACGGATTCGCGACCAAGTCTTTAATTGCAATATCACGGTAACCCAAATCAGAAACTGCCGCTGTTGCGGCAATGGGCGCTTGGGTCGGCGCTTGACCTTTAGATGAAGCCAAGGCTGATAACTCGGCCTTCTGCTTCGGCGCAGCACCCTTAGTTGGAGACGCTTTCTTTGCCGTCGCACTAGTGGTGCCAGTGATGAGACCACCTAGGCCACGACCGAGTCTACTTTTAGAATTTGCCATAATTATTGAGAAATAGGGATGAAAATTGTTTCGCCAACACGGAGATCCTTGGCCGGATTCGCAATCTTATTAGCATTTTGAATATACTTGACTGTAGAATTATGCTTGCGAGCAATGCCACTCAGCGTGTCTCCACTGCGCACAACATACGGCTTTCCAGTTTTTGGATAATCTTCTGAGAAATAAACTGGTTGTGCAATACTAGGCGTGCTGTCCACCGCATTTGCAACTGAATTGATCGCGGATTGAGTCTCTCTACCCAAGGCATTTATCTGGCGCGTCACCTCTGCAATAATTTGCTTTCTCTGCATGTCATCTGCCTGACGATACTCTCCACGCAGTGAATCAATCGCAGTCGAGAGACTAGAAAGTTGTGCTTGAACCTCATTATTTGAGGAAGCCGAGCTCACTTGAGCACGCAATCTCGTATTTTCACGGCGTAGATCTTCAATTTCGAGACGCAGTGTTTTAACCTGCTGAGCGAGTAAACCAACATCTTGGCTCAGGTTGGCAACAGAGACGCGCAAGCTACTAGACTGCGCGGCTACTGGGGTAATTACTATAAAGGCTCCTATAAAAATCGCGAGAGCTAGGCGAAAGTACGTGGTCATATGTACTTTAAAGATTGAAGCGCACAGCGAAAAGTCAAAGCCAGAAAAGAATGCGCCGCATAAAATCGCGGTGCTTGCCCTCGGGCACGGAGTACCTATATCTTTTGAAGCATGGCCACGACTAGCAGCTACTGGGTACACGACCTCAGTCCCTTTCTTTTACGATTCCCAGAAAATCCACTCGGACTAGAGGGCATCCGCTACTACGGACTGGCCTACTTGCTAGGGTTCCTCTGTGCTTGGGGCCTACTACGCGCTTACGATGCACGCGGCAAATTCGCAATCCACTCAGATGCGCGCGCCTCACTAATGACCGCCGTCATTCTTGGAGTCATTCTAGGGGGCAGAGTCGGCTATATGCTACTCTATGATTTCGATGCTTTTATACATAATCCTGCCCTGCTGCTTCGCGTTGATCAAGGCGGCATGGCTAGCCACGGTGGGTTCTTCGGCGTACTAATTGCAGTGTTCTGGTTTGCGAAGAGCTATCGCTACGATTTTTTCAGGCTCGGTGACATCATTGTTACCCTCGCTCCCCTAGGTTTATGTTTTGGGCGCATTGCTAATTTTATTAATGGCGAGCTCTGGGGGCGCGTTACCCACGTTTACTGGGCTGTTATTTTTCCAGGCAGTCCCACGGCCTACAATGCATCACTACAACTATTTACCCCTGAACCCCGCCACCCTTCACAACTCTATGCAGCCGTTCTCGAAGGTGTTCTGCTATTTGGATATACTCAATGGCGCTTCTGGCGCACCAAGTCGCCGCCGGGGCAGATCGCGGGTGAGTTCCTAGTTGCTTATGCGATCCTACGTATTTTCGGCGAACTGTTCAGAGAACCCGACGCAGCACTCATCCTCGGACTCAGCCGTGGACAGTTCTATTCAATCTTCATGGTTATGGCTGGCGCGGCTGTGATTTACATTGCCCGCAGCAGACGAGCACCAGTATCTACCTAGCGGAAACAAAGCACGGGGACATGGCAATTCCGGAGCAAGGCCGTGGTAGTGCTGCCAATCAAAAGCTCACGGATACGAGTATGCCCATAAGCGCCCGCCACTAACAGATCCACCTTATTTTGCTTCACATAATCTGCGATTGCAGTCTCAGCTACACCATTCAGTACCTGACAAGCTGGGTATAGGCTGAATCGATTCAGCATAAGTTCAGCCTCAGCGAGCAATTTCGCTGCTTCATCTTCGAGGCGTCCTTCGTTGACTACAATTAACTGTAGATTGAATGCACTAAAGAGTTCTACCTTGGACATAAATTCAAGTGCCTCCTTACAACTGGGACTTCCATCATAAGCAACTGCGACATGATCGATCGGTCTAAACTTGCGTGGGGTTACCAAACAAGGCTTACTTGCCGAGCGGACCACACGCTCTAACATTGAGCCTAGGTGCTTAGTAGCAAAATTGACATTTTCTCCTCGCTTACCTAGGAGAACCAAATCCGCACGAGCAGCATAAGCATCAATAGCGTCGACCAGCAGGCCCGTCTCATGGTGAAACTGTACACGATCGCTCAAACCTGCAGCCTCGAATATAGACAGCGCCGAATCCTTTACAAATTCCGCCTTCTGCTCCTCGACCTCTTGTAAATGAGTCACCATTCCTTCAAATGGCTGTATTCCGAGACTCCCACTCAGATCCGCCACCACAGGAACCTCAAACTGCCTTAAATCCGTCACATACAATACTTGCACATGCGCTTTTGCTTGCTTCGCTAACCACGCACCGTAACGGCAGCATTCTTGGGAATAATTAGAGCCATCCGTGCATATAAGTAAATTTTTCATCATCTGCGAAGGGTTAGTTTAATTCCTTTCTAAGCGTCTAAATTATGCAAAGTGCGTCCCTAAATGGCAACGAAAAAGCCGCATTTCTTACGAAACACGGCTTAGGCAAAGGAAAGTCGTTCGATGCCTGAAATTTAAGCGTTGAGAACAAAGCCATCTGGGACGACTACGTTCTTGCAAACCACGAGTACTCCATCTCGAATCGCAAGATCAATCCCCTCTCCGAAACGATCTGGCAAGCCAGTTGGATCGAGTACCACGCGCTTACCTATACGCACATTTTTATCCAAAATAGCGTGACGGACGACACTCCCTTCGCCGACTCCAATATCAGGGCGCGCGGCCGCTACGTTCTCTTCAAAATCATCGGCAGTCTCGTATGAATCCGCGCCCATCATAATTACATTTTCCAGCTCAGCTCCATTATGAACCACCGAGCGGACACCTAGTGAACAACGTGTCAATGTACCATTGGTTACAATGCATCCATCAGCAACCACCGCACGATCTACTTTACAAGAATTCAACTTAGAAGCAGGAAGCAAACGAGCTCGTGTATAAATCTTCGCATCTTCATCAAAGAAATTAAACGGTGGCAGCTCATCGGTCAGGCTTAAGTTAGTATCGAAAAATGCCTTCACAGTTCCGATATCTTCCCAATATTCATCAAACACGTAGCTGCACATTTTCTCTTTGCCCAATAAGCCAGGTATAATCTCTTTACCAAAATCAGTAGTATTGGTAGCCAACGCATCGATCAGCGTCTTGGCGTTAAACACATAGATACCCATCGACGCTAAGCAGTAATCGTCATTGCCGGGATCATGCATCTTATCACGCACACTTTGTCCCACCGCGAGGCCTTTTATGACTTCAAGATCAGTCGGTTTTTCAACAAATTCTGTAATTTCGAGATTCTCATTAATACGCATCAAACCTAAGCCTTCGGCTTGATCCAAGCGTAGCGGTTTCGCGGTAATTGTGACTGCTGCACCTGATGCATCATGCTCACGTACCACATCTGCGAGATCCATTCGATATAACTGATCGCCTGAAAGAATAACATAGAGATCCTCCTCCCCTGAGCCATCAAAGTGATTCATGTTCTGACGCACCGCATCTGCAGTGCCTTGATACCAACCATCACTGGAGTCTGTTTGTTCCGCAGACAAAATATCTACACAACCTCCACCAAATGAATCAAATTTGTAAGACTCCTGAATGTGACGATGCAACGAAGCTGTATTAAATTGCGTCAAAACATAAATTTGATTCATCCCCGCATTTAAGCAGTTGCTAATGGGGATATCAACTAGTCGATACTTCCCAGCAAGTGGCACAGCCGGCTTGCATCGCTCTTTAGTTAACGGATTTAAGCGAGAGCCGCGACCGCCTCCCATAATAATGCAAATGATCTTACGTTTTTTCATATGTATCTCTCCAAGGTTATTATGTCACCTATTGTCTTGATCAATAGCGTGTCTCTGCAATTAAATGAAGCTTTATGTGTGGAATAGTTGGATATATCGGCCGTGATCGAGCGGGCAGTGTCATTATAGATGGACTTAAACGCCTGGAGTATCGTGGCTATGACTCATCAGGCATTGCAGTGCTCACAGATGGCGATATTAAACAAACCAAGCGAACTGGACGTGTCATTGAATTGGAAACCGCACTCGGGGAAGACTTAGGCGGGACACTCGGCATCAGCCACACTCGCTGGGCCACCCACGGTGATGTCACTGAGGTCAATGCCCATCCACATACTAGCAGCGATGGCAAAATCGCATTAGTACACAACGGCGTGATCGAGAATTACGTCGGCATGAAAAAATATTTAATTGATAAGGGCTACCAATTTAGCTCACAGACAGACTCTGAAGCACTCTGTAATCTAATCGCCTATCACTATGAAAAAGAGCCGGATGTGGCGGACAAAAACCGTTTTCTCGAAGCAGTTCGGAAAAGTCTACGTCATGTCGAAGGGACCTATGGGATTGCAGTGATCTGCACCGACGCTCCAGGCGAACTCATCGGCGCCCGTAAAGGTTCTCCCCTGATCTTGGGCTTGGGAAAAGGTGAAAACTTGCTCGCCAGCGACGTCAACGCACTCGCCCATTGCACGCAGAACGTGGTTTATTTAAATGATAATGAAGTCGTTCACCTCACCGACGACGATTTCTCAATCACCACAGTCAGCAGCAAGTCGGTTGAGGCCGTCATTCACCTTGTGGACTGGGATACCTCCGAAGCCGAACTAGGAAACTATGCTCACTTCATGGAAAAGGAAATTTTCGAGCAGCCTACATCGCTGCAAAACGGTATGCGCGGCCGCTTTTCGGACGACGCGAGTACTGCGGTTTTTGGTGGTTTGAATCTAAACCCTCAGGAACTTCGTCAAATTGACCGCATCCTTTTTCTTGCATGTGGTACTGCCTGGCACTCTTGCCTAGTGGCGGAATATTTAATCGAACGTTTTGCTCGCATACCGGTCGAAGTCGAGTATGCATCGGAGTTTCGCTACCGCAACGCCCCGCTGGACAAGAACACGCTAGTGATCGCAATCAGCCAATCGGGCGAAACCATTGACACCTTGGGCGCCCTGCGCGAAGCGAAACGTAAAGGCTACCGCACTCTGGCTATTAACAACAGTGTAGGATCAACCATTGCGCGCGAAAGCGACGGCGGTATCTACCAACATGCAGGCCCTGAAATCGGTGTAGCATCGACCAAAGCATTTACTTCGCAGATCATGATTTGCGCCATGCTCGCGCTCTACCTTGGGCGACTCCGCGACTTGAGCTACGGCGATGGAGTCGATATTGTTAAAGCACTCAAAGCGGTGCCGTCTCAAGTTGAAGAGATCCTCAAGCAAAACGATCAAATCAAAGCGCTCGCCAAAAAATACGCGAAATACGATGATTGCCTCTTTCTTGGCCGGCAGCTTATGTTCCCGATCGCGCTAGAGGGGGCACTCAAACTCAAAGAGATTTCCTATATTCACGCTGAAGGTTATCCCGCAGCAGAAATGAAGCATGGACCCATCGCATTAATTTGCGAAGAGTGTCCGAGCGTGTTCCTCGCTACGAGTGGTGAGATCTTCCACAAGAGTCTCGCTAACGTCCAAGAAGTTAAAGCACGTAAAGGTAAAGTCATCTGCATCGCGACCAAAGACTGTGACATCCCCGAGGGCTTGGTCGATGACTCAGTCATCGTTCCTGAGTGCCATGAAATCGTAAAGCCGATCTTAATGAGCATCCCGATTCAACTCTTTAGCTACCATGTTGCGCTGGAACGTGGCTGCGATGTCGATAAGCCGCGTAACCTAGCAAAGTCCGTCACGGTGGAATAGGTCGAAACGCGGACGTTATTCCTTGCTCGTCCAAACAAACCGCCAAGGGATCGTCGCCCATTCGGCTCCAGCATAGTCGACGCCCACTCTTGGTTTGGCGACAATCTCTTCTGCCCTGATTTCGTCTAAACTCGCCTCTAACCAGAGCCCACCCACGCGAGTCAGCAGCTGGTTGTTCAATGCACTGGAAATTTGAAAGTGCTTGGTCAAACGCCCAGGCCCCTCGACTCCCTCGACTGCTCGAATCAATACCGCCGCAGGGTAGCCTTGCTCTCGCGTCGTAATATTAAGCAGCCAGTGGACACCATAGCAGAGATAGATATAGGTGCGACCCGGTGGGCCGAACATCACAACATTACGAGTCGTCGGTCCCTTACTCGCATGCGATGCTCGGTCTTCCAAGCCATCGTATGCCTCAGTTTCACAAATACGCGCACGAATAATTTTGCCGGAATCAAGGCGCCTGCATAGCTGTTTGCCCAACAACTCGCGAGCCACATCGAGCGTGGGTCGATTAAAAAACGCTTTGCCTAGCACTCGCGCCATCAGAAAGTACGCTCTTTGGTATCAATCACCAGTGTGACGGGCCCGTCATTTTGTGCCTCAATGTCCATCTGCTCTCCAAAGCAACCAGTCGGTACTGGCTTACCTAATGCAGCCGATAGTTGACCCACAAATTCTTCGTACAACAACACTGCCTGCGCTCGGGGAGCCGCGCGGTTAAACGACGGTCGATTGCCCTTCTTTAAGCTACCATATAAAGTGAACTGGCTGATCACTAGTGCCTGTCCCTTAATATCCAGTAATGAACCATCCATTCGCCCTGTAGCGCACTCAAAAATCCGCAACTTTATAATTCGCTCGACCAACCACTCAATGTCCTCAGCACAGTCGTTTTTCCCGACGCCTAAAAAAACCAACAATCCAGCTCCGATCTCGCCGACCGTAGCCATATTTACAACCACAGATGCTTTAGATACACGTTGAATCACTGCTCGCATTACTGATGATCAAAAGGCCTCAAATAAAAGTTGATGGCCAGCAGAATCTGCCTGAATTGTATAAACATAATAATCTTGCGAATCCCGCAGGAAATATTGCCTTCAACTGAATTTACCTTAAGACTTTTAAACTTAGTCATGAAAAAGTCGACACACACAGAGCTAGACGACCACAGCAAGCTCCTCAAAGCATCTCCTGAACGTCTCTTTGAAGGCCTCATGGAGCAAACTGCGGACCGCATCTATATTAAAGATACAAACAGTCGCTTTGTCGCAGTTAGCCAAGCACTCGCAGACATGCACGGCTTCACCAACCGACATGACCTCGAAGGGCTGAGTGATTTTGATCTATTTTCGATTGAACACGCCCAACAAGCGTTCAACGACGAACAAAAAATCATCGAAACCAGCCAGCCGATGATTAATATCATAGAGAAAGAAACGTGGCCCGATGGCACCACAACTTGGGTTACCTCGAGCAAAGCTCCTTTAAACCTGAGTTCAGGCAAAGTAGCTGGTATTTTAGGCATCTCACGAGATATCACCGAACAAAAAATCGCTCAAGAAAAACTCGCGCAGAGTGAACTACGCTTGCGTGAACAAAACCAAGTGATGCGCTCTGATTACGAAAGTGCCCACAAAGTACAAAGCGTGATGATTCCGGGACGAGTGCCAAACATCGACCACATCAATATCGCCTACCTATGGAAACCAATGACCTCGGTCGGCGGTGACATTATCAGCTTTCCCCGAAATCCTCAAAAATGTCTTCTTTTTTACATGGGCGATGTCTGTGGCCATGGAGCAACGGCAGCATTCTACACGGTCCTGCTCAAGTACTTAACCTCGCATGAAGCAGAAGTTTACGACGACGAGCCCGCAGACTTTTTAAACGCGGTTAACCGCGAAATCACTGGCCGTCTAGGCTCAGGCTTTGTGACTGGCATGGCTGGTCATTTTGGTCCAAGAGAGGACGATGGCAGCCGTATCCTCCACCTATCTAATTGTGGGCATCCGCTCAATCTAGTTTACCGTGCCGCATCTCATAGCATGGAATCAATCACTCTGCCGACAGCGATGGTCATGGGCCTTCCTGGAGGCGAAGCATCCGACACTTTTAAACTCAAGCTACATCAAGGCGATCGTTTCTATACGTACACCGACGGTATCTTGGAAGCAAGCAACCCTGCAGGCGAGGAATTTACCCGTCAAGGTTTGGAGCAGTGTTTATTAAAAAACGTCGATAAACCCTTACAAGCAACGCTCGACATCCTTTACGATACCGTTGCCAAGTTTACCGGGCAACCAACTCAACAAGACGATATTACACTTCTCGCATTCGAACTGACCTAGTGTGAAGTACGCTAAATTCGCACCATTATAACGAGGCCTTTGAAGGGATATGGAACGGTGCTATTTTAATAGCTCTGACTGTTCGGTATATGTCTAATTCAACGCCTGTTAGAACCACAGATGGACACCGATAAACACGGATTTAATAGTTCGTTTCATTCAGAATATCCGTGTTTATCGGTGTCCATCTGTGGTTTATAAATACACTAACTTAGCGTGCTCCACACTAGGACTTCGCCGCCTGATCTACGACACTCAATAGATAAGCCGCTGCGGTTTCTGTGCGTAATACGTTCGCCCCAAGCCGCACTGCGTTAAAACCGGACGAACGCAGTAATTCATACTCTGCAATCGAAAAATCCCCTGCGGGACCGACCGCAACCACCACTTCCTCGTGTGGTCCTGCAGTCTTCAGCATTTCTAATAAAGGACGACTCTCTTTCTCCAGACTGGCAACGATCCGCAACGAGCCAGCTGTATCTGGATTTGACTCTAGCCAATCACTAATACGGCATGGCTCGAATAAGTCGGGCAAGTAACTCAGACCGCACTGTTTGCAGGCCTCGATCATCGTCAGTTGCCACTTTTCCATCTTCTGCGCAGCGTGCTCTCCTTGATCAGTAAATACGGGTTGAATCACCGACGCGCCAATCTCTGTCGCCATGCGTAGGATCAGATCCATCGCTCTACCTTTAGCCACAGACTGCAGTAGTGTTACCCGCGGCGTTACAGGCGCCTGTCGTTTGACTGACTCCACCGCCACACGCACCGCCTTAGCAGCAGCGAGCTCGATCGTGCCGAGGTAGCGAGCCCCTTTACCGTCGAGCACCTCAATCGTCGCCCCCACCTTGGCTCGAAATACACGCACCAAATGATGACTCTCCCGAACGTCCAAAATTAGGAAGCCCTCGCCTACCGTTGCTTCAGGAAATAAAAAAGATCGATATTGTGCCATCGCAGCAACTTGACGCGTTCTTTCACCACAGACAAGCCCCCACTCTCGAAGACTTTAAGGGATAACAACAATACTATTTATACACAATCAATTAAGCTCTCTCATAGCAAAAACCTAAACGGAAGCATCATCAGGCTATACAAGTGACTATTTTGGTAGTTATTTAGAATTATTCTAATTAGCACTTGCTATTACCTTCTTTCGGGCTTTCTTGCTACTCGGTCTCATTATTGCTGCTCGGTAGATTATTCCGACTCAGACTTTGCGATAAAAAGACACTTCACTACTTTCAAAAATGCAACTTTCACCACAGTATAAAGAGCTCTTGGATGACGCTCTGGAGCGCAGTGGCCAGCGCTCAACCAAGCAGCGCGAACACGTGTTTGCGCTTCTGCTGGAGAAGCGTGACCATCCGACCGCAGATGAAATCTTTGCACGCGCTCGTCAAGGTATGCCCTCAATATCTCTCGCGACCGTGTATAACTGCTTGGAAACACTTACCGAAACGAGCTTGATTCGTCAGGTCAATTTTGAGCGAGAGTCGACTCGCTACTGCCCGAACCTAACACAGCATGCTCACTTCTATTGCCGAGAAAGCGGCGAAATCGTCGACGTTGAGCTCTCTGAAAAGCTGATCACTGAGCTCATGGCAGCACTGCCTGAAGGCTTCTCCGCTCAACACATTGATATTGCTTACGATGGCTCCTGTAATGACTGCCACGAATAATTTTTACTAATTCAAAACTCACCATTCTAAATTCACCATTTTTATGAACACGCTCGAAATAAAAAACCTCAATGTCTCCATCGATGGCCAAGCCATCCTTAAAGATTTCAACCTCACCATTCCTAAAGGCGAAGTGCATGCGCTCATGGGCCCAAATGGTACGGGTAAGAGTACGCTCGCTAAGGTGATGGCAGGCCACGAGGATTACACTGTCGAAAGTGGCGAAGTGCTGCTCGACGGCGTCAATATTCTCGGCGAAGAGCCTGACCAAATCGCTAAAGCAGGCCTATTTCTTGCATTTCAATATCCGCTCGAAATTCCTGGTGTCTCAATCGCCAACTTCATTCGCGCCGCACGCCAAGCACGCCTGCCTGAAGGCGAAGAAATCAATGCGGTCGAGTACTATAAGGAACTCTACGCGAAAATGGACGCGCTCAAAATGGATCGCAAGTTCACTGCCCGCTCACTGAATGAAGGATTTTCAGGTGGTGAAAAGAAACGCTGTGAAATTCTACAAATGTCGATGCTTGAGCCAAAGTACTGCGTCATGGATGAGACTGATTCCGGCCTCGACATCGATGCACTCCGCATTGTTTCGGAAGGAGTCAATATGATGCGTGCTGAAGATCGGGCATTTTTGATCATCACCCACTACCAGCGCTTACTTGATTACATCGTCCCCGACGTGGTCCACGTCATGTTCGACGGCCGCATTGTTCATAGCGGCGATGCCGAACTTGCTAAAGAACTTGAGTCCAAGGGCTACGACTGGGTCAAAGAAGAATTCGCTGGCGCGACTGCATAGCCAGATTCGGCACCAATCATCGTAATTTCAAATTTCTAATTTAAACATTATGTCCGATACAGACATCCAAGACGAAGCCATCAACGTCGATACCGAGAAAGGAAACTTCAAGTATCCTGAAAACTACGAGTTCGACGCCGGAGTAGGTCTCAACGAAGACACCGTCAAATACATCTCCAAAGTCAAAAAAGAAGCTCCATGGATCTTGGACTTTCGCCTCAAGGCACTTGAGATTTTCAGTAAGAAGCCAATGCCAACTAAGTGGGCCGACCAAGACCTCGACAATATCAAGTTTGACGAGATCCGCTACTACCTGTCCAAAGGTCAGCAGCCAGCTCGATCTTGGGACGACGTACCCGACGACGTGAAGGAAACCTTCGAGCGACTTGGCATCCCTGAGCAAGAGCGCAAATTTCTCGCTGGCGTGGAGGCACAGTTCGACTCAGAGGCCTCCTATTCTCGCATGAAAGAAGATCTGGAGAAAGAAGGTGTGATTTTTGTCGGCTCATCCGAAGGTCTCGAAAAGTACCCAGAGATCTTTAAACCTTATTTTGGTAAAGTCATCCCCACCTCGGACAACAAGTTCTCAGCACTCAACAGTGCGACCTTCTCTGGCGGTAGTTTCATCTACGTACCCAAGGGCGTAAAGCTTAAGCAACCACTACAAGCCTATTTCCGAATTAACGCGGAAAACTTCGGACAGTTTGAGCGCACGTTAATCATCGCTGACGAAGACTCCGAAATCACCTACATGGAGGGCTGTACTGCTCCCAAGTTTGAAACTGCGACACTACACAGCGCAGTGGTTGAACTGGTCGCATTAAAAAATGCTAAAATTCAATATATCACCGTACAAAACTGGTCTTCCAACGTATTCAACTTAGTCACCAAGCGTGGCATGGCTGATGAAGGTGCCGAGGTGAAATGGATCGACTGTAACATTGGATCTCGCCTGACTATGAAATATCCTGGCGTGGTACTCAAGGGCAAGGGCGCACGAGGTGAAGTGCTCTCGATCGCACTCGCCAACGACGGCCAGCACCAAGACACTGGGGCGAAAATGATGCACCTAGCGGACAACACCACGAGCAACATCATCTCCAAGTCGATCTCGATCGGCGAAGGACGCTCCACCTACCGCGGGCAGGTGCACATGCCCAAGCACCTTAAGAATTGTAAGAATAATACCGAGTGTGATGCATTGTTAATCAATACCAACAGTCGCACCGACACCTACCCTGCGATCACCACGCGTGGTGAAAACAACACCGTACAGCATGAAGCCAGTGTTTCGAAAGTGAGCGCCGAGCAAATCTTCTATATGATGCAGCGCGGTCTCTCCGAAGGTGAGGCTATGAGCCTCGCAGTGAATGGCTTTGTCAACGAACTAATGAAGGCCTTCCCCATGGAGTACTCTGTTGAGCTCAAACGACTCATCGATATGGAGATGGAAGGTTCGGTCGGGTAAGCCCCGATTCAACACAAACTGCGCACAGACACTTTTGAAAATCGAATGAATACCACTTTGGAAACTCCAACTGACACGCTTTCTGCCAACGAACCTGAATGGCTCTCCACCCTTCGCAATGAGGGTAAGGCTCAATTCGACATCCTTCCGGCACCCACCGCACGAGACGAACGCTGGCGCTTTGCCTCCGTAGGCAAGCTTAGCATCGCCGGCTTTGCGCCAGCTTCAGCCCCCACAGCCGATAAACTTGCCGAGCTCGTCAAACGCTCCAACCTTGTGAGTGAGCGCGCGGGGCAACTCGTCTACGCCGATGATACACAGGCACAGTTCGAAGGTATCAGCGAAGCGCTTGCAGCAAAAGGTGTGATCTACCTGCCTGTACTCGAAGCCATCGAACAGCACCCAGAATTAATGCAGAAATATTTCCTACAAGAGTCGACTGAACTTGGCTCTGAGAAATATTTTGGCCTGCACGCTCAACTTGTTAAAGCAGGTTCGATTCTCTACGTCCCTAAAGGCGTCGAGATTGAACAACCCTTCGTCAACTACTACTGGACCAGCAGTGAAAAGGCCGCGGTTTTTCCACATACACTGATCATTGCCGAGGAGAATGCTAAAGCGTCTGTAGTCGACATCTTCTTTTCCGAAACGGAGGACAACCAAGCTTTGAACGTCTCTGTCTCCAACATTCACGCAGCCAGCGGAGCCAATATATTCCGCAAGGTCGTACAGGATTGGAACGAAAAAACTGTCTCCTTCCAGCTCGACACCACCGTCGCTGACCGTGACACCCTTGTGAAAAACCTCGCCGTTAACATTGGTGCAGAGCGCGCTCGTTTTGAAAACCAAACACGTATCGAGGGTCCGGGTGCTGACGTAAAGATGTACTCACTCACTGTCGCTGAGGAGTCGCAGGAATTTGACCAACGCACCTTCCAGACTCATAATGCTGGTAATGCGGTCTCCGACCTACTCTATAAAAATGCGCTACTCGACAAGGCGCGCACCATCTTCTCCGGTCTGATTAAAGTCGCTGAAGGTGCACAACAAACCGACGCATATCAAACCAACCGCAACTTACTACTCGACCCAACCGCAGAGGCCAATGCCCTCCCCGGCCTAGAGATTCTTGCTAATGATGTGAAATGCTCACACGGCGCTACTACTGGTAATGTTGATGCTGAGGAACTGTTCTACATGATGCAGCGTGGAATCGCCAAGCGCGATGCCATGAAACTCATGGTGTTTGGTTTCTTTGAAGAAGTTATTGAAAAAGTCGACAGCGATGAACTCGCCGACAATCTTCGTGAGCTCATACGCAAAAAGTTTGAGTCTAAAATCCACTAATACGCTTCAACAGACTACAAATCTCGAATTTACTCTGCACTTTGCTTAGTGTAAGGTTAGAAGTTGAATCATTTCTCCAGTCTCTACAAAACTACTCACCACTTTAAATGGACGATCAAGTCACACTCACCCGCGAAGTTGAAGTCACACTCATCCCGCAAGGCACACCCATGACCTTGCCAGAAGGTGAGACAGTAACCATCACCCATCGGCTTGGCGGCAATTTCACCGTCATGACCCACAACGGAATGTTTCGCGTCAGTGGAGCCAACGCTGATGCACTCGGTGAAGAAGTCTCCAGCGCTGCAAAGTCTGCTGAGGCTGAAGGCGGGAATGGCCCAGTCAACACCGCTGACCTTTGGGAGGCGCTCAAGACCGTGTTCGACCCAGAGATACCGGTCAACATCGTCGACCTCGGTCTTGTCTATTCGCTCGAATGTAACGAACGCGAAGAAGGCGGACATAAAGTCGATATGCAAATGACACTGACCGCTCCAGGTTGTGGCATGGGGCCAGTCATCGCAGAAGACGCACAAATGCGACTCCAAAGTGTTCCCGGTGTTTCTGAAGCGGAAGTCGAAATCGTTTGGGATCCACCTTGGAACCAAGATATGATCACAGAAGAAGGCAAAATGGTGCTGGGGCTGATCTAAATTATTTTAGCTCAAATTTCACAAAGCGAAACGTGTAAACGTTTCGCTTTTTTTGTACATCGAGCACCCGTTAAACTCCTCGTTTATAACATCTAAGATACCTAACCACTCTCGATAAGAACATTCAGATTCTAACATTAGGATGTATTTAGGATTGTTTTTAAGAATTGAATAATCGCGAAATAATACTTAGTTTATGAGCGTTATTTAATGTATAAACTTTTCCTATGAAAATTAGAACCATTACTTCCTTCTTGTTAATTACTGCTACATTGAGTGCTATCGCAACGACTTCTCCTACTCCGGTTGAAATCGTTTTCAACTTCACTAACAGCACTATTAATGGTAACAATACACTTGGCACCAATTTTAGAAATGATGTCGATGGTCAAACAGCAGCTATAATTCATCTAAATACAATAGTAGCGGGACTCACACTAACAGTCACTGCCTCACAATCTGACATCAGCAATACGGCAAACGGCTTGGGAATTACATCTGGTGGCACTCTCAATACTTTCGGTGATGCCCTGCAATTTAGTTTCAATCAAATGATTACCCTGGACTCATTAAAAATGGGTGATTTCACAGGAACAGGACAGCTAGGTGAGGATATTGTATCCATCTTGTATTCAAACACGAATCCAAGCATCACACTGAGCGACGAAGATTTCGATGACAAGATCAGCAACACGATCGTTTTTTCCTCCGACAACAGTCTTGCACCTAATCAACTTTTTACCATCCGCCGTGAAGATGGCGACTTTGCAATTGAAGGCTTTGGCGTTACAATCGCCCCTGAAAATAATCAATACGTGCTACTAAGCAGTCTCTTTGTACTGTCTTTCTCAATTTTACGCCGCCGTAAAATCTGAAAGTTAGTTCAATCCAAAACTAGGTCAACGATCACCATCAGCCTATCGCAGACTGCTTGGTACATCTACAAGTAATCAGTTACAACAAGGTGTGAATATCGACGACTTTCATGCCTGCACTCATCGCAGACTCCATACCCAGTTTGGTATCCTCAAATGCATGGCATTGTTTCGGGTCGACACCAATCAGCTCTGCAGCTCGTAGGTAAGTATCAGGCGCTGGTTTTGAATGTACCACGCACTCAGCACCGACAACTGCCTCAAACCAGTCACGCATACCTAGTGAATTTAAAATAATCTCTGCCACCCAGCCCATGCTACCCGTAGCAATCGCCATTGGCATGTGTGCACGATGCGCCTCTGCAATCGCTTTAACTGGCAACACTGGTTGCACCTCACCCAATAGCTCCAAAAATAAATTTTCCTTGGCATCTGCTATGGCCACAGCATCCACAGACAGGCCCTGCTCTTGGGCCAACAATTCGATGATTTCTGCAGCCGGAACACCACCAAGTGCGTAAAAACGATCCAGTGAAAGTAGCAAACCATGCGCTGCCATTGATCGTGACCACGCCTCGAAATGTGTCGGCATGGTATCAGCTAAAGTACCGTCTAGGTCGAAGATTAAGCCAGCATACTGATGGTGCAGATTTTGCATGCGACTTATTAACAAGCCTAGCTCCTTCATAGCAAGGGAAACCTGATGTAGAAGAAGGCTCGCCACTCGCATTTTTTTGCTTTCTGTTAGTGGCCTAAAATCACACTCTTATGCTACGCTCATTACGAAACGCTTTTTTCACCGGCATCGTCGTTATTTTGCCACTCGGCGTCACGATGATCGTCATCCGATTCTTACTCGAAAAAATCGGCACACCTGCAAGTCGTTATTTCTTTTGGTTTCTTGATACAGAACTACGAACTATGCCTATCATAGAACTCTCCCTAGAGTTCATCTCGGTTTTATTTGTCCTACTAATCATCACCCTACTAGGCTATGGCTCACGCATCTACCTCGGGCGTATGTTACTCAATAGCCTCGAACTGCTTCTCGACCGCGTGCCCTTAATTAACTCGATCTACCGCTCGGTAAAACAGATTGTGCAGACCTTCAATCAACAAAAGAAAGCCGTCTTTCAAGAAGTTGTGCTGCTTGAATACCCACGTAAGAAATGCTACGTGCTCGGCTTTTTAACCAGTACCGCTATGGGCGAAACTCAAGATGCCACGACTGAACACATCGTCAACGTCTTCGTCCCTACCACCCCGAATCCAACCAGTGGATTCCTGCTCATGCTTCCTGAAGAAGACATTACCCGCCTGAATATGAGCATTGCTGACGGCATGAAACTGATTATCTCAGGTGGTGCAGTCGTACCCAACGGCAAAGCCGACAACACTGTGCTGATCAATAATCCTGCCGAGCCGATTGCGAGCGCATGAGTCGCCCAGCTATCACCGAACGTGCACTCGTATTGCGGATCGCTCACAGCGGTGAATCCTTTCATAAAATCGATCTACTGAGCCTCCAGACTGGTGCCTTTTTATGTCTGAAACGAGTCTCCAAAAAAGCGCAGACCGCAGCGCCTGACCTATTCGACACGGCAGACATCCATCTCGAGAGTTCCAAACAAGGGACATTGCGTTTTATAAACGACTACGAACTCATACACCGCCGCAACGCGATTGGGCGCTCCTACCGGAAACTACAATTCGCATCGGATTTTTGTACCCTGATCGCACTCAATGGCCCACACATGGCCGACCCTGTATCACTCTATCAAATCACTGAGCGTACGCTGAATGCTTTCACCGAGCGAGACATGCCAGCGATTGTCTTTCTTAAAGCAATCTACTTGTTACTTAAAGACGAAGGCTATCCGGTACGCGAATCTTGGTGGCCACAATTACCAAGTCACCTACGCGAAGCGGCAGCACAACTCATAAATCAGCCCACACCAGACAGCGCTACAGCTGAGCGGCTTAAAGTATGTGAGCAAATTAGCCAGCACCTCTGTCATTGGCTGCGCCGCGAAACTGACCTCATGCTGCCCAGCGGACTACAATAATTTTATTAGAGCCTATGGCTTCCCTAAATTATTTACCACCTGCATTGTAACGTTCGATCCACATCGTGCTCCAAGCATCGTAATCACCCACCTCAATGTGTGCACGTGCCTGCGCCATTAAATCTAGGAAAAAATGGGTGTTATGAATCGAGAGTAAAGTGTGTGCCAGTAGTTCTTTAGCCATCACCAAGTGGCGCAAATAGGCGCGACTAAAATTACGACAAGTATAGTTGTCGGCTTCCATGATCGGCTTCGGATCGATTTTAAAGCGTTCATTCTTCAAATTAAGGACACCTTCAGGCGTGAAAACCGAGGCGTGGCGCGCCAGTCGAGTCGGCATCACACAATCAAACATATCCATCCCTAGACCCACCATTTTCAATAATTGAGGTGGTGTGCCTACTCCCATCACATAGCGCGGCTTCTCTTTTGGCATCACCGGCGCCGTCGCAGCAACCTGACGAATCATCTCCTCCTCAGGCTCTCCAACGCTTACCCCGCCAATCGCGTAACCAGGGAAATCCATTTTTGCTAATTCGCGCCCACAATGCTGACGCAAATCATCATACACTGAGCCTTGGATGATTCCAAACACATGATGACCAGACTCTAGAAAACCATCATTGGTCGCATGCTCCAAAAATTCACCGGCCCAGCGAATCGTGCGAGCCACAGCGGCTTCACACTCCCCGCGCTCACAGGGATACGGCGGGCATTCATCAAGCACCATAGCAATATCAGTATCGAGATTTTTCTGTATCTCGTAGCAATTCTTCGGTCCGAGGAACAGTTTACGCCCATCCAAATGTGAACGAAAATCGATGCCCTGCTCCGTAATCTTGCGTAATTTAGAAAGACTAAATACCTGAAAGCCACCGCTATCAGTCAAAATAGGCCCTTTCCAGTTCATGAACTTATGTAACCCGCCCATCTCCTGCACGAGCTCAGAGCCAGGGCGGATATTTAGGTGATAAGTGTTGCCCAAAATGATTTGCGACCCAACTGCTTCGATCTGCGCAGGCGTCATTCCTTTGACGGTCGCCTGAGTACCGACAGGCATGAATATTGGAGTCTGAATATCACCATGGCGTGTTTTCAAGACACCACGACGAGCCGAACCAGATTCTTTAAGCAAAGTAAACATGGCGTCGAACGTTGAACACCCATCGTCTAACTTCCAACATCCAATTATTTAATTTTATGCTTAAAGGTATTCGAAGTTCGACGTTGAATGTTCAGGGTTCGACGTTCTTAGTGAAATATTCCTATGAGTCTCGACATTCCCAGCATCCAAGAAATTGACGGCAACGGCCTGCGCATCGCCATCATCGCCTCTCGCTACAATGAGGCGCTAGTCGACTCGCTGGTGCATCATGCCTGCGCCACACTAACTGCAGCAGGCGCTGAAGCACCACTGATCGAGCGTGTTCCTGGTGCCGCTGAACTTCCCTTTGCAGCCTCAACACTCGCACACCATTCCTTATTCGATGCCATCATCGTGATTGGAGTCGTCATCGCAGGTGACACCAATCATCACGAAATTATCGGCAATAGCACTGCCAGTGCACTACTCAATATTAGCACTTCGCAGAAAGTGCCTGTCATTAATGGCATTCTCGTTGTTAATAATCTCGCCCAAGCAGAGGCCCGTACTGGCGAAACCATCAACCGCGGCAAAGAATTTGCCCAAGCAGCCCTAGAAATGGCTCAATTTACAAAAAAATGGAAGACCAAGAACCAGTAACTCGCCGCTCACAACGTCGTGAAAACCGTATGAGCACTATTCAATTCCTATATCAGTGGGAATCGAACAAGCCAGATATTCTTGCAGATGATATCTGTCAGTTCTTCGAACACCAAGAAGAAGAACGTGCTTACTACGCCTTTGCAGAAGAGCTCTCGATCGGCACGATTGAACACATCGAAGAAATCGATAAACATATTAAAGAGCATGCCAACAACTGGTCATTTGATCGTATCGCCAAGGTCGATCTCGCAATTCTTCGCCTCGCTATTTACGAACTGCTGTTTCGCACAGATATTCCACCAATCGTCAGTATCAATGAAGCAATCGACCTGAGTAAAGTTTTCTCCACCCCAGACTCGAAGCGTTTCGTAAACGGTATTCTAGATAAGATGAAAGGCAAAATTACACGTCCACTGCGTAAGGCAGTCGACTAATTCATTACTGCTATGCGTAGTCTCTTTAATAAATTCAAAGAGGGGCTCAAGCGCCAGACCCCCACTTTTCACCAAGCTTTTGAGAATATCTTTTCTGGTGCTAAATTGGACCAAGATGCGCTCGACCAACTCGAAGAAGCGCTCTACACCGCCGACTTTGGCGTCGAGACTGTAGAAGAAATAATCGAAGAAATCCAAGTCGCCTACAAAGCCGATAAAGAAATGCGTAGCCAAGAAGCTGCCAAGATTGGTGCCACAGTTCTCACACGCGTGCTTGAAGGCGCTGAAGGAACGGTGGTTGTCGGACAAAATAAGCCCGAAGTAATTTGCCTGATCGGCGTCAATGGATCTGGCAAAACCACTACTACCGCCAAGCTCGGCTATCTGTATCAGAACGAAGGATACAGCTTATTGATTGGTGCATGCGACACCTTTCGCGCCGCAGCGAACGAGCAAATTAAACACTGGGCAGATAAACTTAATATTGACATCGTTGCCAGCCATCACGGAGCAGACTCCGCAGCCGTTGCTTTTGATGCATATGAAGCTGCACAAAGTCGCGGTCGCGATATCGTCATTCTCGACACAGCTGGCCGCCTGCACACAAAAAGTAATTTAATGAAGGAGCTCGAGAAGCTCAAACGCGTCATCCAGAAACAAGATCCCGACGCGCCTCACCATAGCTGGTTGGTGGTCGATGGCAGTCTTGGCTCCAACTCGATCGAGCAAGCGCGAGTTTTTAATGAGAGCTTCCCGCTAACAGGATTAATCATTACTAAGCTCGATGGCACCAGTCGCGGCGGTGCACTCGTCGGCATTTACCGTGAGCTAAAACTACCAATCTATTTCGTCGGACTCGGTGAGCAACCGGATGACCTGCAGCCCTTTTCTGCGAAAAACTATGCCAACGCCATATTCGGTATTACTGATAACGAAGCGTAATGGCTTTGCTTGCAAAAACCACGCCCAGCCCAAACACTATAAACCTATCAAGCTTTCGCCTCGGCTAATAACTACCTATGAGCACCACCGCACAACTCACTGTCGAACTCGCTGAACGCGCTTATCCTATCCATTTTAGTGACAGTCTCAACCCACTGCAAAAGGATGTCGCTGCATTGCGTGCTGCTAATCGGAGTATCCGAGTGCTCAGTGATGCCAAGGTACTAGATGCTCAGCCAGATATACTGGTCAAAGCCGGCTTCAAGCGAGAAGAGATTCTGAGCCTCCCATCTGGGGAAACAACCAAATCAATCGAGCACCTGAGTCAATCACTCAGCTTTTTGGCAACCGATTCGATGAATCGTGACTGCAGCCTATTTGCCTTTGGAGGTGGAGTCATTGGCGATCTCGCTGGCTATGTAGCTGCCAGCTACCTTCGCGGCATTGATTTTTATCAAATTCCAACGACCCTTCTCTCAATGGTCGACAGCTCAGTCGGTGGTAAAACAGGGATTAATCTACCTGAAGGTAAAAACCTCGTTGGCGCTTTTTGGCAGCCTAAGGCGGTATATATTAATACTGCGCTGCTGGAGACTTTACCCCCTCGTGAATTCGCCGCTGGTTTGGCTGAAGTCATTAAATACGGTATGCTTTATGACCTCGATTTTTTTAAAGAACTAGAGAAAGTGAATACACTCACTGCCAATGCTCCGGAACTTGCTGGTGTCGTTCGCCGCTGCTGCGCCATCAAAGCTGAAATTGTAGTTAACGACGAAAAAGAGACAGCCAGCTCTGGCGGACGCGCACTCTTAAACCTCGGACATACCTTTGCACATGCCATCGAGAACGTGGCTGGCTATGGACATTATTTACACGGGGAGGCGGTCGCGATCGGACTTAACCTTGCCACACAACTATCAGTTAAACTCGGGCAACTGAAGGCCGCTGATATTGATCGAGTCAAAGCACTGATTGAGCGATGCAATCTTCCTACTCAACTGCACAACCCGCTCTCTATTATCGAACTAATGGCTGCGATGCAGAAAGATAAAAAGAATCGGGCTGGCAAACTCCGCTTTGTAAGCATGCAGACAATCGGCGAAGCCATCACAACAGAAGAAGTCGATTATGCCCTCATCGAATCGCTCTGGCAAGAAGTCGGAGCGAAATAAGTGTATGTAGCTATCGATCCAACACAGCAATCTATCCGGGGAGCACACCAGAACGGTGTTTAGTTGCAGCAGTATTGATCAACCCCATTGTTTCAACTATTTCGAGTGCATGAGCGCACAGAGAAGTCAAATGTACTCATAAACGAATCACCATAAATTGCTTACTACCAGAGCTCCAAATATAGAGCCGATTTATACCTTGTTGGAGTTGCAGATTTAGTTCAGCGGGGCTAGTGACCGACTGACCATTCACCTCTAGCACTACCATACCAACAGACATCAGAGCTGCATAGGGCGACTCAGGAAGGAGATCACTTACCAACACACCCACCACTTCATCTGGGATAGAGAGAGCCTTGCGACTACTTGGATCAATCGATTCAAATAGCACACCCTCGAGAATTTCCTGTTCAGCTGCGGAGCTTACAAGGGAACCAGTTAAACTACCGAGCACAACCGGCAGATGCAGAGATTCACCTTCACGGATAAGCTCTACGGCCACCTTTCGACCCGGTCGCATTTGAGAAACCACCAAGCGTAATTGTGGCGCTGATTCGATCTCAACATCATCTACTTGCATAATAATATCACCGTGCTTGATACCTGCCTTATCTGCGGGGGAATCCAACTGCACTTGATTCACCAAAGCGCCTCGCGTAGAGGGTAAATTAAATGCATCAGCCAAGTCAGGCGTAAGATTAACTGGTAACAACCCAAGCAAGCCACGTGGGACTTCACCACTCTCGATCAAATTCGTTACCACATTAAGTGCCATATCTGAAGGGATCGCAAAACCGATGCCGATGCTACCTCCAGTGCGTGAAACAATTGCAGTATTAATACCCACTAAACGGCCAGCTGCATCGATCAATGCACCCCCTGAGTTCCCCTGATTGACTGCCGCATCGGTCTGTATGAAATTTTCATACGAACCTGCACCTAATATTCCAAAGGAGTCACGTCCCAGAGCAGACACAATTCCCTGCGTGGCGGTAAGACCCACATCCAATGGATTACCAATCGCAAAAACTATATCTCCAACACGTAAGTTGCTACTTTCGGCAACTGTTACAGCAGGCAACGCTTCCTCAGGCTCAATTTTGAGAATTGCAACATCAGTCTTTTTATCTGAACCAACTAAAGTCGCTACATATTCGACACCATCGCTCAAGCGCACACGGATCTCATCTGCAGCTCGGCCACGCTGTACTTGAACCACATG
The DNA here is from genome assembly GCA_017857255.1 of Puniceicoccaceae bacterium. Lineage (GTDB taxonomy): Bacteria > Verrucomicrobiota > Verrucomicrobiia > Opitutales > Coraliomargaritaceae > Lentimonas. Next base: position 19,466 of record JAFMDL010000005.1, on the reverse strand, counting down.
ATGATTGGTTACAATATAACCGTCTTCTGAAATAATCACACCTGAACCGACTCCGACTTGCTGTAAGCGCTCCTGTGGCTCGACGCCTACACTGGACTCTGGTACTGGCCGACCAAAGTAGCGAAACAACTCCTGTATACCTTCTGGCGCACGTTGATAATAAGAGGGTTGTACAATCCGCGAAGTATAGACGGCTACAACCGAAGGCGTCGCTTCTGCTAACACATCCGCGTACGAAACGAGCGGGACTTCCTTGACCGCAGCCACTGCCCGCGAGTCTTGATGAATCCGTAGTACCGGATTTTTATTCGCTGCAAACAACGACGAAACAATCAGACTGCTAAAGAATAAAAGAGATGTATTTTTCATAAGATAATTGATTGCTCATTAACGACAGAAATCAGGCATTTGAGTTCCTTAAGATTTACGCTTCGTAAAAAAAAATCAGACTCCTACACTCAAAGACACTTTAAATAGTCTAGCACTTATCACTATCTTGCAGGATTCATTTCTCCAGCATAGCTGAAACCTACATACGACCGATCATTTCGATACGAAAATCCTCTAATCGACGCACCACTGCCGCAGGATCATTAATTTGCAACACCTCTTCGACCAACGCCTGTGCATCTGCCATTGTTGTATTACGAATAAGATATTTGACCTCAGGAAGCATCGACGAGGTTAAGCTCAATGAGCTTGCTCCCATGCCGACCAATAAGCTCGCATACAAAGGGTCACCAGCAATCTCACCACAAACACTCACGGCCTTACCAAGCCGGTTGGCCTCATCAATAATAGTCTTCAAGGTACGAAGCACTGCAGGGTGTGCAGGCTCATAAAGATGAGCCACACGATCGTTCAAACGATCCACTGCCATTAAGTATTGGATTAGGTCATTAGTACCGATACTGAAAAAGTCAGCTTCTTCTGCAAGTAGATCAATAATCGCCGCGGCACTAGGAATTTCTACCATTGCACCCACCTCGATCGATTCATCAAAAGCAATATTCTCAGCGCGTAATTCTGACTTAACCATTTCCAGCATTTGGTTGGCGCGCTTTAGCTCCGATAGACCACTGATCATTGGATACATGATCTTAATATTACCCAACGCACTGGCTCGAAGAATTGCTCGTAACTGAGTGTTGAAAATATCCTGATTCTCTAAGCAGAATCGAATCGCTCGGAATCCCATAAACGAATTGTCTTCCTGTTCATTACCATCACCCAGAGTTTTATCGCCACCAATATCTAGAGTGCGAATAATTACTGGTTGGTCACCAGCCCCCTGTGCCACCGCCGCATATTCATCATATTGCACTGCCTCTGGTGGATAGCCATGATGCCTTAGGAAAATACCCTCAGTCCGGAATAGTCCAACACCATTTGAATGCATTGCCAAAGCTTGGTCCATCTCCTGTGCTCCCTCAATGTTCGACATCAAAGCAATCGCGGTACCATCCTTGGTCTCGCTCGGTTCTGAGATTACAGAATTGTAAATCTCGTCTAGCTTTCGGCGCTGGCTCGCTAGTTTACCATAGTTTAATAGACGCTCCTCAGAGGGATTGATCACTACGATGCCATCATATCCATCCACCAAAATACGATCACCGCTTTGTATCTTCTTCGTCGCATCGTGTAAACCAACCACAGCCGGAATTCGCAGCGAACGTGCCATAATCACTGAATGGCTGGTTTGACCACCCGCATCTGTGATAAATCCCAACAACTTGGTACGATCCATATCCGCAGTATCGGACGGCGTGATATCTTCAGAAACTATAATACTTTGAGCCGCCAAATCTCCTAGATTGGACTTTTTTAACCCAATCATATTCTGCAACAGGCGCCGCGAAACATCCTGAATATCAGTCACGCGCTCTTTCAGGTACTCATCTTCCATCGAGCTGAAGAACGAAATATAGCGTTGTGCGATTTTATTGTAACAACTTTCGACGTTCTTGTTCGTGGTGCGCAACTCTGAGTTAACCTCATCGAGCAAGGCGCTGTCCTCCAATACCATCAAGTGCGCATCAAAAATACGTGCCTCCCCCTCGCCTAAAGATGCTGCCACCTTGTTTCGCACGCCGGTGATCTCTTCACGCGTCCGAATGATCGCTTGATCAAAGCGCTCAATCTCAGCATCAATAGCTTCTGGCTTCAGATCATAAGACGGTACATCCAGCTCCTTTTGAAGATACAACATTGCAGTTCCATGGGCGACCCCATGAGATGCAGCGATACCTTCAAGGACAATTTCGTCTTTAGCTAATTGTTCTGGCACTAATAATATGGGCTGACCGAGTTAAATGAGGATAGGATTAAACCAAAGAACTAGAAATATGACTTTCAACTCAGCTAATTGAAGTTTCAACCCAAAAGACAGTTTCACCCCACGCATCTCGGACAATTCGTTGAATTTCCCCTGCTGCAGGGCCATTTTTTTCGAGCAAAGCAAAACAGCAACTCCCGCTGCCACTCATCAAACACGCTGCTCCCACATCACGTAGTTGCTCTAATAAGGTCGAAATCGCTAAGTATTTTTGCCCCACTGGTACTTCAAACGAATTATATAGCAGATCTGCCAAAGCGCCCTGTTGTATGTAGCGCTCAATACGAGCCGCGCCATTAGCCACTGGTTCGTAAGTTTTTGGCGCACCTGCTGCTAAACACTCATAGGCCCATGGGGTTTTCACAGCGAAATCAGGACAAAACAACACCAGTCGTTTACCTCGCAAACCTGCTGCTACAGATGCAACCAATGGCTCAACCACCTCGCCACGGCCAGATATCAAAGCTGGCGCGGACTCAACAAAAAACGGACAATCTGAGCCCAACTCAGCGGCAATCTCATGCAACTCAGCATTACTAAACGGCACACCTAAAAGTTGGTTCATACCACGTAACGCAACTGCAGCATTACCACTGCCGCCACCAAGCCCTGCACCCATTGGAATTTGCTTATCTAAAGTAAACTCAAAAAATACCTCGCGACAGAGACGTTCACGTATCGCCGCAGCCGCCTTCAAAACCAAGTTTTCGGGACCCAGTGGCACCACAGGATCGGAGCAATGCAGAACGTCTTCAGCCCTACTCGGGCGAATCGTCAGCGTGTCCCCAAAGCCCAAAGCCACAACTAATGAAGTCAGCGCATGAAATCCATCTGCACGCTCTCCGTGTACAGATAACATTAAATTTATTTTAGCGGGCGATGGCAGCCTCAATTCGCTGGTAGAAGTTTTAGCATTGATAGACACGCTCTATTAATGAAGCGACTTTTCACCCGCGCCGAGAAAAAATCGTAGTTTTACAAATTGCCTCCGACCGCTCTACTTACCATGTTTTCCATTATGTCAGACCAAAATCCTTGTAAACTTATCCTAGCACTCGATCTCGAAACACGCGAAGAAGCCTTTGCTATGCTGGATCGACTCGGTGATTCGCTTGAGTGGGTCAAAGTCGGCCTGCAGCTCTTTACCGCCTACGGTCCAAATTTCGTACGTGAAATTGCCGACCGCGGTTATAAAGTATTTCTCGATTTAAAACTCTACGATATCCCCAACACCGTAGCCAAAGCGGTACAAAGTATCGCGACCCTACCAGTCGAACTACTCACACTCCATGCTTCCGGGGGAGCTGAAATGCTGGAATGGGCGAACAAAGCTCGTGCTGACTATTCCCCAAACCTAAATTTACTTGCTGTCACTGTACTTACTTCAATGGACGAGGCACAATTGCGCAGCCTTAACGTACTCTCCACCACTGAAGCACACGTAAAACATTTGGCTGACCTTAGCTTGAATGCAGGCATACAAGGGTTGGTTTGCTCTTCACTAGAACTTTCGCCTCTGCGTGCTCGCTTTGGCAACGACCCAATCATTGTGACACCTGGCATTCGCCCAAAAGGAAGTTCCGCAGACGAACAAAAGCGCATTATGACGCCACACGCGGCTGCAACCGCTGGATCCAGCTATATTGTCGTTGGGCGTCCGATACTTAAGGCTGACGATCCTGCAGCAACCGCAGCAGCCATACGAGCAGAGCTAAACGTTGCCTCGTAACACCCTCGCTAAACTGGACTACGTCTGACGAATACACTTAATCACTGCAACTAGTCGGCTGCTGACCAGCGCGCTCACTCATAATCTCACCCCTTAATATCACTACTACACACTCATCCACCGCCATCTTACTCGCAGCCGGCAGCGGCTCGCGGATGCAAGATGCCGTCCAAGATAAAGTACTGGAGCCACTCAACGGTTTGCCAGTGCTATGCCATAGTGTACTCACTTTTTTAGCCAGTAATTGCATCGATCGCATCACGATCGTCTATCGAGACCAATTACAAAAGACTAAACTACTCGCTGCATTGAGCGACATTGACCTACAAAACATTCCGATTGATTGGACACTTGGCGGCGCCGAACGCCAAGACTCGGTATACAATGCGCTACACATGCAGCCAACATCTTGCACTCATGTACTTATTCATGACAGCGCTCGACCACTCATATCGATCAAATCCATCCGAGCGCTTCATCGCGCTGCCATCCGAGACAGCGCTGCTACCCTAGCCCACCCCGTCGTCGACACCATTAAACGTATTGCTGACCCCAAACAACTGAATCAAACTGAACTTGAAGATCTAGAGCGCTCCCGACTCTGGGCAATGGAAACCCCTCAAGCATTCGCACTGCCCGAAATCCTCAAAGCATATAAGCATGTGCGCATTAATAAGCTGCATATTACAGACGATACCGCAGCGGTTGCACGCATCGGCCTAAAGACCACTCTAGTTGCCAACGACACTCCAAACATCAAGATTACTACGGCGGATGATCTCAGTTACGCAGCTTGGCTACTGCATAGGGACAGCTAAAGAGCCATTGGTATGGCTTTTTTTATTCCTAATCGCTCTATGCTTTTCAATGCGTTGAAAAATTGTTGATCTTATTGCTATGATCGGACTCATCGAAAACGCAGGAGGCACCCCCATGGCAGCGGGCTACCTTGTCACGCTCGTTGATTCGATTTTTAAAGAAGGTGGGCATTTGCAAGATGTTTTGGGTCTCGATCATCGTCCGCAACAAGCTGCAATGGCCCTAAGCACGGCACAATCCCTCGAGACCAATAAGCCACTCCTTTTCGAAGCTGGCACGGGCGTCGGTAAAAGTCTTGCCTACCTCATCCCTGGACTCATCCATTCAGTCAACTCCGAACGCCCACTAATCGTCTCTAGCCATACGATCACCCTGCAAGAGCAGATTCGTAGCAAAGATCTTAAAATTTGCCGCCAACTCTTTAACGCGGTCCCAGAGCTAAAGCGCTATGCCGAATTCAAGACCGCACTGATGGTCGGCAAAGGTAACTACTGCTGTACTACCCGCCTAGGCAATGCCCTCAAAGATGCTCAATCTTCCAAACAAACTGAATTACTCGAGGACGATGCCAAAAAAGAACTTATCCGCTTAGCAAACTGGTCTGCTTCAAGTAAGAACGGGATCGTGCAGGACCTCTCACCCAGTCCACTCCCGGATGTGTGGGAAATAGTCAATGCAGACAGTTCAACGTGCTCGAAAAAGAACTGCGATCCTGCCACCTGCTTCTACCAACGCGCACGCAAGAAGCTGCTCACATCCAACTGTGTCATCGTCAATCATAGCTTACTTTTTGCGCTTATAAACGCAGGAATGCCCCCAAATGGGGATGCTCGCGGCATTCTCTTACCCGATGATTTCGTCGTATTAGACGAAGCGCACCGTATTCCTGCCATCGCAACCGACCATTTCGGCATCCATGTCAGCTCATATGCGGTCGATCGGGCACTCAAACGTATCTATAACCCTCGTACCAACCGCGGTATTCTGCGAAAACACGGGCAAAAGTGGGATCACGATGCAGTCGACAATGCGATCGATGCTGCAGGAGAATTCTTTAACTATCTCGGTGATAACTTCCTGACGCAACGTTCCATTCTGCGTATCCATCAAGCAGACTTCTGCGATAATATACTTTCTGGGCCGCTCAAAGAAGTCGCGGAACGGCTAGGTGCCATTATTCAAAAAAGTGATAATGAACGCGTTCAAGACGAGCTCAAAGATCACCGTCGGCGCATTCTCGGCTATCGCGATACCATCAATGGCTTTGTCACTCTCGCAGAGGACGACCACGTGCACTGGCTTGAGCGTGGTGGTAAAAAAGGTCAACTCATCACCCTGCGGAGCGCCCCACTTAACGTTGCCCCATATTTACGCGAAGCACTTTTTAGTCGGCAAACCGCAGCCATCCTGACCAGTGCCACACTCTCCGATGGAACCAGTATAGATACTTTCCAAGAAAAAGTCGGAGGTCAAATCGCCGAGACTGAAGTAGAGTATTCACCATTCAACTACAAAGAAAACTGTCGCGTTTACATTGCCAGTGATGCTCCTACTCCTGAGCCTGGGCAAGGGCGACTGGACCTGGACTACTTAGCAAATATGATCTGTTGGCATAGTCGAAATGTTAGCGGCGGCACTCTTGTACTCTTCACCAGTCACTTCGACCTACGCCAAGTTCATAAACGTACTGAAACTTTCTTCGATAAAATCGAACGACCACTCTTTAGCCAAGGGCATGGTATCGATCGTAGCGAGCTAACTCGTAAATTTGCCGAAGCTGGTAATGGGGTGCTCTTTGGGACTGACAGCTTTTGGACTGGCATCGATGTCCCTGGGCCAGCGCTCTCTCAAGTAATCATTACTCGTTTGCCATTTGACAACCCGAGTCATCCGGTCAGCGAGGCACGTAGCGAATATATTCGCGAACAAGGTGGCAACCCCTTTGCAGAAATGACCATTCCTGAAGCATTGGTTAAATTTCGTCAAGGTATCGGCCGCCTAATTCGGCGCCACGAGGACTCCGGTAATATTATTGTACTCGATTCGCGTATTTTATCTAAGACCTATGGTCAGCGCTTTCTCGACGCACTGCCGGTAAAAGACTTTAAGCGCTTTAACCGCGACAACCGCAGCCATATCTTTCAATAATATAGCATGCTATTGATTAACTATTTTGCAGATCTATTTTAGTTACTATGCACATTTCATCATACGGCATCACACACCAAGGAAAAGTACGCAGGTCCAATCAAGATGCGTTTCTAATCGACGATGCTCATAATATATTTGCCGTCGCTGACGGACTAGGCGGACTCCCAGGTGGCGCAGAAGCCAGCACGCGAATCATTGAACTGATTAAGCGAGCCTACAAGCATATCGACGCAGAAGAAGAACGCGCAGATCTGAGCGAACTGGTCATCGAAATCAACCGAGTCCTCAGAAAAGAAGGTAATGTAGCGTATCCAGCCACCGGTTTTGGTAGCACCCTGACTATGAATCAGGTCATCGGCGACCAATTATTCATCGCACATGTCGGTGACTCGGCAACTTACCACCTACATGACGACGACTTTAATAAGCTCACAACTGACCATACCATGGAGCAAAGCTTCATCGAGCGTATTGGCCAAGCTGACAGCGCAATGATGCCGCCGGAGTATTCGCATACACTGACACGGTGCGTTGGTCAAAACCAAGAACTGCACGTCGATCAATCACGCTGCACAATCGCCTCTGGCGACCGGTTATTACTTTGCACTGATGGTCTCAACAAAGTTGTCGAAGAGTCAAAAATCCACACGATCTTGAAGTCGGATGCGAGTACTCAAACCATCTGCCAAAGACTGGTTGGTCTTGCCATCGCCGAGGGTGGTCCCGACAACATCACCGCAGTTGTGGCATGCATCCAATAATGCTCGATACTAAAAACTTACATTTTATAAAAATACGTTTAAACAAAACAGGTCACGAATGAAAAAATCTGAAATCTTTCTGCCTAAGGTCATAACTAAGCCAGACAATATGCTCTTTCGCTTCAGCCTTGGGCAAGCACTCTATGACGAAGGCACCACACAGGCCGCGATTCCACATCTGCAGCGCTGCGCCGAATCGCGCAACGACTGGATGCTACCCCGAATATTACTTGGCAAAGCACTCCTTCAGCACGACCAAGCCGACGCTGCTAAGCCGATCCTAGAAGACGCGCTGGAACTCGCCATCTCACAGCACCACGACGAGCCAGCCGCAGAACTCCGCAACATTCTCGAAGACCTCTAGGCCGCGCTACCTTGCCAACCGAGCCTAAGCTAATGACTCTCCAATTATCTGTGGGCTTCGAAAGCAAAGCTTGTAAAACCAATGAACACGCATCGACTCATTTCAGTTCTACTGATTCTACCAACAGTTGCGCTGTTCAAATCATGCAGATGGGTTCAGCCCAAATTAATACTGGGATACCTGGTCTTAATTTCGATCATTACTGTTCTTACTTATTGGCATGATAAACGTCGTGCAAGAGCCGGTAGCCCACGCGTACCTGAATCGACCTTACACTTCCTCGAATTTTTTGGTGGTTGGCCAATAGCCTACCTTGCCCAACAGAAGCTACGCCACAAAACGATCAAACGCAGTTATCAAGCAATTTTTTGGTCTATTGTGGGGCTCTATCAATACCTTTCACTCGAAGTAATCTTTCAGTGGCGGGTACTTCATACCTTTGTCACATTATTTCGATAAAACGCAGTCTGTGAGTCTCCATACGATCACATCTCATTGACCGACTCAAAATTCTCGTCACGCCTACTTTCACACCCCATCCTCTGAACCCATGCCTAAAAGCGTTGCGATACATCTAGATTGGAATCTGCCACTACTCCCTGCCATCACGCAGCAACTCTTAGCAGATAACAACGACGACTTTATAGACCTCAGCCACCTGCTCGTTATAGTACCCACCGTACAATCGGGGCGTCGCTTGCGCGAGGCACTCGCACTGGCGAGTGGACAGAGTGGCTTATTTCCACCAGAAATTGTTACACCTGACGTCTTCCTCAGCCAAACAATCAAGGACCAGCCCATTGCAAGTGAGGAAGCCGCCACCGCTGCTTGGGTTACCGTGCTGGGAGCAATCGACTGCGCACACTTTAACACGCTCTTCCCCATCGCACCCGAGCAAAATATAGGCTGGCAACTCGGCATGGCAGAACGCCTGATGCAATTGCGCAACGAACTCGGCGAAGAAGGTCTCGACTTTGCCCTCGCGGCACAACGCACCGCGGAAAATGGTCTCGAACCCGCCCGCTGGAATGAACTTGCCCGTTTAGAGGGACTCTATCTCGACCAGCTACAACTTCGCGCACTGAAAGATCCCAAGCTTGCGCGCCGCGAAGCCGCCCAATCCTATACTCCTGCACCTGCGATCAAACGTATCATACTCGCAGCCACTCCGGATCCTCAGCCACTACCACTCCAAGCGCTGGAACAGGCGACACTACATACTTGTGTAGAAATCTGGATTTACGGACCTGAAGACGCTGAATTTGACTGCTGGGGTCGGCCTATCACTGATCACTGGACACAGCGAGCGCTTAATCTTGAGGCTTGGAACTGCCAATTACACACGCATACCTCACAAAAATCCGTAGCCAAATGGATCGCAAATACTATGGATGGCACCACACCGGAGTCGGTGCTGGTTGGACTCGCAGACCCCTCTCTTAACCCCGCGGTAAGTGATGCACTTAACCGCAGGCACATACCCAGCTATGACCCTGAAGGCGAACCACTCCATATCGGTAGCGTTGGTCGACTTACAGAACTACTCTGCCAACTCTGTGAAGACCGTAGTATGTCCACCATACGTACGCTCCTACAACACCCCGATATTCAAGAATGGCTGGGCCTCGCTAACGACTGTAACCGTGTACTGCGTAAACTCGACCGCGTATTCGAACAGCATCTGGCTTCCGACCTGAGTGCACTCATACAGTTCTCCAGACAAGAAACATTTCATGTGTTGCGTAAGCCTCTGGCTAAGATTGATCAACTTGCAACCGACTTAGCAAGTGGCAGCAGCTTCAATAAAGCACTCGCACACGCACTGCAAAAAATTTATGCAGACAAAAAAATTGAAACGACTGGATCAGCCAATACTCAATGGAAAGAACGGGCCGATGCCATCCGCAAAATCCTAGCCGCCGCAGGCGATGCCGAGGTCCTCTTCCCTAAACTGCCAAAAGATTTTAGCCGCTCTGCATTTCGACACAATTTGCAAGGCAGTCGCGTCTACCCCGATCGTCCTCGCGCAGCTCACGACTTGCTAGGATGGCTCGAACTACTTTGGAATGATGCTCCTCACCTAATACTCGCCGGACTCAATGAAGGTATCGTACCTGAATCAATCAATGGTGATGCCTTCCTACCCGAAGCACTTAGGGAAGAACTTGGCTTACGTACTAACGCACATCGCTTCGCCCGAGACGCCTACCTACTCGAAGCGCTCTGTCGGAGACGAACTGGCACATGCGGTCGCATCGATATACTGGTACCTCAAGCCGCAGATGACCACACACCACTGAGACCTTCGCGTATTCTCTTTCAAGGTAGTGACAATACACTACTCAGTCGCACGCGACAACTGTTTCACCAGACTCAAGATGGCAGTCCTGTAGTCGAGCATAGCCTAGCATGGCAACTATCCCCTCCTCCTGACTTGCCAATGCCGACCACCCTGTCTGTTAGCGCGTTTAAGAGCTACCTGCAATGCCCATTCCGTTTTTTTCTCCACCATATCCTAGACATGCGCGCGCTCGATGTCGAAACACGAGAACTCAACCCTGCAGCGTTTGGCAACCTCTTTCACGACACAGTTGACCATCTAAATGGTCATACCTTTGACAACCATACAGAACTAGAGAAACTCACCAAAAATCTGCATGGTATTGCTAAGCAACTATTACACAAACGTTATGGCGAAAGGCTTTCCTTTGCCATACGCCTACAAAATGAAGCACTCATGGCACGGCTCAGCGCTTTCTGCCAGCGACAATTAGCGGACTGCCAGATGAATGGTAGTACTAGCATTTTGAATACCGAAGAAGGATTTGAATTCCCGCTTAACAATCTCACTGTAAAAGGTCGTATCGATAGAATCGATCAGCATAAAGATCGTCTGGAGCTCATTGATTACAAAACCAGTAACTCACCAGCCAATCCAGAAAAAACGCATCTAGCGGTAGTCGCAAAAAAGGAGCCACCTGAGCACCTGCCCGATGCTGCCTTTTTCAAGCATGAAGGAAAAACCTATCGCTGGATTGATCTTCAGTTGCCCCTTTATCTCCTAGCCAAAAACAGTGATAGTGCCGAACGACCTAGTATCGCATATTTTAACCTTAGCCAAACACTGGATAAGAGCGGTATCGAACGCTGGGATGGATTCACCCAAAGCCATCTAGACTCTGCCGTCGCTTGCGCAAACGCAGTAATCGATCAAATCAGAGCTGGAATTTTTTGGCCACCCAACCAAGACATCCACGAAGCCTATGATGACTTCGTAGACCTTTTTCCAGACGGCATTGAAAACTCGGTTAATGCTAAGGCCTTTGAACAGTACCAATTTAAAGTGACACCGTAACGGATTCAATAATCGACACCGCACCGAGCTGTGAAGGTCTCGGCATAAATTAAATCGATTTACGGGCCATTAAAGAATTACGTAACTAAATAGGTATGACCACGTAGCAGCTCGGCATATTCATCCAACATTCGTGTACCTTCACGTGGCTTAATGATGTCCGCCTTCGTCGCACGGTCAATTTGCTTTTTCAACTGACGTGTCAGAATGTGCCCGTCGTATTGCGTAAAGCCAAGCACGTCATTCACGGTAAAGCCTTTAATACTGTCTTCGATGTAAAACCCATCTTCTTCGTCGTCTTCCAGGAAAACATGCACCTCATCCACGCGACCGAACAGATTATGCAAATCACCCATAATGTCTTGATAGGCACCTACAAGAAATACCCCTAAATAATAAGGCTGCTTTGCATCGAGCGGATGAAGCCGAATAGTTTTACGCACATCTTCAACATCGGTAAATTCAGAAACCTTACCTTCACTATCACAAGTAATATCAACTAGTGTCGCATCCACATCCGGAGATTCATTGAGACGATGCAATGGCGCAATTGGAAACAGTTGGTCACATGCCCAATGGTCGATTAACGATTGGAATACTGAAAAATTACAGACGTATTGCTCAGCCATCATCTGCGGTAATGACTCTAACTCCTCGGGTGTATAATTTGCCTGCTTACCAAGATCTGAGAGTTCTTTACATATTTTCCAATAGGTTGCATCCGCCTCAGCTTTCTCAGTCAAGTTCAAGTAACCCAGCGAAAACAAATTATTTGTCTCTTCCTTTTTTTGTTGAGCATCATGAAATCGCTCCAATGGGCTAGATCCATGTTGATTCAGCAAAATTGCTTCCAACTCCACTAGTATTGGATTTCGTTTCTTTTTACTCGCCAGCTTAGGACTCACTGAGGTCTTTGAAATGCGATCACATACTTGGGTGACTAAGATCGAATGCGGGGCAACGATCGAGCGGCCACTTTCAGTCACAATATCGGGGACTGCTACGCCAGCATCTGCACAGACTGACTTGATATTATAAACGACATCGCGTGCATATTCACGCATGGTATAGTTCATCGAGCTTTCATAATTACTTCGAGAGCCATCGTAATCAATTCCAAGTCCACCTCCTACATCCAACAATCTCATGGGAAACCCCATCTTTTTAAGCTCACAAAAGAATCGAGTCGCTTCGACAGTTGCCTTTTTAATGGTCTGAATATTCGGCACCTGTGAACCGATATGGAAATGAATTAGCTGTAAGCAATCGTCCAAGCCAGCGCGCTTCAAACGCCTAGAAGCATCAATGATTTCAGGGCTAGTCAGACCAAACTTGGCATCCTCTCCTGAGGAACTGGCCCACTTGCCCTCACCGGCAGTCGACAATTTGACTCGAAACCCAATTAACGGACGTACTCCCAACTTCTTACTAATCTGAATAATTCGGGGAACTTCACTCAGCTGTTCGACTACTAAAAATATCTCTTTGCCCAAACGCCGTCCTTGTAGCGCGAGTTTAATAAATTCGTTATCCTTGTAGCCATTGCATATAATCAATGACTCTGGATCTTTATGCATCGCAAGAGCAATCATTAGCTCAGGCTTACTTCCACATTCCAGACCGAAGTGATACGCCTTACCCGCATCACGTATCTCTTCAATCACTTCACGCAGTTGATTTACCTTAATTGGGAATACGCCTCGATAGCTACCTTGATAATCTTCATTCTGTATCGCCTGTGTAAATAACTCATTCAACTCAACCACGCGCGTGCGTAAAAGATCCTGGATACGAATCGTCAGTGGTGGTTTCAACCCCTTCCCAATTGCTTCTGTCACAATATCATGAATACGAATACTGCGCTGATCTCCTGATGGATGCACCAGCATGAACCCATCCTCATCGACCGAGAAATGCCCTCCACCCCAGCGCTTGAGACCATAGTATTTTTCGGCGGATGCCACCGTCCATACGAAATCTTTAGTGTCAGTATTTTGCTTCATTTAAACCACATCATCAAAAGTAATTACACGCGATAAATGACGGATCATGCAGCCATTAGAAAGCAAAAAAGGAAGCGACGAACATCGCTTCCTTTAAAAAATTCAGACCCGTAGCAAACGAATCGTTCGGCACCTTCTAGATTAAAGAGGAATATGCCTCAGGCTTCATTAAATCGGCAACTTGAGACACATCCGATAAACGAATTTTTAGCAGCCAGCCTTTCACGAATGCTTCTTGATTAACGAGCTCTGGAGCAGAATCAACTTCTTCGTTGATTTCAACAATCTCGCCGCTAACCGGCATATAAAGGTCGGATGCTGCCTTGACTGACTCAACAACGCCAAAAGTGTCACCAATTTGAAGTGTATCACCCTCCTCAGGAAACTCGACAAATGTGATGTCACCAAGACTCTCTTGCGCATAATCAGTTATGCCGACAGTGGCAGTGCCATCATCATGCAACTTGATCCATTCGTGATCTTTGGTATAAAGGAGGTCGGTGGGTAGTTCGCTCATTAAAACCAGAAAAACCGAAAAGAATATCGAGGGTCAATGCTTCTTATTCGAAGAATGCAATGATCTGCTCAATAATGTACTTATGCTCGAGCGGTGTAATTTCACCATTCTCCAGGCGCTTATCAGCATCTAGAGCTCTTTTTGCCATACGCTCAAATGGATCAGTGCCGATCGAGTTCGGTACTAGATCACTCTGCATCTTAGCCTCCATTACTTTCGGCTCTAAATCAACATAGTAGCCAAGATCTTCTGATAAACCAAAACGAACAAAATTCTCGGCCTTGTCGTTTGGCACAGGGGTGAAGAACTTAACTGCAGAATTAAAGCCATTTTTCTCAAGACGAATCTCGTGGCTTACTTTACGCGGCAAATCTAATGTTATCGGCGTGATGCCTACAGGTACTCCATCTATGTAAACACTGGCCTCAGTTGGAAAAGACAGAATGACTACCCCTTGAGGCGTACCTTTTTCAAACGAAGCACATGCCGTAAAAAATAAAGATGCGAGGATAGCTAAAATGGTGTTACGAAGTGATTTCATGGGATAAACCGAAAATATTGTAAAGTACTCCACGAACATATCTCGTGAGCAGATAAACGGTCAAGACTTTAGAAAAATTACTTCTAAAACAGGCTCGTGTCTCTCTTAAAACCACTAAATGTGCTTGAACTAAGCCACTGGCCTCACTCAACATAGAATTTCAAGTCAACGATCATGATCAAGGAAGTAATTCTTATTTCCAACGTTTGGCTATCAGCAAATGACCTTCACATTCACCCTAGCAATCTTCTTTACGATTGGAGTGTCTGCACTCTGCTCAATCCTGGAGGCCATGATTTTAAGCACCACTACTGCAGAAATTGAGGCGCTTAAGAAATCACACTTAAAACGTGGAGAAAAACTGGAGAAATATAAGGTTGAGCTTGAGGAGACCAGTTCTGCCATACTAAGCCTCAATACCATAGCTAATACACTAGGTGCGACTATGGTAGGCGGACTCGCAGTAAAGATCTGGCCAGAAGATGCGAATATTCTCTTCAAAATCTCCTCCGCCATGGCGCTCGCGATCCTCTTTTTCTCAGAAATCCTGCCTAAAAATATGGGCGTGCTTTACCGCCCCGCCCTGCAACCGGTCCTCATCTACCCACTCACATGGGTGCGCGCAATCATGGCTCCGATATCAGGAATCGTCGCGGTTATCGTTCGCGTGCTACTTAAACCAGCAGAAAGCACCACCGATAGTGATGAGGAGATTCTACTCTTAGCAGAAAAGAGCGCCAAAGAAGGCACACTCACCTCAAACGAGCGAGAAGTGATCCATAACGCACTCAGTCTCGACGAAGTACAAGTCGACCAAATTATGACTCCTCGGACCGTTCTTTATACGATCGATGAATCAGAAACTGTTGGTTCCCTATTTAAACAAGAGAATAATCTACCATTTGCACGTATCCCAATTTACCGCGATGAGTCCGAAAATATAACTGGTATCGTTCGACGCAGGGATATTCTCAGCGCCAAAGCAAATGGGCAGGACAGCTTGCCCATTGTAGAGATGGCAACCGAGATCATCTATATTCCAGACAATGCAAGCGTCGACGATGCTCTGCAGATGCTACTTAAAAAACACCAACAACTAGCCATGACCGTCGATGAGTTTGGCACGATCTCTGGTGTAATCACGATGGAAGACGTGATCGAACATATCATTGGCCAAGAAATATTCGAAGACGACGATCCCGCAGTCGATATGCGTGAACTCGCTCGACGCCAACAGTTTGCGACCAAACATAAGAGCCGGAAAAGCTGATCAAATAAGCCTAGCCACTCTATATGTACATAAAATTCGCTCAGCCTCCTACTACGTGCGGCGTAAGCTCTCTGCATACGCCCGAGCGAAATAGGTCAAAATCATATTCGCACCCGCTCGACGAATCGCCAACAACGATTCATCACGGCAACGCTCAAGGTCAAGCCAACCATTCTGCGCAGCAGCCTGAATCTGCGCATACTCGCCAGACACCTGGTAGGCAGCGAGCGGTAACTCTGTCGCATCACGCACTTCACGGATAATATCTAAATACGGCCCCGCAGGTTTTACCATGAGAACATCCGCACCTTCTCCCTCATCCAGCGCCACCTCTACCAAGGCCTCACGACGATTGCCAGGGTTTAACTGATAACTTCGCTTGTCTAGCAAATGTGTACCCGCGCTGCTGGCACTGCCCACAGCATCTCGGAATGGCCCATAAAAAGCGGAAGCAAATTTGGCTGAATATGCCATAATACTTGTCTTTTCGAAATGGT
Source organism: Puniceicoccaceae bacterium (assembly GCA_017857255.1). GTDB lineage: Bacteria > Verrucomicrobiota > Verrucomicrobiia > Opitutales > Coraliomargaritaceae > Lentimonas. The sequence continues at coordinate 3,124 of JAFMDL010000005.1, read as the reverse complement.
TTTTATCCAAAGCCTCACGAATTGCACCCACGCGACCATCCATCATATCTGAGGGAGCTACAAAATCGGCACCCGCTTCAGCAGCCAGCACAGCCATTTCCGCAAGTATTTCAACTGTTGCATCATTAATCAAGTCACCTGCCTGCACATCAAATAAACCATCATGACCATGCACTGTGTATGGATCTAGGGCCAAATCGGTAATCACTACCATCTCAGGCACCTCGTTTTTGATTGTACGAATTGCACGCAACACAAGGGTCTCAGGGTTGAGCGCCTCACGCCCATTATCCGTTTTTAAAGAATTATCCAATTTTGGAAACAACGCCACAGCAGGTATGCCTAAGTCAGCCAACTCTCGGCACTCTTGTACTAGCAAGGGAATTGTTAGACGGGAAATGCCAGGCATCGATTCAATCGCTTCAGATGCACCGTCACCATCAATCACAAACAAAGGCTGAATCAAATTGTGCACATGTAAGTCCGTCTCATTCGCCATGGCACGCAATGCAGCAGTGCGTCGCAATCGACGAGGGCGATGAGTTAGATCTAAGCGAAAGTCAAAATCAGCAGTCATGCATAGCACCATGACAAGTCCCCGAATCATTTCAAGCCGAACTCTCAGGTCTTGGTCTTGGGGATTTATGCTTCACACAATAGTTTTCACCAGTCACTCTATTCGTTTTTAAACTCTAAGCTCTCAACTCTCAGCTTTTTAATGCCTGTCCAACTTTACGACACACTCAGTCGATCAATTAAGCCTCTCGCGCCCGCTAACAGTCAACCACTGCGTTTCTACTGCTGCGGACCGACTGTTTACGGCCCAGCACACATTGGCAACTTCCGTACTTTTTTAATACAGGACGTACTGCGTCGAGTCGTTGAAGCCGACGGTATTGAGGTGCAACACGTGCGTAATATTACCGACGTCGACGACAAAACGATTCGCGGCTCGATCGAAGCAGGCCTTTCCTTGGGCGAATTCACCGCCAAATGGACCGCCAAATTCCACACTGACTGTGAGGCGCTCAATATGCATCCGCCGAGCATCGAGCCAAGTGCCGTCGCGCATATTGCAGATCAAATCGCCCTAGTTGAGACGCTCATTGAAAAAGGCCATGCCTACGCGACCGATGACGGCTCAGTCTATTTTCGCGTCAACTCCTTCGATGACTACGGTCGCCTCTCTCGCCTCAAGCAGCGCGAATTGAAGACTCAAACCGAAAATTCTGCAGGCGAAGTCAACGACGCCGACGAGTATGACCGCGAGTCAGTCACCGACTTCGCCCTCTGGAAAGGCCGCAAAGCCGAAGATAAAGGCAACTACTGGACCAGCCCGTGGGGTGAAGGACGCCCTGGCTGGCACCTGGAGTGTAGCGCCATGGTCGACGCAGCCTTTGACGGCGAGACCATTGACCTCCACGGCGGCGGTATCGACCTATGCTTTCCGCACCACGAAAATGAGATTGCACAGTCCGAATGCGCCCACGGCCACGACTTTTGCAAGCATTGGTTCCATAGCGCCCACTTGATGGTTGAGGGTGCCAAGATGTCCAAAAGCCTCGGCAACCTCTACACGCTGGACGATCTGCAGCAACAAGGCTTCAGCCCGATGGTCGTACGCTACACACTGATCGCTGGCAGCTATCGCCAGCAGCTCAACTTCACTTTCGACGGTCTGCACGCCTCACACAGCGGACTCAGCAAAATCGAGCGTTTTGCCGAGTCACTACTCGCAGTCACTGGCGAAGACAAGGCAGCGATGCATCACTACATCACCGCCGACGCGCCCGATGATTTCGGCCGCTTGGTTAAGGCGTGGGACGCCCTGCGCAACAACCTCAACACCGCAGCCTGCCTGGGTGCGATCTTTGGCGTGATCGGCTCCAACCCCGCGGCATCACTCAATGCGGACGGCGCCCGCGCAATGCTCAAAGCACTAGGCACATTACTTTACGCGCTCGGCTTGCAACTCTTCTCCGTCGAACAAGCGACGGTCGACGCACCCGACGACATCGTCGCCCTCGCCCAAGCCCGCTGGGACGCCAAGCAAGGCAAAGACTGGGCCAAAGCCGACCAACTACGCGACGCCTTGCTCGCTGAGGGCTGGGTAGTGAAAGACCAAAAAGACGGCTTTGATCTAGAGGCTCAATAATTATTCGATCGAACGCACCAAGCGCTTTTTAACATCACACCAACCATGCCCTCACTTACACTTCAAACTATCGGCACACGAACTTCCAGATGGGGCGAAGGCCCGATCTGGTGGCAGGATCAACTTATCTACGTCGACATCGAAGCGCACACACTGATCCGCTTGGATCCTAAAACCGGCACTGAGCAAACCTGGAATGTCGGCGAGCGCATCGGTACCGTCGTGCCGCGCGCCAGCGGCGGCGTGCTCTACGCCGGCGACACCGGTATCGTGGCGCTCGATTTAGGCACCGGCGCCAAGCAAGCCTTAGCCGACCCCGAGCCCGAAAAACGCGCGACCAACCGTTTCAACGACGGCAAATGCGACCCCGCGGGCCGCTTCTGGGCAGGCACCCTCAGCCTGGTTAAAAACATCGGCGACGCCAACCTCTACATGCTCGATACCGACGGCACGCTGCAGCATAAAGTCGACGAGGTGACCAATTCGAACGGCATTTGCTGGAGCGCCGATGCCACCACGATGTATTACATTGACACTATGACCAAGCAGATCCGCGCCTACGATTACGACAACGCCAGCGGCGCGATCAGCAACGCCACCATCGCGGTCGATACCGATGCTCTCGGCTACGCTAGCTCCCCAGACGGCATGACGATCGACGCCAACGGTAACCTCTGGGTAGCGTTTTGCCACGGTGGCTGCGTCTCTTGCTTTGATCCGACTACTGGCAATGAACTTCGCAAAGTGGAACTACCTTGCCTCGAAACCACTGCCTGTGCCTTCGGCGGGCCGAACCTCGATCGCTTGTTCGTCACCACGGGGATTCACAGTAAACTCGAAGAAGCCGACGCCGGCAAAGTCTTCGTGATCGACGGCCTCGGTGTGCAAGGCGTGCCCGCATTTGCATACAATGGCTAGGACAATCAACGAATCCAGCATTGACTCTATAACTTCTAGCACCTCACTCCT
>JAFMDL010000099.1 GCA_017857255.1 Puniceicoccaceae bacterium | reverse complement strand
TATCCTGCGCAGCTAAAAATGCGGCCAACGCCCCCGCATGCTGCGCCTCCTTTGCCTGGCGCTGCGCTCGGTCCAGATAGACCACAAAGTCTGCCACCCGCGGCGCAAGCTCAGCGCGCGCGCGATTCATCGGCGCATCATCGGGATTATACGTAGCAGCCACCACCAATAGCTCCCATGCGACATATGGATCTCCCTGTTTCAATGCTTCTGCACTTTGCGCTACCAGTAAATCAATCGTCGATACCTGCTCAATCACTTCCATTAGGAGCGGTCGGCGGGCAGAGTCTTCGGCCAAAGCAAAGCCGAGATCCATGCGCCGGTCATAAATGCCGCGATGGTCACCGCGCTTGTACAAGTCGTCGAAAATCTGTACTCCTTGCGAGCCTGCGGTTGCCAACTTAGTGGTCTCGTGCTGAAACTCACGAATCGACGGGTTGGATGGCCAAATGTCGATCGCCTGCTGTAACTCAGCGCGCGCCTTGTCAATGTCGCCAAGGTTGCGGTATTGCGACGCTGCAAAAACCGCCATGTCGCTCATACTCTTGGCAGTCTCTATACTTGAAAGAACACGCATTTTCGGGAAATCTTTAGCCATTAATGCAATGCGCTCAGCATACTGCTCGACGCCGTTGTAATCCTTGGCCTCAGCCAGTTCAACAGCTTCCAGCATATCGCGATACAAATCAAGCAACGCCCGGCGCTGTTGCGCAGGAATCGCATTGAGCTTTGGCATATACTCGCCGAGGAAGAACGTTTCTTGCAGTCGCTCTAAAGCGAGGATTGCACGATCTTCGGTGTATGCAGTATTCACTGCATCGACCCCCTTATTGACATCCGTCATCGCCTCGTTGGCGACAAATGCCATCATATCGACCGTAAACACCATGTCCGTGTTAGGGAAAAACGATTTCAACTCACCCTTCCCCACTTCGAGCTGCTGCTGTGAGCCCTTAAACAACAACTGATAAAATCCCGATAGCACCAATGCATGCTGATAACGACGCTGCAACACAAACGCGACGATCTGACTCTGCATATTTAGCTTCGCTTGTATCCCAGTCATCGCCGCTTGGCCTTCCATTGCGAGGAGCTTAGCTTCCGTTTCAGCCAACTCTAAGGCGCGAAACACAGCCTCAGTCGGCAGTGATTGAGAACTCTCCTTGGCCTTACCGCCTCCATCATTGCCCGAAGTCGTACGATCCGATACTCGCTGCTTCTGTTCCTGGATTTTTCCGAGTATCAACGCACGATTGGCCACCACTTCCTGTTGGTAGCGGCGGATATCAGCAAGCTCACGCTGCGTCATCGCCTCACCGCGCATCTCCTTACGAATCCGCCAAGCATTGAAGACTTGGTTGGCCACGATGGTACTATTGCCACCATCTGTCTCGAAACTGGCAGCACGAAACAACATCTCCCATGTATCAATGATCGCATCGTCACTACGATCACTCGCCACCGATAAGCGTTGCAATAAATCGCCCATCAACCGCGCATAATTATCTTCTTCCTCAGTTGGCGAAGCCAGTAGAAAACGCTCGAAGCGCGCTCGAAACGCACGCTGATTTGTCAGGTTAAATGTATGCCCCTTCCAATCAAAACTGCCATTTTCAAAGTCCAACGAGTCACTGGATGGATCAAAGGTGCGGTTCGCCATTTCCAAAAAAGTATGACTCTCAAACATTCCACCTGCTGGTGCAGACACACTCGCGGCAGCTGGTGTTGGCGAAGCAGGCGCTGCAACAGGCGCATAGCCTTGCGCTAGTAGGGTGCCATGCGTAGCGACTAAAAACAGACTAATACTTGCGTAAACTTTCAACATAGATCAGCCCTCCTGCTTCGATTCTGGCACGCATCTCATAGCGCTGCCCAATATGTAAATTACCGCCGACACCATTCGGTACAAAGACCGGCAAGCGCGCGCCGCCACTCTCAGGTACGACCGCTAAGATGCGGCCCACTGCTTTATCCCATTTCACTTGCGAGTCGATCTGCGCACGGATCGAATATGTGTTTCCTAAGAAATCACCGGGCTTTTTCATGTAGCTCTCCGTGGGAAGCACCTCGAGGTCAGAAAATTTATCACCACACCCTGCAGTTAGTGCGATCAGCACACATATCACAGACAGGCCAATCCAGATCGGCGCGGGTGTTCGAAAGTTTGTTGGCAAGTTCAACTGAGGCATAAGGCCGTATATCGGTATTTTAATAACAATGTTGCGGGTAGGGTTAAGTTAGCCGCTTTTTGTGGCAACCCCAAAACACGAATGCTGCTCCTAGTACAAAGTGAAGGCACAGCACCAATCCAGCTTGTAATGAACTTGGAATCATCTCCGCAGACGATAGGCGGTACGCGTCGAAAAAACGTGACTCTATCATCGACCCGAAATAGCCAGACCATCCCCAATACGCATTGATGAATGGTCGGCAGATCCAGACCAGCACATCGGGCAACGCCAATACCACTCCCGAAAGCGGCAACTGAAATCCAACCAAATAGACTGACAGCAACGACGCTTTGTCGGCAGAGCTAAACAGCGCTGAAAACGCCAAACACACCGACGTCATTGATACGCAGCAAAGAATCAACACCAGCGCTTGTGGCAACAAGGGCCCCGGAAAGTCGCAGATTCCTTTCACAAACAAAGTCATCCAAAGCCCCTGCACCAATGCCACTGCAGAGGTGAAAATCAACTTACTGGTTGCATACGAATGAGGCCGTAGTCCTGCGAAACGCTCCTTCTCATATAAAGTACGCTCGCCCGCGATCTCGCGTGCCCCATTATTACTCCCCATCAAAGTCAGTAAAATCACTTGGAATAAAATCAAGCCAGTGACTAAGGAGGCCGAATCCAGTGCATCGATACGATAACGTAAATTCTCCTGTGCCTGCTCCACAAACCCACTGGAGCCACTCATCGCCAAACCCCGCAACTGCGGCAATCCATCCATCGCAAAAATCGTTACCAACAGAGGGAAGCCAAGGGTAATCCCCAATGTCAGCAGCCAATAACCTTTATCCCGCTTGAATAAAAGCACACGACGCTTCAACAAAGTACACATCTGACTCAGCGCCGTAGGCAATGGTGGCGCAACCACTGGCGCAGCCTCAAACGTAGCACCGGCATCACTCGCTGCACTCCAGCGCTCCCGCCAGTGCTCGATCGAATGTGCATTCAACTGATCATACAAATGTAAGGCATCGGGAATATCAAAATACTCCAATAAGGCATCCAAACTACCCTGAAACACCACCGCACCTTCAAACACCACCGTAATCCAATCGAAAAAATCAAGCTTCGCGAGATTGTGAATAATACAGATAAACATCTTATCCCGCTCATCCCGTAGACGCTGCAACATCTTTAAAATCTCATCTTCTGAGCGTGGATCGAGCCCACTCGTAACCTCGTCACAAACCATACACTGTGGATCACCAACTAGCTCCAAGCCCAACCCCAGCCGGCGCAACTGGCCGCCACTTAAACTACCAATACGCTTATCACGGTGTATGTCCAAGCCGATGCGCTTTAAAATCTCCTCCAAGCGGGTCACCTTCACCTGCTCCTCTACTACGCATAAATCGAGTGCATATTTCAACGCTTCCTCCACACTCAAACGCTCTTGCGCAATGCTGAACTGCGGGACAAAAGCCAACTTCCCGCGTAGTGCCTCGCTATTGGCGACTGGCCCGCCCGCCATAAACACCTCGCCCATTCGCGCGGATAGACCCAGCATTGCCCGCACCAAGGTGGTCTTACCACAGCCTGATGGGCCGATTACAGCATTCAGCGCGCGTGGCTGAAAACGAGCAGTGGCACGATCTAGAATACGCGGTCCACCGGGAGAGAGTTCAACGGAGAGATCGTTACAGGATAACATGGAGTAGAAATTAATAGCTT
>JAFMDL010000098.1 GCA_017857255.1 Puniceicoccaceae bacterium | reverse complement strand
CAACCAACAACCAGCAACAGCATGCGCATCACAGGCGGCAAAGCTCGCGGCATTCAAATCAAAGCGCCCAAAGGCGATACCACACGTCCCGCGACGGATCGGATGCGCGAAGCGATCTTTTCCAGCCTCGGTAGCTGCGTCGCAGGCAGCTGTGTCGCGGACCTCTTCGCAGGCACTGGCGCCTACGGGCTCGAAGCTCTCAGCCGAGGCGCGCGCCACGCCACTTTTTACGAAATCGACCGCAAGGCGCTGGCCTGCCTAACGCAAAACCAGCAAGCCGTGCTCAAATGCTGCGAACTTGCTCCGTCTGCAGCACAAACGATCACTCGTGACCTCTACGCACAAACCGCCGGCGGCGAACGTGCCGAGCTTATTTTTATTGATCCACCCTACGATGCGATCGAAGCCAACCTGTCGCGCATTTTTGCCAAAGCCGCGGTACTCGCTACTGCCGATGCCCGTGTGATTCTTGAACTTCCCGGCAATCTCAACCCCGAGATCGAGGGTTGGCATCTGACTCGCCGATTCGGTAAGCCCAAGCGCGACACTCCGAATGCTGCGATCTTTGAACGCAATATCGGACAGTCGCATCCCTAGCAACTACCCAAAATCATCGCAGCACCCTTCACGGCCCATCATGCTCAATGCCTCTCTAATGTACTGTTTACAAATTACCCGCGTCGTTGCATGTAGCCTATTATCGATACTCACAGGGCTGAGCGCCCAGCAAGGCACTTGGGCACAGCTTCAGAGTGACGTCGCGGTCGACCCCGCAGTCACTTTTGGAGCATTGGAAAATGGCATGCGCTATGCCATCCTCCCCAATGCAGAGCCTCCGGGTCGGGTCTCACTGCGCCTACACGTCAACGCGGGCTCGCTGAGTGAGGCCGAAGACCAACGCGGCCTCGCTCATTTTCTCGAGCACATGGTCTTTAACGGCAGTCAGCACTTCCCCGATGCCAGTGCACTGATCCCAAAAATGCAACGCCTAGGCATCGCATTCGGCGCACATGCCAATGCATACACGTCTTTTGATGAGACGGTCTATATGCTCGACCTCCCCAATACCGAAACGGGCACGCTGGACCTCACATTTACTGTGCTGCGTGACTTCGCTGATGGCGCGCTACTGGAAGTCCAAGAAATTGAGAATGAGCGCGGCATTGTCATCGCTGAAATGCAATCGCGTGATTCGGTGCAAATGCGCCTACTTGAGCAACGACTCAACTTTCTCATGCCCGACTTTCTGGCAAGTCAACGCCTTCCTATCGGGCTCGAGTCTGTCATTAAAACTGCACCCCGCGAGCGCTTTGCTGCGTATTACTCAAACAACTACACCGCGGCAAACATCAGCGTTGTGATCGTCGGTGATGTCGACCCAACCGAGTATCTCGCACGCATCAAAAACACCTTCGACTCGCTACCGGCCAAGCCGGCTCCCAGGGCACTCAATCTCGGCACCCTGCCCAGTGATTACGGCCTGCGTGTCGGCGTCTTTGCAGATCAAGAAGTCAGCAGCGATGCGCTCTCTCTTTCCACTCTGAAACCTTATCAATTTGAGTCAGACACTGTAGAGACGCGCCTCAAATATTTACCACTGCAAGTTGCCAATGCGATACTCACACGGCGGCTAGAAATCCTAGCCAAAGCCGACGGCTCGCCAATTAAAGATGGCTCCGCCGGTATCAGCCACTGGCTCGACGCGATCGAAAGTGACAGCATTAGCGTCAGTCCCGAAGCAGGTAAATGGCCTGCCGCTGTCGCCGTCATGGAGCAAGCGCTACGACGCGCGCTCGAGTTCGGCTTCACTCAAGCTGAGATCGACGAAATAACAGCTAATCGGCTCAACGTAGCAGAAGAAGGTGCCAAGCGTGCAGCCACTCGCGAATCAACCGCTCTTGCCTCTGGCCTGCTTAGTAGCATCAACGGCCATTACGTCTTTAGCCACCCTGAAGAAAATCTGCGCATCGAACGCATCGGGCTTGCCAGCCTCACCCCCGAAGATTGCCACCAAGCACTGCAAACCGCATGGGCAAGCAACGACCTAAATCTAGTCCTGACCACTCAGACGGAGGCAGACGACACCAAGCAACAACTACAGAAGTACTATCGAGCCAGTCAAGCCGTGGTCGTCGTGCCACCACTAGAGTCTGAGACACAAGCGTTTGCCTACACCGACTTTGGTACCGCTGGCTGCATCCATCAACAGACTCAGGTTAAAGATCTCGATTTTATCCAACTTGAGCTCTGCAACCATGTGCACGTCAATCTGAAGCAAACTGATTTTAAACAAAACTCGATCCTGCTCACTGCTCGGTTTGGCAACGGCACGCTCACACAGCCACAGGACAAACCTGGCTTATCCAGGATTGCCTCAGCGCTCCTCAACGGCGGCGGACTCGGCGCGCATAGCAACGATGAGCAGCGCCGTATCTTCGCAGGGCGCAACGTTGGCTATAGTTTTGGGATTGCTGAAGATGCCTTTACTTTCTCAGGCAACACCACGCCCGATGACCTCGAGCTACAACTTCAACTCATGTGCGCCGGCTTGACCGACCCTGGTTACCGCGACGAAGCCCTGCGCCAGTTCCAAAAGCAAATACCCGCGCTCGCTGCACAACTGCAATATACCCTTGGGGGCGCCACTGCCGAAATGCAGGAATGGCTCCATGGCAATGACGGTCGGTTCGCCAAACCAGATCCTGATCGGCTCATGACCTACACTGCTCAAGATGTGCGAGCGTGGATCACAGACGAAATGCGCACTGCCTACCTCGAGCTCAGCCTCGTCGGTGACTTTAATCCAGACACTGCGCTACCGCTCATACTCAAGACCTTTGGCGCCCTACCCAAGCGCGCCACCGCCCCGCCTGAGTTGACTGACGAGCGCCACATTCCACCGCCGACTCTACCTGCCGACAAGATCTTCCACTACGAAAGCAAAATCGACAAAGCCGCGGCCCTCGTGAGCTGGCAGGCGTCACCTGTCAAAGAAGACATACGCGAATCTCGTCGCATGCATGTGCTCGCCTCCGTGCTCAACGATCGCTTACGTACAAAACTGCGTGAAGAACTCGGCTCAACCTACAGCCCTAATGCACGATTCAGCGCCAGCCGTGTTTTTAACTCCGCATATTTAACCACTTCCTCCATTGCTAACAGCGCTGAGACTGCGGTGCTACAAGAGCACATGCAAGCAATCGCAAACGACATCGCGAAAGACGGCGCCACACAAGACGAGCTCGACCGTGCGCTCAAACCCATCCTCGGCAGTCTCGAGATGCACTGGCGCGACAACAGTCATTGGCTCAATACCGTTCTTTCCCAAAGCCAAGCCAAGCCCTACACTCTTGAATGGGCTCGCCAGCGCGACGCCGATTACGCTTCAATTACCTTGGATGCCATCAACACACTCGCCAAACAGACGCTGACCGAAAATGCCGCCCGCATCACACTCAGCCCCAAGCTTAACGAGTAAGAAGAAACCCAGCTCTCAAGTCTCAGCCCTCAAAGTCCACGCCTGGCGTGCCATAAGTCGGTGCAAACTGTATCAAACTGAACACCGCAATCATCAGCACTACAATTTGATTTTGCGGATAAGCAGCGCCAATCAAAAACAATTCAAACAAGATCGGCGCCTCAGACAGCGCGAGGCCGATGATCAACGCGATCAGCATCTGCCGCTGCTGCTTCAGCCTCGGAATGACCAACCAACGTACCCCCATCGCCAATATTACCGGGGCCACACAGAGCACCCAGAGCCAACTCGCCATCGGCTCTGCTGCGTTTCCCCCAGAAGGAAAGCCATCGCCAAGCACAAAGTGATACGCAAAGGCCATCTGTAAAAAGACGAACCAAATAATCCACATAACGATCGCTGGTTGTTTCTGCATCCTACTGAACCTGTCGATTAGGAATACCC
>JAFMDL010000041.1 GCA_017857255.1 Puniceicoccaceae bacterium | reverse complement strand
TCTAAGACGAAAAGAAATAATAAAATTACTTTAAGACCGAAGAATATGGGGTCAAGCTATTTTCCACACTCGAGACAAGGAATCTAGTATGGAATTAGAATCTCGATCCTCACAGGAATTGCAAGTTTTTTATAAATTTTTTAATTTATGCGAGGGTTAGGGCAAATTCACTGAAACTACGAACCACCCATGAAGTTGCCGAATATAGCATCAAGCCCAAGATGTCATCTGGATTACGCTGGCAAGGCCATTTCACACTATAAATCACGCATAGAAGGGGAGGAAGTAGAAGCCAACCACTGAGAATTAGCTGCTCTGAGCGATACGATCATCGCCAATAGGTTCAATGCCACTGCCCTCGAATCCCTAAACAATGACCTACTCCTATGACTAAAATTCACCAATATTTTCGAGGATGGACCGCTTGGCCGCCTCATTTAGGTCGGGAAAGCGCGTGGCACCAAAGACGCCTAGCGCAGTACTATCGCCAAAACTAATAGCTGGCATGCCCCACTCGGGCTCCAGGTACGACGATTCCTCCATGCTGAGACGTAGCGACTGTTCATCCACACCATCGGGTAATTTACCTGTCACATACGCTCCAGAGGGTCGTGTGAACATCCAGGACATGAGACCTAAGTTTGCCTCGACGCGCTGCATATGCACTTCATGCAATAGTTCGCCATCAACAGTCATTTTGCTGTGCAAGGCAACCGTCACCCCGGCAACTTTTTTCACTTGCTCGTGGGTCGTGACCTCAAGATCGCCGGAAACCATATTGACCACACGCTGCTGCCGCTCGATAAACTCCTTGTTATCAATTGCATAGGTTACCTGCTGGCCATCGGCAAGGGTCACTCGCAGATCAAGGCATGCATTCCCGTTGACGGTGCGCTGCCCCAGAAGCTCGATCTGTTTACCTGGCAAATTCGGATACAGCAAATGCCCCGCCGCAGGTGCGTCGCGGATAAAATTGAGCGCTTCAATCGGCGGCATCGGGATTGGCTCGCTGGCCTCCATTGTATCTAACTGCCATGCATCGGTTCCATCAAACGCCATGACAATACGTGCCCCATTACCTGCAAATAGTACAATTTTACAATAATCTGGCTTCTTTTTAAACGCGACAAAGCTCAAAGTGCCCGTCGGCATGCGCAAGACGCCCTCGAAACGCAAACTCTGAATTTTTCTCCAATTTTTCTTACCACCAAACGCAGCTTGATAATAATTTTCAAGGATCCAAGTCAGCCTCGGTTCAAGACCCTGCAGAGACATCGGCTGGTAGTATTTAATGCTCTCTCGATACGTCGGTAGAGACTCATCGAGCGAGGCGTGACTCTGTGCCGATAATGACTGCAAAAAGGCTCCTGCCCATAAAAACGCAACACAGCAAAATGAGGAAAATAAAGTCATAAAAGTAAAACTACCTAAAAGATTGCTTAATACGAAGTATAAAAACAACTGCGCACGGAAAAATCGAGCGGCAAATAAAAGGTTCATCATCATTTACCGGGGAGATACTATCTCTGAGCCTAATGGGGAGGCTATTCGGTTAGAGAGGGTCGACCTCTGTGTCGACCACGGGCACTTTAAACACCACATGGAATTCTAGGAGCCTCCAAGAGCTGATAATCCCGTCAGACTCTCACGCATTGGTAATGGACAACACGGAGTTCGCCCCCCCCCAAAAAAAAAGAGCGGAACCGGACGACACGGAGGCCATCTCTCCCAAGAGCAAAAGCCAAATCCAACGTTTCCAACATAGATTAATGCCTTCCCTGCTGATCGACGATGAGCCAAAAAAGCATTCAACCATAATTTTCAACCGCTGCAAACTAAGCAACCCATCGTTGGCCAGTGCGCTCGCTACTTGGGCATTTGAAACATCCAAGGCATCAACCCCGAGTTCAATTTGACGTCTTTAAGTTCGTATGTGGACCACCATTTACCATCCTCCGAGTTGACGACCTTCCGTGCAATCGGCACTCCAAACTCATGAGTATAGTCCTCATAAGTGGTAGCTGAAATCTGACCCGTCTGTAAATCCGTCGTCACCACTTTTAATTCTAAACAGCTGAGTGCATCGATGAAATAGTCGACTTGAAAACCCGTATCCAAAGTCACTCGAACCTGTTGGCACAACACACCATCCACTGGTACCGTGTCGAGGTACTCGATCTGTTTGCCTGGCGCATAGGGATAGAGTAAATAACTGCCGAAATGGGCGCCGAAAATAAACTCACGAGCGTCTGCTTCAGATAACTCCTTAGCGTCACTCACCTGTGATCCCGACTGCCAAGCGACACTTCCATCAAAGCCCTTGATTACATGACGCGGTCCGTCACGAATTACGATCTTAAAATAGTGCGGCTTTTTTCGAGTCACATGAAAATCGTAACGACCACTTTTAAGCGTCAATTGCCCTGATACACGTATACTCAGGATTTTATCCCAAATCTCAGGACCACCCATACCCTTAACGTAATAGCGCATCAGGATGGAATCTAGACGCTGATTCCCCATCTCTGGCATCGCAATTTTACTCAAAACTACGGTAGGTTCACCCTCCACAGCCAATGGATCCACCTCAACCGCTGATGCCGTCAATGCGCAGTAGCAGAGCACGCCAGAGCCTAAGGTGCGAAGTATTGCCTGAACCATTACAAACGCATGCACAGATGAAGATTGCAACGCAAGCCAGTAAGCAAAAATGCTAATTATTTCTCCGCCCACAGAAAAACGGGACACACAGGAAACAGCACTGTTCGCAACAAGCCTCGCAAGGGTCGTCCATTAGCTTTGCCGCGAGGGTTGCCTTCGCCCCACGGGGATGGCCACCTGAATAATTTTTAAAGTCATTATGACCGAAACATCACATATGCGTGATTTTTAGCCGCCCTCTATCGGACTTTCGAATCTAAGATAAACATCCAACTCATCTTGCCAAATTTCAGACAGTGTTCATCTATCCTACCATGGCACATGAGCATACATCCACCCGACGCATTGAATTTTCCGAAACCGATATGGCCGGCCTCGTCCACTTTTCGAACTTCTTTAAATATATGGAGACCGCCGAGCGCGACTTTTTCGAAGCCGCAGGCGTCGACCTGATAAACACGAAACACGGAGAGCTCGTCGGTTGGCCACGCGCCCGCGCCGAATGTAAATTCACCGCACCGCTCCGATTTGGGGACACGATTGAAATTCATTTAGCTGTTAAAGCAGTCAAAGATCGCTCGATCGTTTTCCTCTTCCGTATTTTCCGTCAAAACAAAGACGGCAGCCGTACTCAAGCCGCCAGAGCCACAATTACCACCATGCTCACCAAGCTCACAGAGGACGGTGAACTGCAATCCATCGAGCTCCCTGAGCACGTTCTCGCTCGAATCACTGAAGCACCCCCCGAAGCGCTGGCAAGACCCTCGGGAGTGTGACCGCCACTTCAACTAACTCACTTTTATGAAACCTCACGCTCTCGTCACCAACGACGATGGAATCGAATCCGTCTTCCTGCGCCGACTCGTCGAAGCCCTCCTGCCTAACTTTGACGTTTCTGTTGCCGCCCCAGCGTTTGAACAAAGTTGGATCGGCCGAGCCGTCAGCCGCCACACCGAAGTCGAAGTCATTCGCAGCCCGTCCATTTTTCCTGCTGGCGTGAACGCATGGGCGATTAATGGTACGCCGACCGATTGTGTGAATATCGCCTTGGGCAACCTCATGTCGAAGCAGCCCGATATCGTGCTTTCAGGAATCAATATCGGCTACAACACGACAGAGACTCTGATCCTCAGCTCTGGAACCATTGCAGGAGCGATTGAAGGCGCGCTCTGGGGTCTTCCAGCCATCGCTTTCAGCAAATGCGTGCCGCACCATCTATTTCTAGACATCCAAAAAAATAAAGGCCTAACCGAAGGCGATTTTACCCACTCACTCATTGCCGCGGCGATACATGCCAGCCAATTGGCCACCGACACACTGAAAAATCCGCCGCGCACAGGAACTGTCTTGAATATCAACTTCCCAGCACAAACAAATCAAGACAGCCTGATCGAAACAACGGTGCCCGCAAAAATCGAACTCGGTAGCCTCTATGAAGAAACCAGTCCGGGCAAATATGCCTTTCGCTACTCCGACGGCATTCAACTTGAATCCGCCCAGAACACTGATCGCGTGGCACTGGAACGCGGCAGTATCAGCTGCAGCATCCTCGATTTCGCACGCATCGGACGACCTGAGTAGCTAAACAATCATCCTCTCATCAAGCACAGAAACCCAATGAATTTGCAGCACTTATCCAATCAATAAAATTCCCTCATTCCGCACTGCGCACCATTTTATAGTTGTGTGGCAGACCTGCGAAAAATATCCACATTGCATGACTTTTTTCTCCGCTCTTAGACACTATATGACTTTTAACGCTTTTTTTAAAGAAGTGGTTTTAGGGTTCAGCTTATTAGCGCTCGGATTATCCTTGTCTGCGCAAGAAAGTGACGAGCTCTACCGAGGGACTTGGCAGATTGAATCACCCGACGAAGGCGCGCTTATTTTGATTGTGAAGCGTAACGGTCTAGCCTCTTACTTCTGGGCAGATAACGCCGACCGCACCGTCTACAAAGGCACTTGGAGTAGCGACCAAACAGGCGCCACCCTAAAATGGGCAGATGGCAGCTCCCACCTTATTTCGCGTGACGCCTTGGGCGATGCAGTCGCTTTCACCGATGCCGCAGCCAACACGCTTTACACCACAAAAGCCGAACTGGTGCCTAAGGAAGTACTCGGCCAGTGGGCCAAAGCCCCCTCCTTGCCAGACGAAGAAATCTCCGACCGAGACAAAGCCAAAGGCTTTTTTGGCACGTGGGAAATCGAGACTAATGACGGCACCTATTATGTAATCGTCGAGCCGAACCGCTCAGCCGCGAGTAACTGGAGCCCTGGTAACGCCAGTCCCTCAGGCCGGCGAGGCACATGGGCCAAACAAGGCAGCGAACTGCACCTCGCGTGGGACACCGGTCACTACGGCATCCTGAAGCAAAATGAGCGCAGTGTTTCTTACCAATTGATTGCGCCAGGCACTGTAATCGACTCCGATGCATCCGAGCGCCACAGTGCAAGCCGCACCAGTTACGACAATCTCCCCGTCGAATGGCGCACCCTCTACTCCGCTGAAAAACAGGCTGGTGCCAGCGGTATCGCTTTCTCCAGCCGCAAAAATGCCAGCCTCTTTTACCGTGGCGACTGGATCATACAACGCAGCGAAAACACATTCGAACGTGTCGAGATCAGCCGCTTCGGCGGTCTGAGCACATCAACCGATTCTGCACTGGAGGGCACATGGCGCATGACTGGCCAAGACATCTTCATGCGTTGGGATGATGGAATGCGCAAAGTCCTCAGCCCAGTTGGCCAAGGCTTTCTACTCTACGAATATCAGCCCGGCCGGCCGCTCGATGGTGTACCCACCCGCATACTCTCAGCTGCCCCTGAAGACGCTGCAAAATTTGCAGCGCACCTCCAAGGTCGTCAAGACGTGGCCGAACAAATGCTCAGCCTCGCCGAAGCTGCAGGTGTCACCGCCTCGCCAGAAGATGCCGATTGGAGCCAAACATTTATGCGCTGGGCTTGGCCATTTGGCGAAGACGATGCGCCGCAATCGGCGGATGCACTGATTCAAGAAGGCTTCGAAGGATCTGACCGAAATGACCCATGGTGGTGGCCCTTCTGGAGCGAAAAACCAGTCACCGTAGCCAAGGCCGACGCAGAAGCTGGCATTGCAGATTCCACTGAATTGATGGCAGTCGAAGAGCCAGCAACCGACAACACTACACCCACAACTGCAGACGCGCCTAAGCAGGCGAAGAAAAATTGGAAATGGCCTTTTTAGAGTCCAACCACAGCCACACATTTTCTTTTAATTCACACATACTATGAACAACACCTCCGCCTTGAATCCGACTCCACTCGCGAGCATCGATCCAGAGATATCAGCCGCAATCGCCGCAGAGCGTAAGCGCCAAGAAAGCCACATCGAGCTCATCGCCTCGGAGAACTTCACCTACCCTTCCGTGATGGAAGCACAGGGTAGCGTGCTCACCAACAAATATGCTGAAGGCTATCCCGGTAAACGCTACTATGGTGGCTGCGAGCACGTCGATGTTGTCGAAGAGCTTGCCATTGAGCGAGCGAAAAGCCTATTTGGCGCCGATCACGCCAATGTCCAACCACACTCAGGCAGCCAGGCAAATGCTGCGGTCTACCTGTCTGTGCTACGCCCAGGCGACAAAATTCTCACGATGAGCCTCGCTGATGGTGGGCACCTCACGCACGGTCACCCGATGAATTTCAGCGGTATGACGTATGAAGTCGTCAACTACGGCGTCGGTGTCGAAGATGGTCTCATCGACTACGAAAGTATCGCTGAAATTGCCCGCGCAGAGAAGCCAAAGATGATCACTGTTGGTGCATCTGCCTACTCACGCATCATCGATTTTCAGCGTATGGGCGAGATCGCCCGCGAAATCGGTGCTTACCTGATGGCCGATATTGCCCACATTGCTGGCCTTGTTGCAGCTGGCGTGCACCCCTCTCCGGTGCCACACGCAGATTTCGTTACCACCACCACGCACAAAACGCTGCGTGGCCCACGTGGCGGACTAATCTTGTGCAAAGAAGCACATGCCAAAAAAATTGACTCCGCAGTGTTTCCTGGGACGCAAGGCGGACCACTCATGCACGTAGTGGCAGCCAAGGCAGTTTGCTTCAAAGAGTGCGCAACCGACAACTTTAAAGCGTATCAGCAGCAAGTTGCAGCGAATGCCAAGGCACTTGCTAATGCATTGATTGAGCGTGGCCACCACATCATCAGTGGCGGCACCGAGAACCATCTAATGATGATCGATCTGCGCAAAAAAGATGCAAACCTCACCGGTAAAGTCGCGCAAATCGCACTGGACGCAGCCAACATCACCACTAACAAGAATACTGTTCCCGGAGAGACACGCAGCCCCTTCCAAACTAGCGGTATCCGCCTGGGCACACCAGCAGTCACCAGCCGCGGCATGGTCGAGGCCGACATGGTGCGTATTGCAGAAGCGGTCGACATCGTCCTCGCAGCACCGACCGATGACAGCGTGATCGCCAAGGCACGCGCCATCGCCGAAGAGCTCAGCGCGAAATACCCGCTGCCGTACCCGGCATAATGCCCGCAGACACCGGACTCTTCACAACGAAGCCCACCTCCGCATGGGCTTCGTTTTTTTATGCTAGAGCTGTTAGGGGGATGGATACTTCTGTCCATCGACTCATCCGTACTCATTACCACCAAGAAGTCATACCAAGCTTAAACTTTTTCTGGCACAAATAAAGCCACTCTATAGAACTCGTGTTTTTACCGTAGATGAAGCGTGACTTAATGTCGCAGAATGGTACGAGAGTATCTTTACTTCAGAATAAATAACCATCCATAAAAACCAATCAGATCCTTTAAAATCAGCCTCAAAAAGAGTTGGACATACAGTAACAAGCACCGTAAATTAGTATTCTTAGTTGAATGGCGTAGCAGCGTTGCAGTACATTCCCCCACAAATTTATTACCAACATGAACAAAACAAAATCCCCACGCTCAGGTTTTACCCTGATTGAACTCCTCACTGTTATCGCGATTATCGGCATTCTTGCTGCGATCCTTATTCCTGCTGTCGGCAAAGTCCGCGAAGTGGCGAATAAAACAAAATCTGCATCCAACATTCGTTCAATCGCTGTGTCTTACGCAACCTACTCGACTTCCGGTGGACGTGTGCGCACGCTCAACGCAGCGAAGCTCACTGCAGCTGGGTTTAGCGACGACATTTACGGCGTGGGCTCATTCCTCGCGAAACAGGTCGATCTAACAGACGCATCTATCTGGATTATTGGCTCAGACCCAGCAGTCGCAGACTACAGCTCCACACTGCCCGCAGTTGTCGGCTTTCGTAACAATGAGAACGTTTATGAAGATTCCGAAGATTGGGTGAACGGCGTCCCAGTTGGTTATGACTTTGCAATTGGTATCAGCGGCAATGCACCCACCTCGACTACACCACTCACATGGACACGAGGCATGAATACTGGAACTGGCACATGGGGTAAAGACACACCTTGGGGCCTTGGTGGACACATTGCTTACCTTGACGGTCACGTTCAATTTTACACTGAACTCGGCGAGGAAGATGGGCAGCTCGTAAACCCAACAACTGGTAACCAAACAGTCAAAATGAGCGATCTTTACAGTGCAGAGCAAATCAAGCTTGCTCCGGAATATAGCCAAACGAACTAAGTAATTCTTAGATTTCTCTTAAAAACCCGGATTCTTATGAGTTCGGGTTTTTTATTTACCCTGATTACAAGAATTGCATTGGTAATGCACCAAAACCATCGATAAGCGGCGGAAATTAAGATCCATAGCTCATTTAAGATTTAATAATCTTAAATTGACCTTACCCTAAGTTGGATTTTTCTTTGTTTATCTTTGAAATTTTGGGATTGTTTAACGCTCCGATAATCGCTAAGGTAATAACCATAATGCCCGACCCAATTTTCATTCTTGGCCACAAAAATCCTGATGCTGATGCGATTTGCTCGGCAATCGCTTACGAAGCGTACAAGCACGCCGTCGGTGAAACGGAATATACCGCAGCGCGATGCGGCAATTCCAATGCGCGGATCGATGCCATCCTGGAGCGTTTCAACCTGCCTTTACCCCAGTTCATCGGGGATGTGACACCGCGCGTAGAAAACATCATGCACTCGAAGGTGCGCTCAGTAACCAGGGACAGTACCTGTGCTGAAGCGCTCGAACTCATCGATAAATACGACGTGCGTGCATTACCGGTGGTCGACGAGGCCGGACATCTTGAAGGCCTTATTTCGATTTTCCAACTCGGCGAATTTTTCATCCCGAAGCCGAGTGAACCGCGCAAAATGCGCCGCGTACACACCAGTATTAGTGCGATTATTCGCTCACTCAACGCAACTGTGCTGCACGAACACAACTCCAAAGAAGTCGAAGAGCTCTTCGTGCGCGTGGGCGCAATGGATATCCGCTCCTTTGGCAATAATCACAAAGAAAAAGGCACCGACGCCAACACTAGTGTGATCGTGGTGGGCGATCGCTGGGACATCCAAGAGCGCTGCCTTCAGCTCGGCGTACGCCTGCTGGTCATCACAGGTGGACTCGATGTTGACGAAGATATGATCGAGCGCGCCAAAGAGCGTAACGTCTCATTAATCGTCAGCCCCTACGACTCTGCCACCACGTCGTGGATAATCCGTACCGCCACGCACATCGATTCTTTGATCGATACTGACGTGAAATGCTTCACTGCCGAGGATCGCATCGAATCCGTCAAGCGCCGCATCGCCAACGTCAACGATCCGCTCTACATGGTCACCAACGAGGACAAGGAGCTGCTAGGCGTATTCTCCAAGAGCGACATCTTGCGCCCGAGCCACACACGTATTGCACTCGTCGATCACAATGAACTTGGGCAAGCCGTCAACGGCGCGGACCAGGTGCAAATCACCGAGATTCTGGATCACCACCGCCTCGGCAACATACCGACGGACCAACCCATTTTATTCATCAACCGACCTGTCGGTTCAACTTGCTCGATCATAGCCGACCTGTTTCGCGCGCAATCGCTGACTCCGTCTCCAAGCGTCGCTGGCGTAATGATGGCAGGCATTATCTCAGACACACTGCTATTAAACAGTCCAACGACCACACCCCTAGAAGGCGAGTTGCTAGATTGGCTTGCGCCAATCGCAGGGATTGAAGCAAAGGATCTGGCCAAACTCATTTTCTCATCTGGTTCGGTGATCATCAATCACACACCCGAAGAAGTGGTCTGCTCCGACTGCAAGGGTTATACAGATGGAACTATCTCCTATTCGGTCTCTCAGATCGAAGAGCTCGGCTTTGACAATTTCTGGAAGCATGAAGATGCCTTGGATCAAGCACTTGAGGCTTACCGCGCACGGAAAAAGCTGTTATTTAGCTTCCTACTGGTCACTGATATCAACACGCAAGACTCCTTGCTCGTTGTCGCAGGTAACAACGAACTTAAAAGCCAGATCAACTACCCACAACGTGGGCAAAACAACATCTATGAACTGTCGGGGATCGTTAGCCGTAAAAAGCAACTCATTCCATACATATCAACGCTGCTTAAAACGATGGGCGTAGTCCGCGATTAAGCTGACCGTATCGCATGCAGAATTTGCCAGCGGGATACAGCGCTATGATCCTATATTAGAATGTTTTTAGTTTGGACTTAAACGCATCCATGGACTGAGCCACAATTTTTTAACGGCTCATTAGCTAGTGGTTCTAAAAGTTTCGATCAATAATGCGCAGTGTGCATTATTGATTCCTTTCGTCAGTTAGGATACCTATGATTTGTGTCCATTCGTGGTTTCTAAATCAAAACCCAATGTACTCTGCATTAAGGATGACGACAGTACACTGAGCAGACTAGACGGAGCGTGATCGTTACTCATAAATGGTGTCGAACAACTTTTCCGAAGAGGTTTTTTGTGGCGTGCGATCGATACAGCACGACGCTTGCAAAGCACCTCGCCCTCTTGATTTAAGTAGTGTTACTGTCGCTCTGAAATTTGTCGTTGCATCTCGATTCTTTCCTGCATCAGACCTTCCATCTTACGCTCAATTGTGCGGCGTTCTACTTGGCTCACGCTCACCTCAAATTCAGCAGAATAGCGCTTCAGCTTTTCGTCAATATTCCGAATCACTTGCTCCAACTGCTGAATGTGTAGATCTTCTAATCCCAACTTGCCTTCAGCCATATATTTGGCCGCATTTTTAATTCCGAGGCTAGGATACTTCCTGACTAACTCTTGTGATCTTCCAGAGAGAGATTCAATCGCGTATACGAACTCTTACCATCCTCTCGATAAAACTGTAGGTGTGACGCGTTTCTGCCGAGCAATGTCACCTCGATCTTACGGCCGTCGACTCTCTCAATTTCAATACGATCTGGATATGCAAATAAAGCGTTAGTACTCTGTTCCTGCACAGGGGCTATAAATACACCATCGATGAACATTCGCTGATATAAAATCGAACCAATATATCCAGAAATTCCTATAAAAATAATGCTCATCAATAAATTTCGCATTACACGTTTATGCGTACATAAGTTTGGCTTTAAAAGCTTAATCTCGCTTAAACCTAATCTTAAAATTTAGCATAGACCGAAATTTTATTTGCACATCGATTGCCAGAAAAAGCCCACTGTCCCCAGTGGGCTTTGAGTTACTATCAGACTGAAAGCTACATCTATATCTCGCTTGACACTAATAAACCTACAGGCAAGCAAGCGTCGCGGGCTTCACCAAAGATTTACTCCATGACTAGCGCTTCATCCTTTGAGGTGAAACGAACCGCACTCTGCTCGGCGACAGCACCGCTGAGAATGCCGCGCGCCAAACGTGTTTCAACTTGCTTCTGCAAAAACCGCTTGAGTGGTCGGGCACCATAAACCGGGTCATAGCCTTTCTCTGCAATCCAATTACGTGCGGACTCGTCGAACTCAATTGTAATCTGACGATCCGCAAGCCGCGCATTGAGATGGGCAAGCAGTAGATCGACGATCTTAGTGATCTCTTCGAGCGAAAGCGGCTTAAACAAAATAACATCGTCGATACGATTTAAGAACTCGGGCCGAAAGCCTTGACGTAGTTCAGCCATGACCGACTCGCGTACCGTCTCGGGAATATCATCTCCCGATGTTCCTTCAGTTAAATACCGGCTACCGACATTCGAGGTCATAATAATTACGGTGTTCTTAAAGTCTACCGTATGACCTTGCGAATCGGTAATGCGCCCATCGTCCATGACTTGTAGCAAGACATTGAAGACATCGGGATGCGCCTTCTCGATCTCATCGAAAAGCACCACGCTGTATGGCTTGCGTCTTACGGCTTCGGTGAGTTGCCCGCCTTGGTCGTAACCGACATAGCCTGGAGGTGCGCCGATCAGGCGAGCCACCGAGTGCTTCTCCATATATTCCGACATGTCGAGACGTACAATATTATCAGCTGAATCAAATAGCGTCTCTGCCAAAGTGCGAGCCAGCTCCGTCTTACCCACACCCGTCGGACCCAGAAAGAGGAAACTGCCGATTGGACGACGCGGATCTTTAATCCCCGCACGCGCACGCAGGATGGCATCGGAGACAAGCGTCACCGCTTCGTCTTGTCCGATGACACTCTCGTGCAGCACCTCGCCCAGACGGAGTAGCTTCTCACGCTCGCCTTCAACAAGTCGAGTGACTGGCACACCCGTCCACTTTGAAACGATGTCCGCGATCTCTTCCTGCGAAACTTCCTCCTTCAGCAGTGCCCCCTCCTTTGCTTCAATCGATTCAAGTGCCTGCAGCTTTGCTTCAAGCTCCGGCATCTTACCATGACGCAGCTGCGCAACGCTGTTGAGATCGTACTCACGCTCCGCTTTTTCGATTGCGATGCGAGTGGCGTCGAGCTCCTCGCGCACACTACGAATCTCGTCAATGGCATGCTTCTCATTGTCCCACTGCGAACGGAACACGGCCTCTTCTTCCCGAATATTGGCGAGCTCTTTGGAAAGTGCCTTGAGACGGGCCTTTGAGGCATCATCCTTCTCGTTTTTCAACGCAGCTTCCTCAATCTCAAGCTGTAAAGCACGGCGCGTGAGCGCATCGAGTTCTTGCGGCATACTATCCATCTCCGTGCGAATCATCGCGCAGGCCTCATCGACAAGATCAATCGCCTTATCTGGCAAGAAACGATCACTGATATAGCGATGTGACAGCACAGCCGCTTGTACCAGCGCATTGTCTTGAATGCGCACACCATGAAAGAGCTCAAAGCGCTCGCGAATCCCGCGCAAAATTGAGATCGTGTCTTCGACATTGGGTTGATCCACCTGTACTGGTTGAAAACGACGTTCGAGCGCCGCGTCCTTTTCGATGTATTGGCGATACTCATCAAGCGTTGTAGCGCCAATACAGTGTAGCTCGCCACGCGCCAGCATCGGCTTGAGCATGTTACCAGCATCCATCGCGCCGTCTGCCTTGCCCGCACCGACAATGGTATGTAGCTCATCAATAAACAGTAGAATACGCCCTTCGCTGGACTTCACCTCACCTAACACCGCTTTGAGTCGCTCCTCAAACTCCCCTCGATACTTAGCACCCGCAATCAATGAGCCCATATCCAAGGCAAAAATGGTTTTATCCTTTAGCCCCTCGGAGACATCGCCACGCACAATACGCTGAGCCAATCCCTCAATGATCGCGGTCTTACCGACACCTGGCTCGCCGATCAACACGGGATTGTTCTTTGTCTTTCGCGAGAGGATACGAATCACACGACGAATCTCATCATCACGACCAATCACCGGATCCATCTTGCCTTTTCGTGCCTGCTCGACCAGATCGATACCGTATTTCTCCAAGGCCTCAAAGGTGGCCTCTGGATGACGGCTTTTTATATTTTTACCATTACGTAACGATTTAATTAGATCAAGGACCTTCTGGCGGTCGAGCGTAAACTGCTGAAAGAAGCGCCCGAGCTTGCTGTTTGAATCCGCCATCAATAGCCCGAGAAATAAGTGCTCGGTGCTGACAAACTCGTCATTGAGGGCCTTTTTTTCTATATCAGCCTGAGTAAGCGACTGCTGCAGTGCCGATGAGACATAGATTTGACTGACGTTAACACTACCAGTCGCTTTCGGAAACTTGCTGATGACACGCTCGGCCGCTAACTCCAGGGCTGAGGGAGTAATGTCTAAGCGCTCGAGGAGGCGCGGCACAATACCTCCTTCCTGCTGTACCAGCGCAAGAAGGAGGTGCCATACGTCAATCTCTTGCTGGCCATGATTGCGCGCTAGATTTTGAGCTTCCTGTACGGCAGAGGCAGATTTCTCTGTAAATGTATTAAAATCAATATTCATACATCCATACACTGCATAACTTATTCCAGTTAGAAAATAGACTGAATTATCTAACTTAAATTACTGCAATGCAGCGCCTTAAGTTATCATAATCGAACTTCCGCCCACTTTTAAAATGAGACACCACGCCCACATTTTGAGACAATTTGACGCATTCATCTACAGCGAATGGCACTCGACAATTCCCCGCATTAATATTGGTTTAATAGTGCATGATCATCCATAAAATAACCACCATCGCAGCGCTGGCAGCAGTCACTAGCAGCCAACTAGTTGCTTTTGAAGCGGGCACTTACTTCATCTGCCAAGTTATAGCAAACAACTCAGCACCCGCGATGCACCAGTATATCACCATCAATGAAGCACTGTTTGTTGAACTCGAAAAATCACAAAAAGCGAAAACTGCTGAGGTTGGAGTAAACTCTGAGTTTGAAATCGACTATAACACATTAGGCACGCGCAACACCGCCAGCTTTGAAGTCATACCCACCACGGACAGCGCCGCACAAGCGACACAAAGTAGCTCGGGCTTCAACATGGCACCACCAGAGCCGATCTCTCTCTTTGCGAATTAATCTAGGGATTCAGCTCCGAATCAGCCAAGTCGCTACGGCTTCTTCAGCTTAACCGCTCGCTTCCGCTGCGGGTAGAGTGTGCGACACATCTCGCAGACTGTACCATCGCACCCACGAGCTGAACAATACTCACGGCCATAATAAATAATCTGGAGGTGTAGGGCATTCCAACTCTTCTCTGGGAATGCTCGTTTGAGGTCTCGCTCGGTTTGCACAACGCTCTTGCCGTTGGTCAGTCCCCAGCGCTGCGCGAGTCGATGGATGTGCGTATCCACAGGAAACGCTGGTACACCAAAGGCCTGCGACATGACGACCGAAGCCGTCTTATGTCCGACGCCTGGGAAAGTCTCCAAAATTGCCATATCTGCAGGCACCACACCACCGTGATCCTCGACCAACATCCGCGAAAGTCCGGCAATCCCCTTCGATTTCATCGGTGATAAACCACAGGGGCGTATGATCTCGCGAATCTCCTCAACTGAGACCTGAACCATTGCCTCTGGGGTGCCTGCTCTGGCAAATAGCTTGGGTGTGATTTGATTGACGCGCACATCCGTACATTGTGCTGAAAGCAGCACCGCGATCAGCAAGGTATATGGATCTGTGTGATCCAGCGGAATCGGCGGATTTGGATACAATGCATCCAAGCGTTGAAGAACATAGCTGGCGCGCTCTTTTTTAGTCATAAGCAGATTAATAGAACCTTGCCGCATATCCATGCAAGGAACCAGCAGAAAAATGCCAGGCTAGTTTCACTGACGATCTGCCACTGCCTCCAGCAGTTCCGCATACAACTTAGATAGCTCTGGCATGGCCAATCCCATCGACTGTCCACGCCTTAATGGCTCGCCAAAAATGGCTTCTACTTCAACGGCACGGCCATCGAGAAAATCAATCAACGAAGATGGCTGGTACGCCCCCATCGCCTCAGTCACATCGAACTGCCCTTGCAAAAACGAATCCGTAATCACATGCCCACACAATGCAGCAGTCGCTTGAAGCTCATTCATTAAACGACGTGCCCGGCGCACGAGTTCCGAATCAGCCAAAATCAAATCTGTCGTCATACCACCAGCCACAATCGCTAGTCCATTAAACGGCACATTCCAACAAAGCTTCCGCCACAGCGCAAAGTCCAAGACTGCTGACTGTTGACACTGGATACCAGCTTCGACGAATGCGGCAACCACGCGCATCGCAGCCTCTGGGTATCGCTCCTGCAAGGATCCAATCTCAACACGGCCAGGCAAATAATTCTCTACTACACCAGGCGCAGTGCGTGTGACGCAGACGAAACATAAACCAGCCAACACAGGATTTTCTGGAAAATGATCGGCAAAGAATTCGGCATTCCCCATCCCATTTTGCAAAGTAAGTAAAGCGGTCCGCCTCGGCTTCACTAAAGCCTGCAGACTCGACAACACATCCGAATTCACCGTGGCCTTTGCTGCAATGATCACACAGTCGACCGCGCCAATCATGGCCGCCTTCCGCTCAACACTGGCAGGTGTGACCCCATGCGTGGCAATCAGCCCACCACCCCGCGGGTCCATCATCCGCATCTGAATTCCGTCCTCGCGGAGTGCAGTGGCATCTGAACGCGCGAGCACATGCAACGCAGCACCAGACCTGGCCAACAACCCGCCATAATACAGACCCACTGCCCCTGGCCCAACTAAAGCGACACTGTTCATTCCGTTCATCAAAAATCAAATACATACAAGACGCTCTACCGGCGCCATGGGAAAATCAGATCCGCACCTTTGAATCAACAAGCATGTCGAGCTTATCAGGATAATCCAAAGTATATTGTAGCCCGCGGCTTTCCTTACGCTGTAGTGCACAATCCACTACCAATGCGGCCACTAAGATCATATTGCGCAACTCCAGTAAACTTTCATCCACTTTAAAATTCCAATAATAGTCTGTGATCTCGCGATCCAAATTTTGAATACGCGTACGGGCGCGTTCGAGGCGCTTGGTCGTACGCACGATACCGACATAGTCCCACATTGTGCGTTTTACTTCATCCCAATTATGTAGTAGCACCACGCGTTCGTCAGAGTCTTGCACATCGCCATCCACCCATTCTGGTAACTTCACGCAATGGACATCCGAACGATTCATATAGTCCATTACTGCACTCGCCCCACGGTTCGCCATTACGACTGCTTCGAGTAATGAATTACTCGCCAAGCGGTTCGCCCCATGCAGGCCAGTGCAAGCAACTTCACCACACGCATACAAACCAGGTAAAGAAGTCTCTCCACTCAAATTAGTTTTCACCCCACCACAAAGATAATGCGCAGCGGGTACTACTGGAATCATATCTTTTTCAAGAGCGATCCCCTGCTGCATGCAATAGTCGTAAATATTCGGGAAATGATCATGCAATTTCTTAACTGGAATATGCCGCGTATCCAGCCAGACATGACGTGCGCCAGATTGCTTCATTTCCGAGTCGATTGCCCGTGCCACGATATCGCGGGGAGCTAGATCTTTGCGTGAATCATAACGCTCCATAAAAGCTTCACCTGCAAGATTGCGTAAAATTCCGCCCTCACCGCGCACCGCCTCACTGATTAGGAATCGATCCGAATCACGGGAGTAAAATGCAGTCGGATGAAATTGAATAAATTCCATATTGCGCACTTCCACTCCAGCTCGATATGCCATCGCAATACCATCCCCGGTAGCAATAAAAGGATTGGTCGTGTATTGGTACACTTGGCCAATACCACCGGTGGCGAGCAGCACCACATCGGACTGAAAGGTCTCCACATTTCCAGTGTTAGTATCGAGTGCATACAAACCCAGCACACGATCCGCACCATCAAGACCACGCTTTGCAGCGGTGATTAGCTCGACAGCGAAGTGGTGTTCATAGGTATCAATCGCATCCGAGGTGGCAATGCCATGTAGCAACGCTTCTTCAATCGCCTTACCCGTCACATCTTTCACATGTAAAATTCGACGCTTCGAATGGCCACCTTCTTTACCCAGAGAGACTGAGCCATCCTTTAGCTGAGTGAATGCGACTCCCCGATACGCCAACTCCTCAATACTCGCTGCACCATCATTTAATATCTCGCGTACCGCCGCCTCATCACAGAGCCCATCGCCCGCATCCAGGGTATCAGCCACGTGCATCTCCACATCATCCGTCTGCGAAGTCACCGCTGCGATGCCACCTTGCGCGTAATTGGTATTAGACTCAGCAGAGTTTTTCTTGGTGATGATTGCCACCCGTTTGCCAGCTTCGGCAACTTTAAGTGCAAAGCTCAGGCCGGCAATCCCACTCCCAATGACGATAACATCGTAAGATTTAGACATGTAATAATGAAGTTAGGAGGTAGGAATCAGTAGTTAGAAGCCAACAACAGGGCAAAGTAAGTCGGCAAGGAAGTAGTAGGTCGTGCAAAAGCTTCGTGCAATGACGGGTATTTCTGCCGTTAGAGAGCGATATTGTCGATTAATCGAGTCTGATCCAGCCATGCTGCGACACACACAATATGCTGACCAGGGATGATCTCTCTGCCGGCAGGCTCCATTGTTAGGCGATCAACAATCTCCACATAAATGACGCGCACTTGCCGTGCACTTGAAAGGGTATGCGTAATCTCAGCCACCACACGGTCGACGCTACTTACGCCATCATCTTGTACCATACGCTGAGCGATCTGCAACGCCTTCGGAAGGGTCAATGCTTCATCGCGCTGTGTATTGGTGAGGTAGCGATTACGCGAGCTCGTCGCAAGGCCATCCTCACCACGCTTAGTTTCGCCGATAACGATCTGAGCCGGAATATTGAGATCAGCCACCATCTTTTGAATCACCGCACACTGCTGCGCATCTTTCTGCCCAAACACTGCGATATCAGGACGTGTTATATTAAACAGCTTTAGACACACCGTTGTCACCCCTCGGAAATGATTTGGCCGCGAAATCCCACACAACCCAGAGCCTACTTGCTCTTCACTCACATAGGTCGAATAGCCCTGCGGGTACATCTCGTCGACGCTCGGATTAAATACGATGTCCACCCCACGCTCACGGCATTTCTCTAAATCTTCCTGCAGCGATTTTGGGTAGCGGTCAAAGTCTTCATTGAGCCCAAACTGGGTAGGATTCACAAAAATCGAAACAATGACCTTGTCAGCACGCTCTTTCGCAATATCGATCAACGAAAGGTGTCCTTCATGCAGGCATCCCATTGTAGGTACCAATCCAATTAACCGACCGCTGGAGCGCAGAGCGATGGCGTGAGATTGCATTTCATTGACCGATTGAATTGTTTGCATAACAAATTTTCCACACAGATTAAGTCTGTCACATACTTTATCACAATAATAATCAAAACTTAACACACTATCTATAAGAATTTATGAGCGATTCATACATCCAAGAACTCTTTGCTGCGCGTATCGGCGGCAATCAATACGGCAAATCCACCGCCATCTACAAGTTTGAGAAGATCAAACGGGCCAAGAAAGCCGCTAAGGAGGCCAAGCCAGATGTGGACCTCATCGATATGGGCGTTGGTGAGCCCGACGAAATGGC
>JAFMDL010000097.1 GCA_017857255.1 Puniceicoccaceae bacterium | reverse complement strand
CTGGTGGGTAATCTTTTACAAGGACGCATGCAAGGCGCATGGCTTGAGACGGAGCGTTTTACAGTAAACACTACCTTGGGTGTGGCCGGTGTGTTTCCTGTCGCGAATCGTTTTGAAGGTCTGCAGCCGCTTCCATCTGAAGATATGGGGCAAGCCTTTGGAGCATGGGGGATTGGCGAGGGGCCTTATCTGGTGCTGCCTCTATTGGGACCTTCAAATGTGCGGGATCTATTTGGTTTGGTGGGAGACCGCGCTGTCAATCCATTGAAAGAGCCTTACAGCGTGATTAACGACTCTGCAGTACGGACCGCAAGTAGTCTGACTAATTTCGTGGTGAAGAGTCCAACCTTGATGCGCACTTACTCGCAGCTTAAGGACGGCGCCTTTGATCCTTATAGCTCGATGAAAAATGGCTATTCGCAAATGCGACGAGTAATGATTGAGGAGTAGTCATTACGCGCATCAATCACCGCTGCGTGCGAGTGCGTCGCTCTTTCTCGAAACAAAGATCGTCGCAATCTTCAGTCTTGTTGGCATGCAGCTCTTGAGTTAGGCAGCTGTAGTAGATCATCAACCAGCAGCTCCAGCTGAAGCGGTAGAGTAGCACTGGTAGTAATAGGGCTCCAGTGAAGGCAACAACTAAGGCGAGCTTGATGGTTATGTAATCGAAGAAGCCGAGTAGTAGGCTCGGTAGCACAAAGGTAAAGACCGTGATCGAGTAATTGATCGAAAGCGGGCCGAGATAGTAGCCGTTGCCGCGCTCGATTTGCATGCCGCATTTTGGGCAGTAGCGATGGATGCGTAGAGGGGTCTTAAATAGCTTAGCTTGGCCGCAATTGGGACACTCGCAGTAAAGTCCGCGTATCAGTAACTGGCGCCGAGTGACGTTTGGCATTTGCTGTAGTTGAAGGTCTTCCATGGCGTACCTAATTAAGGAAATAGCGTTCGAAATTACTGGCTACTTGCTGTCTCAGAGATTCGATTGGTGTGGCGCGCAGATCTGCAATAGCGGTATAGCCATCAATTAAAGTGGCTGGGTGTGTGAGTGCGTCTCCGTGGACAGGATTTGGAAGATCGAAGCTTCGCAGTCCTGTTGCTGGTAGCATCTCGGGCGCATCGGTTTCGATGAGTAGTCGCTCTGCTGGTACGGCGCAAATTCGAGTAGGCGCTTTCGATTTTACGGTTTTGAGTTGTCCGGCGTTGAACGAAAAATAGGCACCAAGCTCTACCAACTTAGGGATCAATTCGACTGGACCATTATAGGCGTGGAGGTGAAAGCCACGCGCGGGCAGTGGCTCGCGGTGTAGTGTCTCCATTAGCGGGCCGATCGCTTTAAGGCAGTGAATCGAGACTGGCAGATTGCGTTGAGTCGCTTGCTTGAGTTGCCAGCAAAAAGCAGCTTGTTGACGTTCGAGGTCGTAGCCTTCGATCCATTGATCTAGGCCCACCTCGCCAATGGCTCTAGCACCACTAGCGAGCGCTTCTAGGAATTGTGCCTGCCAGTCAGTTGGTGCTTCGTTCACTTCCCATGGGTGCAGGCCGATGGCGGGAATCATGCGTGGCTCTGATCTTGCCAGACTCATAACTGCCGGCCAATCGCTGGGAGAGGTGCCGTTAACCACCCCGTACTCTAAGTCGATGGCGCGCAGGCAAGGCTCGATCGCTGCCGCATGGGCGCGCAGGGCCGGGTCAGCCATATGGTTGTGTGCGTCATAGAGTGGGGCGACCATTGCGTAGACTTCAACAGGAATAGTTGAGACTAGATACTTGAGATGACGAAGGAATTAGGAGTCTGCTAGGCAGGATTGTGCGAACCGTTTGATCGACTCGACGATACGGCTCAAGCCATTGCGTCGATTTGGGGAGAGGTGCTGCGTGATGCCAACTTCTCCCAGAAATTCAGCATCGGCGGCAATGATTTCTTCAGGCGTTGCATCGCTGTAAAAGTTGCACAGTAGTTCAGCGATTCCTTTGACAATTGCTGAGTCAGACTCAGAGCGAAACGAGCACAAATCACCGTTAAATGCCGGCACTACCCAGAGCTGCGACATACAGCCTTCAATTTTGAAGCTATCAATACGCAGGTCTTTGGTTAGCCCTGCAGCTTTTTTGCCACGATCGACGATATAACCAAGCCGTTCGTAGGCGTCCGGAATCAAGGTGATCTCTTCGACCAGCGCATCTTGTTTTTCTTTTAAGGTCATGATTTCTAAGAATGTTGAGTAACCCATATGTATTTAAAAAATTGAAGCGAGCAATTTGTGGGTGACGATTGTGGTGATTCAGTGCGTAGGAGTCCATGGTAGACGGCTTTTTTAGCCACTCATGGACGAGATCGGCCACGAAAAAGCCCGACGGAGAACCGTCGGGCTTGGTGGTAATTCGATGTAAGAGGTGCTTACAGTGTGCCAGCGTAAACCGCGTTTTCGCCCAGCTCTTCTTCAATACGAAGAAGTTGGTTATATTTCGCGATACGGTCGGAGCGACTCATGGAACCTGTCTTGATTTGCCCAGCATTTGTCGCAACTGCGATATCGGCGATGGTGACGTCTTCGGTTTCACCGGAACGGTGAGAGATGACCGAGTTGTAGCCGTTTGCCTTACCGAGTTCGATTGCTTCGAGTGTTTCAGTGAGCGTGCCGATTTGGTTGACCTTAACCAGAATCGAGTTGGCTACGCCGAGATCGATGCCCTTCTGTAGGAACTTAACGTTGGTGACGAATAGATCGTCGCCGACGAGTTGAACCTTGTCGCCGATCGCGTCTGTGAGAGCTTTCCAGCCATCCCAGTCGTTTTCGTCGCAACCGTCTTCGATGGAATCGATTGGGTATTTTTCGGAAAGCTCTTGTAGATAAGCAGCTTGCTCTGCGGAGTTGCGCTTGGCGCCGCCTTCGCCTTCGAACTTAGCGTAGTCGTAGACACCATTTTCGAAGAACTCAGAGGCAGCGCAATCGAGTGCGAATGTGATGTCGCTGCCGACCTTGTAGCCAGCTGCTTCAACTGCTTTAGTCAATGTGTCGAGTGCATCTTCAGTGCCGTCAAACTTGGGAGCGAAACCACCTTCGTCACCCACCGCGGTGCTGAGGCCACGGTCATGCAGCACTTTCTTGAGGCTATGGAAACACTCTGCTCCCATACGAATCGCTTCGCTGAATGTCGCTGCACCGATTGGGCGGATCATGAACTCTTGGAACGCGATCGGCGCATCAGAGTGTGAACCACCGTTGATGACATTCATCATCGGTACTGGCAGCACCTTTGCGTTGGGGCCGCCGATGTATTTGTAAAGAGGAAGACCAAGTGCGTCGGCTGCTGCATGCGCGACTGCAAGCGAGACACCGAGCATCGCATTGGCACCGAGCTTGCCCTTATTGGCAGTGCCATCGAGTTCGAGCATGATCTTGTCGATCGTCAGCTGGTCGCAAGCATCGAAGCCGATGAGTTCAGGAGCGATAAGGCTGTCGACGTTCTCAACAGCTTTGAGGACGCCCTTGCCAAGGTAGCGAGCTTTGTCGCCGTCGCGAAGCTCAACAGCTTCGTGCTCACCGGTGGATGCACCGGAAGGGACGGCAGCGCGGCCAACGATGCCGGACTCGAGTTCGACGTCGACTTCAACAGTAGGATTGCCACGCGAGTCAATGATTTCGCGGGCGCGGATGTCTGTGATGATTGTGCTCATAATAAAGCGATATTTTTCTGGATGAGATGAATGCCCTGCCTCCGCATAATTGAGTCATAGCGGATAATCGGACAGCGCGTGTGTTGTTGTGCATGCTACAGCCTAGCTGTCAATAAGTCTGTTAAACCTAGTGTGAAGTACGCTAAATTCGCACCATTATAACGAGACCTTCGAAGGGATATGGGACGGTGCTATATAAATAGCTCTAACTGTTCGGTAAATGTCTGATTCAATGCCTTTTAGAACCACGGATGGACACAGATGCACACG
>JAFMDL010000040.1 GCA_017857255.1 Puniceicoccaceae bacterium | reverse complement strand
GCAGCGAGTGCCAGGCCAACGACTGAGGCGCCGAGGCCGAGGAAGTCGACAAAGAAGGGGGTGATGAAAATCCAGGCTAGACAGACGTTGGCATAATGATCCGAGACCACTCCCATGGAGTAAGCAATTTTCTGCTTTAGCGGCACATGGTCGGACTGATGAGCTGTGGTATTTACCTTAGGTGGATTCATTATTGCGTAGAATTATCTTGTTGACTGAAAAAATGTCGAGCAGGGGATCTGGTGTAAGCGTGTCGTTTGAGCTAAAAAAAGCCGCCAGCGTGAACGCTGGCGGCTTTAAAAAATCAATGATTAATAAATCTAAGCCAAAGGTTTGCGACGAGCTACGACGCATGCAAGCGCTAAAATGCCGAACGTCGCAGCGAATGCACTGGATTCAGGAACCACGGTGCTGGAAAATGAGTCTACTAGTGCACCACCTTTACTTCCACCTGATTGAGTATCCAACACAGGAAAGAGCCTAGTTGCTCCATAGAGAGTAGAATTTACAACCGTGTAGGAAGCAGCTTCTACGTTATCAAAGCTAATGGACAAATTGAAGGTATTTGCAACTGCAGTCTTTGTAATTGCTGTGGTGTAAGTGTGAAAGAGCCCATCCTGAGTAGCGTTAGCACCCACAGTGACGTTGCTTTCACCTATGCCTTTAATTCTAATATCTGCAGGAGTAGCATTGATATCCATACCAATTGCCGCAGTACCGTTCGTGTATGTATCTTTGAATCCAAAACGGAACATAGTTGTCCCAGTGTTAATTAGGCTAGCATCTGCAAACTTGTAACTAAGCTCGAGTGTTATTGTTTCACCAACATCAAAAGTGTCATCGTTGCTGGTAAAGAAAACAGCTCTGCTAAAACCTGCGGCATTAGAAGCATATAGATTGCTATCGACAGTAGTAATTACCCATGGGTTTTGAGCAAGAATTGCCGCACCTGAGTTAAGTAAATTACCATTCTGCCATGCATCAGTGTCGGTAGCATCGAAGTTGTAATTAAAGTTTTGCGCAGAAAGAGTGATGGTTGCCGCGCATGTTGCGAATATAGTGATGAACTTTTTAATCATGATATATAATTTGCAGGTGGGGGGTTATTTTTTTAAATGTTAACTTGTTACGTGTAAAGTAACTTATCCAACAATAGGGTAGATACAATCTATTTACGTGTAATGTAAGTGGTTTGCACCCGTGGTCAAGTATTTTTTAAATTATTTTTAAATATTTAAATCAGCATTAAGCGCGCCGATTAAGTGCGGACTTGGCTAGCGAGTCGCCACTCCAGCGGTATAGCTGAAGGCAGTTACGTTGAAGAGGTCGAAATTACCCTCCTGTTTGACGCTGCCCGATTTAAAGTAGCCGAACAGGTCGGACTGATAGGCGGCTGATTCAGTCAATGTGGTGGTGATGGTAGCTACTGTGGTGCTTGTATCTATATTGATTAACTGCGCCACGGCTTCGAATTGGCCTGGAGTCGCTGATTTGGTTAGACTGAGTACCATACGCAGATTGTCAGTGAGATCATTGTCGTCTAAACGATCGTCTCCAATCGCAGCGTAGCTCACACCGCCCAAGGCTTCAGCATAGCCACCGCCGAATACAAAGAATTGATAGATCCCAGCAGCTGAATTTGAGTCTGAGGCACTTTTTTTGATACCTGCATGGATTGCATGCTTGTCGGATGTCGATGATGTGGAAAATCCGACTGAACCCATAAAGGTATCAACGCTTGGGATACCTTCAGGCATGCCTTCGAATGTGAAGTCTAGGGTGACTGAGCAAGTCGCTCCGGCTTTCAATGTCGAACCTGCGCCGATTTTGTAATAGGCACTCGCTCCGTTCGCTCTAGGATCTCGCAATAGGGTTCCGAGCTCAGGCTTACCTCCCTTGGGAAGATAGAACCCTCCTGCAAACGGAGCCTCATTAAAATATGCAGCGCTTGTTTGTGTAGACTGGTCAAGTCCGCTCGCGATGTAGCCCTCAGAGCGATCGAAAGCAGTGGTAAATGAAGTGGCAGCATTGCTGACTGTGATCGCAGTTATTAGGGCAGTGAAAGTTAGAGAGTAAGGATATAATTTCATATGGTTCTGGGGGTGGATTGTTGTTTAGTAGTGTGCTTGCTAGGCAAAGTGCGGCGTTCGCAGTTTTAATTGTCTGCGATGGCGCGAATGGTTAGTTTGGCGTGTGATAAGATGGTGGAGTAATTTTTTAGGGACAGGGTGATTTTATTTACATCCTGCAACTGATTGACCGGAATAGTCACATCGACGTATTCGAAGAAATTTTTGAGCGATTGGTAGGCATCGAGGTCGACCTTAAAGGGATGTCCGTTAAATCGGCCACGTAAGGTGCCAGACGGGCCATCTTTATCTTCTAGGCCTAGGCGCAGTGTGACGGATTGGAGTCTGGAGATATTTTGAGCGGGGGTTTCAATCGTAACGGTGGGGCGCTCCCCTAGGGACAGGATGGTTTGCTGGCCATAAAATGCCGTTTCGAGGATTTGTGCGCTAGTTGCTGTGGGAGCTGCTGTTTCTATAATGATCACTGCGGTTTCAGCGTTGCCGATGCTCAGGCTGGCGCCGATCGCTAAGTGATCTCGTCGTAATTGGAAGCGGCCATTTTGATAAGTGGGCAGTCGGTAGCGGATCGATTGGATGCGGTTGTTACGTGGCAGGATCAATTCAGGGCGTAGCTTTAAGGATCTGCCTGATTGGTTATTTACCGCGATGAATATTTGCTGCTCCTTTTTCCAGGCCAAGCTATGAACCCGAGGGTGTATGGGATCTATAGAAAGGTATTCGCCACCTACGCCTTCCCACAAATCCATGAAATAGGCATTCTTGCTCAATTCATAATCGCCCAGCGCATTACGTTTAACCAGTGCGAATCCGGAATCAGGTTCCCAGTGCATGTAGCCCAATAGAAAGGGCACCGTCAGCAAAAAGTCTGCGGGTCGCTCCATAAATTGTAGCATGAAGCTACTGTAGTTGGAGACGCGCAACCAATAGTCGATTTCTCGAGTGCCACCGAGCAGTGTGCCATATTCTGTGATCAAGAGCGGCTTAACGTTTCCAGAGTTGCGCATTTCTGCGCAGAGTAAATCGAGCACGCAGTCGAGACGCCCCTGCAGCCAATCATCATACCCTTCGGTGCGAGCAGCGTAGCTAGAACGAACGCCCCGATCGTAGAAATGATGTGAGTAGAAATCTAAGTCCGCTCGGGTTAAATCCATGAATTGCTTGTGATTTTCCCAGACCGCGAATGATGGGCGGCCCATTTCCATACGTGGCCAAGCCGAGGCGGGGCCACCCACTTGGATCGTTGGGTCGACTTTTTTCAGCGCCTGAGCGACGCGATTGTGGAAATCGCCGAGCAGCCCCCATCCATCGAATTGAGGCAGCAGATGGTAGGTCCATTCGTGCTGGATGTCAGATTCATTTTTTACTTCCCAGTAGGTGGCGGTGCGCCCGCTGTCCTCAATCTCATCCGCTACATAAGCAGCAGCCAGTTCGGCCGCAGCGTCAAATGCGTCAATCGCTGGTGTGCCTAGGGTATTTTTCTGACCCGGAATCTGGGCGTCCATAAAGCTTGGCCAGATGTTGAAGCATTGCGCGAATTTCAGTTCTGGGTCAGTCATCCAGAATTGATCGAAGGTTCTTTGCTTGAAAATCGAAAGATCTGCATAGCCAGTTCGATCAGGATCCTCCTGTAAGAGGGGCTCAGTATATGCGCCGTGCCGCGTCTCGAGTTCGTGGGCGAGTTTTAGCATTTGGCGCCCAGGGTAGAAGCCCTTTGCAGCAAAGTCATCTTCCATGCCAGAGAGATCGGATCCCGGGTTGATGTAGAGTCTGAAAAAACGATCAGTTGGCAATTCGGAGACGCCTTCAATCGAGAGGGTACGGCTTGGGTCGACTTGAAGCACGGCGTCCATCGGCGGTTCAGAACTGTCAGCAATATTAAAAAGGCTTTCGTCAAAAGTGGATGAAAGTCCTTCGAGTGAAATAAGTCGTACGGCAGTGATTACAGCCGTTCCTTCGAGGATCAGTGTCTGCGGCTCTTCTGCCCAATCCGCAAACAGCGAAGAGGGTATTTGAATCAGTCGCTGTGTTTGTAACTGTGGGTTCGTATAAACGGTCCCCCCCGTAACCTTATAGGCGACCGATGTGATGAGATCGAGATTCTCGCCTTTAATCTCTAAGTATGAAAAGTTTCTGACGTAAGGCGCCAGTGCTTTTGCAATCGTCAAGTTTATCGTGCCGTCGATGCTGCGACTGCCCTCAAAAATTTGCAGCTCTGTGAGCACGCGACTACGTGAGTTGGCTTGAGTTTTTGTTTCAACTTCGTAGTCGGTGATGACTTTCTCCCAGAAGTTCTCATGCAAGCGTTTTTCTGTTTCTAGGTCGGTAGCGTGGAGCAAAACAATCGAGCAGAGGAAGCCAGTTATTATGCGGAGCATTCGATACTGCATTCGAGACGAGCGAAATGGAGGGCGGTAGGATTGCATCTTAATTAGGTGACTATCGAGTGACTCGTAGGGTGATTTGGTCGGATAGCCCAGTTTTTGAGAGGGCCGCTTTTTTGCCGTCGGCAACTGGGCGTTCGTCATCCCAAGAGTACAGTGAAATAGTCACTTCTCCAGGCTGCCGCGCAGTCACGCTGCCAAATTTATCAACCATAGCGATCGCGGGATCGCTGGACTCCCAGATGACGCTACGCATCGTCGCGTTTTTAGGCAAAATCAATTTTTGTAGGCGGATTGATTCGTTTACTTTTAAGCGAGTCATTGGAGCTACAATTTTAACGTCGCTCACGGGGCAGTAGGCATTTTTTACGAGCACCGCACCCAGTCGGTCATACGCGGCGCGTTGCGCCTCGGTCAGTTTTGAAATATCTAGGCCAGAGTGGTGCCAATTATTCCAATCAAATTTTACTTTGCGCGCGCCCTCGCGTTCGAATGGATCCGTGCGCAGATCAAAAAATCTACCCTGTGGATAATTCGCATCTGGGCCATAACGCTTGAAGCCGATTTCTTGTGCATAGGTGATGAGCTTAGATTGATTCGACATCGCTCTGTTGGCATTGTACCAGGTATACAGATGGTCGCGGTGAGCTTTGGTTTGGCTACCAGTTATTTGCGGCCAAAAGCTAATGCCGTCGAGATCCGCTTGGTTTGGTATGTCAATGCCCGTGGCCTCGCAGAGGGTCGGGAGCAAGTCCGTTAGATTGATTAAGCCGTTGTAGCTGGTGCCGGCTGCGATGCTGCCGGGATAAGAAAGTACCAACGGTACCTGCAGGCCGTTGACCTTACTTTGCCCTTTCGCGCCGATGAACTCAGAGCCATCTTCGAGGGTGTAGGAAAACGCGGCTTTGCTGCCGTTGTCACCCATTACTATGATGAGTGTCTTTTCTCTGAGTCCGAGTCGATCCAGTTGAGCAGTCACCTTACCGATCATCTTGTCCATGTAGGCAACCATGTCAGGGTAGAATCTACGATCATCGCCTTTAAACGCGCCAAAGGAATTGTCTGGTTTGACGCCCGTATGTGTCATGACTTCGAAATTGTCATAATGCTCATTCGGTTGTGTGTCCGGGGTGGGGGTATGCTCATCGTGTACAAGCAGCATCGGATAATACAAGAAGAAGGCCTCGTCTTGGTGCGTTTCAATAAAATCGAGTGCAAAGCGATTGACCAGTTCTGGGCCGTAGTAGCGGCGGTTTGTTTCTGGGTTCAAGCCACTGTACCAATTTATTTTTCCATTAACCACAAAGTTAGGGTCGATGTGGCGAGGGCCTTCATAGAGTAAGTCGAAACAGTGAATTTCGTCCCAACCGAATTGATCCACATAGGCCTCCCCAGGTATGGTTGCGCTGCCTCTAGATTGCTTCCATTTACCCGCGATGCCAGTGATGTAGCCTGCTTGCTTGAACAGGTCTCCAAACGTGATGTGCGATTCATGCAAGGCCTTCGCTTGCACGAAATTACGCTGATTGTTCATGCCTGTCATCAACGCCACGCGAGTCGGCTCACAAACCGCGTAAGCAAATGCGTTGCCAGCCAAGACACCTTCATCGGCCAGTCGATCGATTGCTGGGGTGGCCACTGGGACACTTTCAAAAAGACCCTCTGTCGAATTCAGCTGTTGGGCGCCATAAGCGGAGACACCATAGTGGGAGATGTCATCGATTAGGATGAAGACCACGTTGGGTCTGTTTGCACCGTGTAATGGCAATGCAGACATTAGTACGGCGAGGGTAGCGCAGAATAGATGCGAGAGGTAGCGTGTGTGTACTTTCATTTGAATACGGTGAATAGTTAGGCTAGTCTTTTGTAGGCGTCCTAATCGATTGTAATTTGGTAGAAGGCGGTACTATTAGAGGGAGTGACCGAGCGTGAGTTCGTGGGCGGAGTCGCGGTAATATTGCTATCTAACGGTGTCCAAGAATCCCCAAGGTCGGTGGTCATTTGTATGCTGTAAGTTCTGCCTGAAGCGGATGGCCATGATAGATCAAAATTAGTCGATGCATCTTGTATGTTGAGCCGAAAGTTGGAACCGGGATCAGCTGGGTGAGTGCCAGCTTGAAACTCTGCAGCGTCTGTGTTGCCGTCATTATCGATGTCACTGCTTGCATCGACAGTGCTTAGACCTGCAAAGTATGCGTTTTCCCAGCTATCTTCGATGCCGTCGTTATCGTCGTCGGTATGGATCAGTGGCGGGTTGACCACAATGGTCACTTGTTCGCTGATACCTGTGGTGTCTAGTGTCGCACTCGAACCTGATGCCACTGGCCGCGCGTCTTCCCAAGAGTAGAGGGAAATGGTGGCCTCCCCGGGTTGCAGTGCTGTGGCAATTCCAAATTTGTCAACGGTCGCAACGGTGCTGTCACTGGATTGCCATACCACATTGCGCATAGTCGCGTTTGCGGGAGTGACCTGTGCTTGGAGTTGAACCGAGTCGTTGATACGCACTTTTCCCGACGACATTGATTGATCGCTTGGTTCGGGGGTCGCCGTATAGGTAAACGAGTCAATGTTCAGCAGGTCGAAATTGCCAGCTTCCTGGACGGCTCCCGAATTGATGTAACCATACAGGTTTTTAGCAGGCGAATAGGCACCTGGACGATTCAAGCTTCTCGAAATCGTAGCAACAATTGTATTGGTCGCTAGGTTAGTCAGTGTTGCGACCGCATCAAACTGACCAGCGATGGCTGACTTGGTCAGGCTGAATTCTATCCGCAGAGTGTCGGTCAGATCATCGCTATCCAGGGTATCATCGCCGATATCTGCATAGGAAATATTCTGATGCAAAAAGCCACCGCCATCTATGAAAAATTGGTAACCTTCAGTTTGTACGCGACCTTTTTGTATCGCCGCATACATGATATCTGCGGTCGCGGTATTTGAGCAGGAGAATCCGTTGGCGACCAGCAAGGTGGCAGTATCAGTGCTCGAAGCGGCGTTTGGTAAACCTTCGAAAGTGAAATCCAAAGTGGTGCTCCATGTCGCGCCGACGCCAAAGCTAGCCCCCGCGCCGGTATTATAATAAGCTGTACTGCTGCCCGCGGTCGGTGATCGCTTTAGAGTGCTGAAGACCGGCGCTTGTCCTGCGGGTAGATACATGCCTCCTGCTGAGAATTCAGTAAAGTTGGCTGAGTTGTTAATCCCGCCAGCCTGAAAACCTTCAGAGCCTTCAAATTGAGTCGCATACCTGACCGTGGCGAATGAAGTCTCAATGCCGAGGTCGGTAGCGGCTACTTCTGTATTGTTGGCCAGCACTAATCCCAAGCGGTCATAGGCGGCTTGCTGTTCGACAGTCAGTGTTGTGAGGTCTAAGCCTGAGCGCAGAATAATGCTCAAGCCAGTATTGACAGTATTATTGTATGCATCCTCAAGCTCGAGCGGGTCGGTGCGTAAGTCGAAGAAACGACCCTGAGGGAAATTGGGAGGATTATTTTCATCTGGCGCGTAGCGCTTGAAGTCGATTTCTTGGGCGAATTGAACCAGTTTTGTGGTGTCCGTCCTTGGCTTATTCGCATTATACCATGTATAGATATGGTCTCTGTGAGCAGTCGCAGTATTGCCAATTGCTTGCGGCCAAAAGCTGATGCCGTCGAGGTCACCGGCATTGGGGATTTCGAGCCCAGCGGCTTCACAGATCGTCGGGAATATATCGGTTAGATTAATTAAACCATTGTATTCGATACCTGGTGCAATGGTGCCCGGTTGAGAGAGGAGTAGCGGTACTTGTAGACCGTTGGCACGGCATTCCCCTTTGCCGCCGATGAACTCAGTAGCATCTGATAAGGTATAGGAGTAGGCCGATTTGGTGCCGTTATCACCCATGAGTACGATGAGCGTATTTTCTCTCAAATTGAGGTCATCAAGCTTGTCGATGATATTGCCTATCATCTTATCCATATAAGCTACCATATCTGGGAAGTAGCGCCGATCATCGCCTTTAAAGGAGCCGTATTCGTTAACTGCAGGTTGTGGTGCATACCCCGCTTCCCAATTGTCAAAAATACTTTGGGGTTCGGTGTCTGGAGTCGGGGTATGTTCATCGTGCACCAGTAGCATTGAGTAATAGAGGAAGAAGGGTTCATTCTGATGCGCCTCAATGAAATTGAGTGCGAATTGATTGATTAAATCGGGACCATACCAGCGTCGTCCTGTGACTGGATCAATGCCGCCATTTTGCTGTTTGAAAAAAGTAACCACGCCATTGATCACAAAATTTGGATCGATATGCCGAGATCCTTCGCCGACTACGTCGAAACAGTAGATATCATCCCAGCCGAATTGATCCACATAGTCTTTACCAAGGATTGCTGCGGTGCCTCGAGATTGCTTCCATTTACCAGCAATACCGGTCGCATAGCCCGCTTGCTTAAAGATGTCGCCAAAGGTGATTTGTGATTCATGTAAGGCCTTTGTTTGGATGTAATTCCGATTGTTATTCATGCCCGACATCAGGGCAACACGTGTCGGTTCACATATCGCATAGGCAAATGCATTGCCAGCTAACAGGCCATCATTGGCGAGTCGGTCGATTTTTGGAGTGGCAACAGGTGTGGACGGGAAGAAGGGATCCCCATTGCTGTCCACTTGGGTCGAATTGAGCTGCGTCGCACCGTAGGCAGAAACGCCGTAGTGTGAGAGGTCATCAATTAGAATAAAGACCACATTAGGTTGCTCCGTCGCGCTCAGTGGCTGCAGGGTAAATCCTAGGATAAAACAAAATACGAGTGCCAAGGATAGCAGGGGTTTGGGTATAGTCATTGGCTTTTTGTAGCTGTGGTCATTTGGGGAATGCCTAGGCTGCCTACAGGGAACCATCGATAGGATTCAGCTTTTTTATAGCTGAGGTCTGAGCGCTGGATGCACCGATACTCGGTGTGGCAGTCATGGCTTTCGGGATCTTCATGCGGAGCACGCCAGACTCGAGTTTGTCGGCATGTGCCTGAATGGAGACTGTTCC
Organism: Puniceicoccaceae bacterium; assembly: GCA_017857255.1. Taxonomy (GTDB): domain Bacteria; phylum Verrucomicrobiota; class Verrucomicrobiia; order Opitutales; family Coraliomargaritaceae; genus Lentimonas. The sequence continues at coordinate 10,071 of JAFMDL010000040.1, read as the reverse complement.
GGATTGGCCGTGGGTACGGATGATTAATTGCGCGCAGCCGTTGAATAGTTGCCTGCGAGGCGCTTGTTCGGGTTCGTGGCTGGTTGGGTTGCCGTTGCCGACTCCGAGTAAAGTCGCTGCACCACTGATTTCGAAATCAAGCATAGCGTCCGCGGTGGGCACACTGCGCCCAGCGGAATCGCATGCACTCACATTGAGGATCACGACGGTGCTGCCGTCTGCCTCGGTATTTGAATGGGCGTTGATGATGCGTAGCTTTGTGGCAGGACCCGTGGTTTCGATGGCGGTGCGGACGATCTCCTGCCCAGCAGAGTCGTAGCCGACCGCTTCCAGCGTGCCTTGCGTGTAGGGGACGTCCCATTGCAGCTTGCGATAGGGCGCGCGTTTGAGTCTCCCTTGAGATTCGCCGTTGAGGTACAATTCGACTTCGGCGCAATTCGTGTAGCACCATAGGTCGATCATTGCACCGGCTTCACGCTTCAAATTCCAGTGCGGAAATAGGTGCAGCACGGGTGCGTCGGTCCACTCCGCTTGATAATAGAAATAGCTATCTTTGGGGAAGCCGCACAAATCCATTAAGCCGTAACGAGTGATGACTGCTGGCCAGGAAAAAGGATAGGTTTCGCCCCGGTAGTCGAGCCCCGTCCAGAGAAATGTGCCAGCTACGAAATCACGCGTGGCACAGTCTTCCCAAGTGTCCTCGATCGAACGCCCCCACGGAGTCAGTGTTTCGGCATAAGCAGTCACCATCCCTATACGCTTGGGGTTTAGATACACTGGGGCATCTGCACCGATCGCTTCGGGGTGGGGGTGGAGTGCTTCGCCTTGGTAATATTCCTGTCCGTAGAGGCCGCGTGTCGAAGCGGAGCCGCCACTTTCACTGGCTAGGAGCGGGCAGTCTGGAAACTTGTTTTTAAATTCGTCGTAGCGTTCTGCCTCTGCGGTGAGTTGCCCCTGCGCGTTTTCGCGCATCGTATAGTTCGCGCCAAAGGTATCAATTTGAAACCCGTTGTTAACAAAGTTTTCAGCGATGTTGTTGAAGTCGCAATTGGCAGAATAGATGCAAGGTCGTGTCGGGTCTAAGCGATGCGTCAGGTCCTGCATCCTCTGCAGCATCTTCGCACCCATAGCATTTTCTTGAATCAGCATTTCCTCGTTGCCCAGTGACCAGAGGCAGACCGATGGGTGGTTCCGGTCACGGGTGATGAGTGCTTCGAGCTGTCCCAAGAATTCCGGTGATGTGCCGCTTAAGCGGGTTTCGTTCATCACGAGGAACCCCATTCGATCGCACAGATCGAGTAGGTGTGGAGCAGGAGGGTTGTGTGCGGTGCGAATCGCATTGCAGCCCATCGCTTTTAATTGTTTGAGGCGCCACTCGTCGATGGTTGGCAGGATGGCCACGCCGACACCCGCATGGTCCTGGTGATTGCAGACGCCCTTGAGCTTGATGCGTTCACCGTTGAGGAAGCATCCTTGGTCGGCATCAAAGCGAATCGAACGCACACCAAAATGGCTATGATAGATATCGCAGGATTTGTCTGCGACTTGAACATGGGTTTCCAAGCGGTAAAGATGCGGCGATGCGACACTCCAGAGCTTAGGCTGACTTAGCTCTAGGCAATGCATAATTGCAGCGCTCGTTCCAGCGGCGATTGGAGCGGCTTGGCTCGACTCGTAAACGGGGGATGCTCCCGTATCTGCAAATATTTTGAAGGTGACTTGCGCGGCACGATCCTCCCTGCCGGCATTGTGGATCTGTGCCTGTAACTCAATTTGAACCTTAGATAGATCTGCCTCGTCCGGGAAAGTGCTACGAATGCACGTACCAGAATAGGGTACATGCAGGTCGTCGGTGGCGACCAGACGGACATCGCGATAAATGCCGCCGCCTTCATAGGACCAGAGCTCGAATTCCTGCGCATCGCAACGCACCGCGATTGCATTACATTCATTCGGGTCACAAAGTTCGGTGACATCGAGTGAGAAACTGGTGTAGCCGGAAAGATGACTGCCAGCAAGGTGTCCGTTGACCCAGATGGTGGCATCACGGTAGATGCCATCGAATTCAAGATGGATTCTTTGGTGACGGATTTCCGCAGGAAGCTCGAACGTCTTGCGATACCAAGCCACATCAGTCGGCAGCGAGCCATGCACTGCATTGGCAGTCGGCGTGTACTCGCCTGCCACGACGAAATCGTGCGGCAAGTTCACATCATGCCATGCTTGATCGGGGTAGCCGACGCGCGAAATACCATGATTGCCGGCTTTCATCCACTCAGCCCTTTTGAAGCGATTGGCATGAATCGCCCGGTAATTGGTTTCGTTAAAGTCGCCGCGATGGAACTTCCAGCCATCGGTAAATTGAAAATTCGTACGCATCGTTTATTTACGTCTACTAGTTGGATCTCGGATCGAAATATTTTGCCTTGTTCGCGAGAACTTTGCTTTTGTCGATGAACTCGACGTGCCAGTCCGCGAACAAGTAATGACCGCCGCCATTGTACGCATCTGACACGCTGGCAGCTGGCCATGCGGGCCAAACCATATGATCTACGGTGCCGTCGCCGTTGGACTCCGCAACCACCACCATTTTTGCTGGATTCTTGAGAAGGTTAGTATGCATTTTACCCTTCCCATCGGTTCTATCATCCGCAAGGTGCTGGTTGGCTGATGACCATTCGCCTAGGCCGACGTAATTGTAACCGTAACCTGAGGTCGCCTTGCAGTTGGTTGGATCAAAGGCTATTTCGCGGAAGGGGCTCTGAAACACGGTTTCTGCGGGCGCCACATTCCAACGATAACTACCATCTATGCGCTCTACAAAGCCAAGTTGCTGACCGATCAGATCGGGCCAAGTATAAGTCATCCCTATGTCATCCTTGCCTGCATAGCTTGGGAATGAACCTGGGCGATTTCCCTTTCCAGGGGGGCCGTCCATAGTTAGCAACTGAAAGCCGCTGCCAATTTGGCGTAGATTGCTGACAGATTTAGATGCCTTTGCACTCTCCCGGACCCGTGCGACCGCTGGAATTAGAATAGCGGCGAGGATGGCGAAGATTGCAATCACTGTGAGGAGTTCAATCAACGTGAACGCCATCGCCTTCGGTTCTTGTGACTGACAATATAGGGATTTCTTTTTCAAAGTTTAACTCTTTGTTATTTGTAAGACGACTCCGCTGCAGGTGCTATATTTGCCGCCCTGATAGGCGCAAAAGAGGTGGGTAGGTCTGCCTGCCGAATCGATTAGTAATTGCGGGCGTTCAAACCTTCCCTGGCGTTCGAGTCCGGGTAAGGTTTCATCAAAATAAGAGGGGGCGTCTTTGTACGCAACTTGCGGATTCTGCCAGTCGAGGCCGTCGCTGGATTCCAGAAAAAGACCGTATTCATGGTTAAAGAAGCCCATGTCGCGTAAAATCATTTTAAAGGGAAACTCAGTGCCATTTTCATACCATGTGTAGGCATCCTCGCATTGCACTCTTTCACCGATTTTAGAAAAATCTACAATTGGATTAGCTGATTGCTTGATGTAGGGACCCGCGATGTCTTTGGCGATGGCTAGGCCATACTTGCGATTGCCGTTGAAGCGGCGCCCGGTGTCCCAGTCCCAGCCTTTATAGTACAGCCAGTATTCGCCATTAGAATGTTGCAGCAGTGAGGGATTACTGACAACAGCATCGTCCCATTCGCCTGGCTTTCCGACATTAAGAATCGGTTCGTCTCCCACGCGTTCCCAAGGCCCATCTAGGCTGTCCGCCATAGCGAGACCGATGCGTTTGGTGTAGACCAAGTCCGTATAGTACTTTTCGTATTCCTCGTCGGATAAGTTTGGCAAGTCGCTCTGTTCGATATCCAGTGATGAGCCGTCCGAGCCCATGTAAAACAGCGCGTACCGATCGCCAACTTTCTGAATTGTCGGATTGTGGATGGCCCACGAGTCCCACGCCTGCCCGCCACTGCCTTTAAGGACCACCCCCAGATCTTCATAAGGACCCTCGGCACAGTCAGCCACCGCGTGTGCGACTTCACAGGCTGAAACCCAGCCTGAGAACTTATATTCGTTGCGCCAGCGTGAGTAGAACACGTGAACACGTCCGTCAGGCCCATAAATAGGCGAGCAGCACCATACGTGGTAGCCCTCTATTTCGAGAATCCGCCCAAGAGGGTTGAGTCTTTGTTCAAATTTAGAAGTTTGACCTGCTTCAGGAGCAGTTTGTCGTGAATTTAAAAGACCTGAATTTTTGAGTGATACTGATGTAGACATGTGAATAGTAGCTTTATACGAGTAAAGTAAGTAGATACCTACCTGTCAAGCCAATGATATTGGCTAAATTGCAAATGTAAATCTTCTATACTTGTGTAGCGCGGTTTTAATGCTTGAAGTTACTGCAATGATAAAAATCAGTGATATAGCGGAAACGCTGCAATTGTCCCGTGTTACTGTCTCGGCGATACTGAATGATCGATACCGAAAATTAGGTATATCAGAGAAGACAGCTCAACGTGTTCTCCAGCGGGCAGAAGCCATGGGATATGTGCCTAATCAGAATGCATTGAGCATGAAGACTGGTCGTAGCATGACTATTGGAATGTTGAGTAGTTCACTGTCGGAAGAGTGGGGGGCCAAAATTCTAGTGGGCGCCTTGAACGCAATTCAGAGCACTCCGTATTCATTGCGAATAGAAGCGGTTCATGGCAGTGAAGAAGAGCGAGGTGCATTGGAGCGGTTACTCGGATCAAGAGTGGAGGGACTTTTCTGTTGCAACATCAACCCTGCCCCTGAGACCAATGAATTTTTTGAACTTGCGACCAAGCGCTACGGGGTAGCAGTCGCCAGCACGAATTGCTCGTTTACATTTAATCACGATCGATTTGAGTCGGATAATTCTGCTGCTGTAATGGCACTAATTAAGCATCTCTTTGAACTTGGGCATCGTAAAATTGCACACATCGGAGGGGATTGCATTTCGGAGTCGAGTCGCGAGAGGAGCGAGGCTTTTTTGCGTGGGGTTGCAGCGTTTAATCTAAATGTAGCTGAGTGCCCTGTCTTGTGGAGTAATTGGAAGATGGATGAGGCGAGATCGCTTGCTCGGCAATTAATGGAGCCGCACAATCGTCCTACCGCAGTTGTTTGCGCTAATGACCGTATTGCTGCGTGTACGCTTCAGGTTGCCAATGAACTCAACCTCAAGGTGCCAGAGGAACTCTCGGTGGTGGGCATGACTAACGAGCGGATTAGCCAGTTAACAATTCCTGCAATAACGACGGTGAGTATTCCAGAAGAAGACATTGGGCGTGCTAGCATAATGGCTTTGATCGAATCAATCGAATCGAAGGAAAAAGTGGCCTCTCAAAAGATCACTCGTCATGAATGCTCGATTGTCATGCGGAATTCCACCGCTGTTGTGCCAGAGCGTTGATTACGCTACCTTAGTCGAGTAGTACAAGGTGATCGCGATGCACGACTACGCTAGAGCTTAGCTCCGGGTGTTTGGTGGTGATGGCATCAGGATGGAGTCCAATAATACTGCGCGTGTCGCTGGCATTGAATGTGGCTAAACCATGGGCGATCGCAGTGCCATCAGCCGTACAAATTTTAACAACATCTCCTTCTTCAAAATCGCCTGTGCTCGAGGTGATACCTGCTGCGAGCAGGCTTTTGCCTTGCTGTTGTAGCGCAGTGGCTGCCCCAGCATCAATCGTCAGGCTACCGTGTGTATGGTCCTGAATAGCGATCCAGCGCTTGTGGGATTTGATCGGTTCACCGCTTGGGGCAAAATAAGTGCCGACACGATCGCCGGCGAGGAGTTTGTTAAATAGTTCACTGTCCTGGCCGCTGCCGATCGTGACACCGCAACCTGCGCGGTGAGCGATTTTTGCAGCGGAGAGTTTACTGACCATTCCGCCGACTGAAGTGGTGTGGGTGGTACCTTGCGCCATCGCCTCAATTTCTGGAGTTATTTTCTCGACATAGGGCACGACTTCACCAGTGCCCTGCATATCAATGAGGCCTGGTATATTGGAGAGTATAAAAAGTTGATCTGCATTCGTCACACTGGCAACTAGCGCGGACAAGGTATCATTATCGCCGAATTTTATTTCAGTGGCGCTAATGGCGTCATTTTCATTGACGATGGGAACTGCGCCGTGGGAGAGGAGTCGCTCCGTGGTATTAAACACAGCGTTATGGCGGTGTTTTGCGCGCAGATCTTCGCGGGTGAGTAGCACTTGCGCGACAGTTAGTCCGTGCGGATCGAAGCCTTTTTGCCAAGTATTGATCAATATCGTCTGTCCCACCGATGCACAGGCCTGCAAAGTAGCCAGATCCTTAGGGCGGCTGTCCAGCTTGAGCTTACCCATGCCCAGACCGACGGCTCCCGAACTTACTAGGATGACTTCAATGCCTCTGTCGCGGAGTGTTTTGACTTGGCCGCAGAGTGCATGGATGCGCTCAGTATCCAAATTCCCGATGCCGGAAGTAAGAACGCCGGTGCCGAGTTTTATGACGACTCGTTTTGTTTGATCGAGTGGAATCACTTAAGAATTAGGAACAATTAGGTCGGAGATTTTGCAGAGATGGTAAAGCAAGTGGGTGGGGATGCTTTAGAATGTGGTGCTCTATATGCATTTCTTATAATCTGATCCTACGGCAAGATTATTTCTGCACACTCATTCGTTCGGCTTGCCATACAAACTAGACTTTTTTCAGTTCACCTTCTTTGCCGCTAAGGTGTTGATTGATTTCTGCGATGTAATCATCGTGTGCTTTTTGCACGTCTTTTTCATAGCGCTTGTGGTCGTCCTCGGAGAGGCCGTCCTCTTTAGCTGCTTTGAACAAGTCGAGCGCATCGCGGCGGGCTTGGCGAACACGAACACGGCCATCTTCGGCCATGTTGCCGGCGGTCTTCGCGAGTTCTTGGCGCCGCTCACCAGTGAGTTCAGGGACGGGGACTCGGAGGATGCCTCCATCGACCATTGGATTAAGCCCGAGATTGGCTTCTTGGATACCTTTTTCGACATCGCGGATGACGCTTTTATCCCAAGGCTGTACCATAATTGTTTTCGCATCTGGAGTGGTTACAGCAGCGACTTCTTTGAGGGAGACTGTGCTTCCATAAGCGGTCACTCGGACTGAGTCCAGCATCGTGGGCGATGCTTTTCCAGTGTGGAGGCTGTTAAATTTGTTCAATGTGTGCTCGACTGCTTTCTTTAGGTCTGCAGCGAGGGTCTTAAGGATATCTTTGGGTTCCATATGTATAACTGTGTTTAGAAGTGTTTGGTTATGTGCTATTTTATTAATCGACTCGTGTGCCGATGTGTTCGCCCATGACTGCGCGTAGGATGGAGCCCGGTTCACGCATACTAAATACTAAAATAGGCATTTTGTTTTCCATGCACAGTGAAAACGCAGTCGAGTCCATCACGTTGAGCCTGTCGCGTAGTGCGTCAATATACTCTAAGTGATCATATTTGACGGCGTCATCGTGCTTGTTCGGGTCTTTGTCATATATGCCATCTACTTTGGTAGCTTTCATCAGCATATCTGCGCCGATTTCGCTGGCGCGAAGTGCTGCGCAGGTGTCGGTGGAGAAGTAAGGGTTACCAGTGCCACCTGCAAAGATGACCACACGTCCACGTTCAAGGTGGCGTGTTGCGCGGCGTAAAATGAAAGGCTCGGCGAGCTTATCCATGGGGATTGCGCTCTGTAGTCGTACAGTTACATCGAGCTTTTCAAGGCAATCCATAAATGCCAGACCATTGATGACGGTGGAGAGCATGCCCATGTAGTCGCCGGTCGTACGATCCACGCCCCGCATTTCAGCACCACTGAGGCCGCGGAAGATATTACCACCGCCAATCACGAGGCCAACTTCGACGCCAATATCGGCGACTTTTTTGACTTCCTCGCAGATATTGCGCAGGATAATTGTATCGATGGGATCACCATCTTCAGTATTGCGCAGCACTTCGCCACTCAACTTTAGTATAATACGACGATATTTCGGCTTTGGGCCAGATTGCTCTACTTCATCCATTAAAGGTGTTTTAAACTTTGTTTATAGGATGACGTCAACCCATGGATTCACGATTACATGCAAAAGTAGTGGTAAGGTATCTGTAATATAATCTGTGTTTGTGGTCTGAACTAGAAAGAATCAAAATTGTTAAAGAGTGGGCTTGACGAGTAAGCATTCATTTCTACGCTACGCCAACTTCAAAGGCCTATGGTGTAATGGTAACACTACTGTTTTTGGTGCAGTCATTCGGGGTTCAAATCCCTGTGGGCCTACCATTTTAAGATCCTTGTTGAATATATTCAGCAGGGATTTTTTATGCCTTGCCTTCAGTTTATAGGCGCGCGCGGTCAGAATATTGTATTTTATTCGCTGAAGCCAAGTTGCGCTCTGATCCAGTCTTCAACAGCAGCGGCAGCTTGCGGGCCTTCGCTAAAGAATAAATACAGTACCACGCCTGATAATGTCGCGGCTAAAAGTGCGCAACCAATCGCACCGAGAGCAATAAAACCATCTTCTTCCGACATACTCACCCCAATGATAAAAATGGCCATCGCTGGCAGAGTGTTGGTACCAGGGATTGGAATCATCATTAATATTGCCATGATGCAGATAATGATGGCTAGGGCCGAATGACCCGCCCGAGAGTGCATCCAGCGCAATCTGGGTTTGATTAGAGTTTCGATACGCCTGAGGAAAGCCGCGCCACTTTTAAGCATTTTATTTGCTAGTCGTGGATGTACTCGAAACGCCATGATGCGTTTCGGTAGCCAAATGCTTTGCCGACCGATAAATATTTGAATGGCGATAATCGCCATAGCGACACCAAATGGGATGCTATAGCCGGGTGCTGGTATTGGGAGTGCGCTGGGTAAGGCCAGCAGCATCAGTAATACGCCGAAGCCCTTGTCGCCAACTGCATTGGTTAGTTCGCCGATAGTTGGGCCGCCCTCATTTGCCTCGATATGTATATTTTCGAGTGTTTGTGCCAGAGAAATGTCTGTCTCGTGTATTAGGGTAGTTTGCATATTGCGCTTCTGCTATTATGCACAAAGGCTATCAATGACTATTGGCTGAAGGTCAAAACAATCTACAGGAAGAATGGAAGTTCAGAGAGATAAACAGGAGCGTGAACGAATCGCGTTGTATGGCGGGGCCTTTGATCCTGTGCATTGTGCGCATTTGGCTGTCGCGCGCTACGCATTGGAGCAGGCGCAGTTGGATCGAGTCATTTTTATACCTGCTGCTCAGTCTCCATTAAAATTACATACTCCTATGACGGAGGCGGCTACTCGACTACACATGCTCGAATTGGCACTGCAGAATGAGCCTGATTTTGATTTGGATCCCTTTGAGATCGAGCGAGGCGGTATCAGTTATACAGTGAAGACGGTACGGCATTTTACGCATCGCTACCCCCAGGCAGATTTATTTTGGATTATTGGCGGAGATCAGTTTGAGCAGTTGGATCGGTGGCGTTGTATTGATGAATTAGCTCAAATGCTAAGGTTTCTAGTGTTGCCCCGGACAGGAGCTGATACACAGCGGCCTAATTCAGGTAAGAATCTGCTCTATCAAGTACTCGATACGCCATTAATGCATGAGAGTTCGAGCGAGGTTCGCAGGCGTTGTCAGCAGGGAGATTCTCTGCAAGGTTGGGTACCAGATGCAGTTGGGGCTTTCATTTCCCAGCAAGAGCTTTATAGCAACTTGGATTAAGAAACACTATGGTCACTTCTAAACAGAATCAGACAAATGCAACGCTCGCTGAAATGCGCTGCGCTGTATCCGCAATCGAAGATAAAAAAGGCGAGGCAATTCGTGTGCTTGATGTACGCGAGACCTCTTCAGTTACCGATTATATGATATTGGCAACAGGCACATCAAATCCTCATGTAAAGGCGATTAAGGCGGCTTTAGATAAGAGCCTAAGTGAGGCAGGTGTAAAGTTGCTGGGGCAAGATCGCGAGGTCGGCAGTGGTTGGATCGTGGTGGATGCGTTTGATTTCATGATACACATACAGACTGAAGAGATGCGTGATTTGTATCGTTTGGATTA
>JAFMDL010000004.1 GCA_017857255.1 Puniceicoccaceae bacterium | reverse complement strand
GAGATTGTCTTGGCGGTGTAAAAGTCGGCGACTTCACGCTGGCGCCACTTGCGGGAGATTTGATCGGCGACGATCACGAAGCTGACGGAGACGAGTTCGACCATCTCGCCTTTAACCTCGCGGTAGACGTGTCCACGCTCGAAGAAGCGTGTGGCACCGGTGCCGCGTGCGGCGTTAAGCTTGAGCACGTCGAGTAGACCAGGAAGGAGCGATACTCGGAGGTGGCTTTGGTCACTCTGCAGCGGGTTATCTAACGCTAGGACTTTGTGGCTTTCTTCGCCAAAAAAGAACTGCGTCTCGTCGGGATCTCGGAGCGAGTAGAGGAAGGCTTCGTCGAAGTTTTGCCCAGTCAAGTAATGAGCCACGGCTTCGTTAACCGTGTAGATACGGTGGTCGTCATCGCTGATGCAGCGGGCGATGACGTCGGACTCGGGTATCTTATCGGTGCCGTAAACGCGGATGATTTTCTTCGATGGGATCGACGTCTCGCTGCAGGTCTTGGCGATAGGATGGGATGACAACTTCCCAACGGATGCCGCTATCGGTTTCGTCATGTATGGAAACGCTAATCCCGGAGGGATTCGAGGACGGCTTGCATTTCAGCTTCGCTGAAATCGAATCCGCTGAAGGTGCTGACACGTTTCGGGTAGAGCTTTAGCCAAAACATATTTACTAGTTTTAACGGCTGAGACCTCTGACCTACTGAGTCCACCAACAATTGCTTGGAAATCGCGGAAGATACTATTTTGACTAAAGCAATACAAGTTAGTCAATCGGCTGATCAGCGTAATTGGGTCGTTGGTATTGACGCAGAATGTAAGCTTGAAGTGGGTCAGGAAAGCAAAGCTGATCTAAGCCTTGCCAATTATTATTATTTTAACCTGTAATTAATTAGAGTTAAGCCGTTCGCTACAAATTTGCAACGAACGGCTATCCCCATGCTTTGGTGTCTGTGTCTATTTCACCAAAAATCAAATTATTTGCTCAGCACTCGACTGACTTGGATCATCTATTTACGGCCACAGACGGTAGCAGTCATTGTTAGTTGCCGTAGAGCTGATAGTGGGTGATGCCACCGCCAGGAATTTTTTCAGGTGCCACATACTCAATACTAACGAGGTGTGCATCCAGCTTTGCATTCAATTCAACCAGCTTTTCCGCGTATTCAGGGTTTTGGGCGTGGTTGTAGAGCTCCTTCGGATCGGCCGAAACGTGGTAGAGCTCGCTCTTGTAGTCACCATCTGGATAGCGGACTAACTTCCAATCCTCCGTGCGATAAGCGTGGAGCGTCGGAGTGCCTGGAAAGCCTCCACGTGGACGATAGTCCGACTCTTTGTAATATTCGTATAGGAAGCCTTCGCGACCTTCACCATCTGCCTGAAGCAGGGGAACCCAACTCTCACCATGCATATGCTCAGGGATCGGAGCGCCCACAATATCGAGTAAGCTAGGCGCGAGATCTATATTTAGAACCAATTGATCCACTTTCAGAGCATTCTTTATGCTAGGGTTCCACATAATCAATGGGATACGAATGGAAGGATCATATGCTTTACGTTTATCATGCAACCCCCCGTGCTCACTCATAAAGTATCCATTGTCTCCTGCGAAGATGATGATGGTGTTATCTAATTGTCCTTTGTCTTCAAGGGCTTGAATGATCATCCCAACACCATCGTCGACTGCAGTGATCGTGCGCATTTTGTCGGGTATGCGTGAATGTAAAGGGGCCTTACCTCCGGTAATACGCCGACGCTTTAATGCGGCTTCAGAAATGTAGGAAGGCTTGGCAGCCAAATCGTCGTCTAGGTCATCCTGCGAAGGGATGTCGATATCGCTGTAAAGCTTACGATGCCGTGGTGCTGGCGTAAATGGTTGATGCAAGGCCTTGTGACTCAGGTAGAGCAAGAATGGCTGATCACCACGCTCCTGATGAATAAATTCCACCGCCATATCATTGAGCTCGTCCGTCAAATATTTACCTTTGGGAACTACACGAGTTGCACCATCGTGCAAAAGGAATGTATCGCCAAAATACTTTCCTTGCCCCCAAAAACATGCCCAGTAGTCAAAGCCAGGGCGCGGTTTGTTATGCATCGCTTGATGCCACTTGCCCATAAAACCAGTGTTGTAGCCCGCCTCCTGCAAAAGCACTGGAAATGTCGGCAAACTTTTGTCGTAGTCGACATGCTCATTCACAATGACACCATGGCGACTAGCATAGGTACCTGTTAAAAACGAGGCGCGAGAAGGACCGCAAAGTGATGTGGTGACAAAAGCATTTTCAAAAGTGACTCCATTATTCACCAAACGATCTAGATTTGGCGTCTTGAGCCAAGGAAAGTTACCAATGGCTGCAATTTCGTCGTAACGCTGATCATCTGTCAGTATGAAAACAATGTTGGGGCGCTTGGCTAAAATTGCCTCGTTACCTTGCACAGCAGTCACGGATAGATGCAGGACAAATAAATAGCAGACGAGGCTGAATGGTGTGAAAAATAGAGATTTTATATTAGACATATGACCAGAGCGTGTGCATTAAAGTGCATAATTCAAGGCAAAATAAAATTAACATGGAAATTAAAGACAAAATCACTGATGAACGTAACATAATCAAAGAGGCATCATACCTCAAGATCCAAGACTACGATCAGATGCCACCGTTCTTTATGTCGCTCGTCAGTCGGGACAATTTATGGGCTTTTATCTCTAGTCGCGGATCGCTGAGCGCGGGTCGAGAAAGTGCAGAAAAATCAATCTTTCCTTATGTAACCGTCGACAAAATACATGACAATTACGGCACTACTGGGCCACGCACAATGATCCGCTTGGAAGGCAATCAACTATGGGAACCATTCACGCCGCATACATTGAAAGAGCCCAGCTTAGAGCGAACCTTATCAAAAGGCACACTGGGCAACACTATTTGCTTTGAAGAAAAGCGCGCTCATGACGGATTAACTTTTAGTTATCGCTGGCAACCCGCGGGGCGCTTCGGTTTGGCGCGCACAGCCTGCTTGGAAAACAACGGCAATCAGGCAGTGCAACTGAATATTTTAGATGGTGTTGCCAATATACTCCCTCCTGGCTTAGATTCACGCTTACAAGCAACCAGTAGTGTACTAACCGACGCTTACAAGCAAAGCGAGGTGCAACCCCACTCGCGCATGGCATTGTATTCCACAGCATCGGGGATTACAGATCGCCCCGAACCGATGGAAAATCTTCGTGCGAACTGTGTCTGGTCTGCTGGCCTTCCAGAAGCAAAAGTGACCTTAGCCACAGATGCACCTGATACAATGGTTCAGGCTACCACCACAAATCAATGTGATCTAAACTGCGGGCAACGGGGCGCATACTGGCTGCAAGGTGAAATCACATTGGAGCCAGGAGAGTCAAAAGAATGGCTAATTTTGCTAGACTGCGACCTCGACGCTGCTGAGATTTCTCAACGTATTAAAGAATTGGATACTGAGAATGGCACGGAACTCGTCGCAGCAGCGATTAATAGTAATGATGCAGATCTTACGGATTTACTTGCCAGCGCGGATGCCTTCCAATGTGGCAATGATCCCATGACGCAGATCCACCACACTGCTAATGTACTCTTCAACTCGATGCGTGGAGGAGTCTTCATTAATGGTTACGAAATTAAAGGGGAACATCTGCAGGCACACATTAAGAATGCAAATCACAACCTTTACGAATCTCACGAAGCTAACCTGTTCGTTTTGAATGGTTGGTTGGATTACAGAGAATGCCGCAGTCGAATCGAGGCGCTTAAGGACTTGGATTTACTCCGACTATTTCTAGAATACTTACCATTGACCTTTAGTCGTCGACATGGCGATCCGAGTCGCCCTTGGAACAAATTTGTGATAAATACTCACGATGCAGAGGGCAATCCGAGCATGGCCTATCAGGGCAATTGGCGGGATATTTTTCAGAACTGGGAAGCCTTGTGCCTGAGTTACCCACTCTTTCTCGAACACGTGGTTGCAAAGTTCCTGAACACATCGACCATGGATGGCTACAACCCGTATCGTATATTCGACAGCGGTTTCGACTGGGAGGAAATCGATGCAGAGGATCCTTTTTCTGGCATTGGTTATTGGGGAGACCATCAAATTGTTTACCTACTACGCCTGATCGAAACACAACGTGCGCACGAGCCTGAAGTATTGAACAAATGGCTAGACGAAAGGGCATTTGTTTTTGCCAATGTTCCCTACCGAATAAAATCACTGGAGGCTATTTTAGATAATCCCCAATCAACTATCATTTTTGATGCGGACTTAAGCGCAAAACTAAGAATACAGGCGCAAAAAGAAGGCAGTGATGGTGCATTGCTGAAAGGGACAGATACATCGATCCAGAAGGCCAGCCTAACCGAAAAACTATTGATTCCAGCACTGGTGAAATTAAGTAATTTCGTGCCAGGAGGCGGTGTTTGGATGAACACCGAACGACCAGAATGGAATGATGCCAACAATGCGCTCGTTGGGAACGGGTTATCGATGGTGACTGCGGGTCACTTATTACGATACGTAAGATTTTGTCGCGATTGGTGGAGTCAGCTCGACCACAATAAACAATTATCCTTAAACGCCCCAGTCGCTGATTTCGTCGATTCCTTGCTACCTATTTTTGCTAATCCAGATACAGATCCGCACGCCAGCACTGTAGATGATGTTCTGCGCGCACAGGTGGTCCGTAAGTTAGGCCTTTCGGGGCAATGCTACCGAGAGCGTGTCTACGCCGCCGATTTCGTAACACGGAACCTGCCATTAAAAACTGTGCTTCAATTATTAGAAGATACTGAACGATGGTTACGAGCTACCTTAGATGCTGCTATGCGCCCAGACGGACTAATGAATAGCTATAACCTTCTTGATTACTCCGCAGACCGCAGCTCAATGTCAGTCAGCGAACTAAATGAAATGCTTGAGGGACAGGTGTCTGGGCTAAGCGCTGGCCACTTAAGCAGCTCTGAGGCGGTAGAGCTAGTCGACACAATGTTTGAAAGTCAGCTATATGTTGAAGATCGTAACAGCTTCCTGTTATACCCAGATCGCAAGTTGCCCATGTTTATGAATAAGGGGCTGATCCAAGAGACTGCGGTTCAGTCCAGTAAACTAATGCAACACATGATCAATGTGAGCGATGCACGACTGGTCAAACAAGACATCCACGGCCAAGTGCGCTTCGCTTCTACATTAGAGAACAAGGATGCACTTCTATTGCTACTGCAGGAGCTTGTAACTGAAGCAACACTCACAGACTTAGTAGAACAAGAATCGGGCCTAGTCCAAGGCATCTACGAGAATGCATTCAACCACCGAGCCTTCACTGGGCGCAGCGGTGGTATGTTCTCCTTCGAGGGCCTTGGTTGCATCTATTGGCACCAGGTTTCTAAGCTGTTGCTAGCGGTACAAGAATGCTTCTTCAGAGAGGCTGAGAAAACATCGCCAGACAATGAGCTACTCAACGCACTGGGTGTTCGATACTACAAGATCCGCAAAGGTTTAGGCTTTAACAAGACACCACAGCAATACGGCGCATTTCCATCCGACCCCTACTCACACACACCGGCTCACAGCGGTGCTCAACAACCTGGTATGACTGGACAGGTTAAGGAAGAAATAATCACACGGTTTGGCGAATTAGGCATTCGTATTCAAGCGGGTACGCTAAACATTGATCCCCGCTTGTTGCTAGCTTCTGAATTCATTCACGAAGCACGTACCTTTAAGTCCACTAATTTAGATGGTAACGTTGAAACCTTTGAACTCAAAAGTGGGTCACTCGCTTTCACCTACTGTCAGACGCCTTTTATCTATAGTATAGACTCTGATACGGCACATATCCAAATACAAATAGACCGAAAGGATGGCAGCCAACACGTATCAGAAGGCAGTCAATTGCCAGCGGATGCCTACCAGGATGTGACTCAACGAACAGGGAATATTCGCTGCGTGAGGGTAATGATACCTGAACAATTACTCTTTCAGTAAACGAACCGCCACGTTTCTACCACCTGCAAAATAGCTAGATAGTTTGATATAATTAAAAATAGCGCATTGAGGCGCTTGATACACAATGACTCTTTAACTAGTATAGTATATACCATTACAAATTTACCTGTCACATGACTGTTCCTTCATTCCCTTCTAATACTGCGAGCATATTACTGTTAGTTGTACTTTCTGCCTTTAACACGGCATACGCTGCGCCAAATGCTTCCCTTAACCCAGAGCGATGGGAGTTCTCGTGGTCAGATGAGTTCGACTACACTGGAAAGCCTAATTCCGAAATTTGGGACTATGATTATGGCTACCTTGGATTTAATGAAGAATTACAAAACTATACCGATCAGCCTGAAAATGTCCGTGTAGAAAATGGCTGCCTAGTCATTGCAGCACGCTTAGATGAAGTCAGCGCAGCACGCTCTAAGGAGGTAATAACTGAGTTAAAAGGCTCTAATGCGGATGTATCGATACTTGGCGACAGAGAGTTCACTTCGGCGCGACTAGTCACTCGAGGTAAGAAAGAATTTGCTCATGCGCGGGTGGAAGCCCGTGCACGCTTTACCAAGGGTCGCGGTTCTTGGCCTGCGATTTGGTTGCTTGGTGATCAGACAAAGAATCTGTGGCCTATATGCGGAGAGATCGATATTATGGAACACGTCGGTTACGATCCAAACCACGTACATTCGGCCGTTCACACCAAGGACTCAAATTTCATGAATCATATCAACGTTAAGGACAGTGTGATTCTGCCAGATGTCTGGGCTGAATTTCACACCTACGCGGTTGAATGGAGCGCGAGTGAGATCCGGTTCTTTATTGACGACATCTGTTACCATGTAGTGCCGAAGGGCAAGCGTACTGACGACGACTGGCCCTTCACTGAAGACGACCTCTACTACCTGATCCTTAACATTGCCGTAGGTGGCAGTTGGGGCGGGATTGAGGGCATCGATATGACTAGCTATCCGCAGCAGATGATAGTTGATTATGTACGTGTTTTTGAGAGGAAATAAATCGCACCAGCTTCCACTCTCCCGATCCGAAATTAGGCCCGTTAATCATCAAATTCCAGAACGTAACTATCTCGCCCAGTCTGGTCGCTCTTGGTATTCAAGCTTTTTGACATGGCGGTTGCGGCCAGTTTTGACTGCTTTTTCCTGTTGCTCAACTAAAGCCATAAGCGCTTCAATCACATCAGTGTGTTTATCTGCGATGTCATATTTTTCGCTGGGATCATGGCCGAGATGGAACAGCAAAGGATTATCATACTTGATTCTTGGCTCCCCATCTCCCCACGCACCTTCAGTAATTAAGTGGAGTTTCCAAGGACCAGAACGCACTGCATAAAGCTCCTCTTCTCGATAAAAAAAGAATTCACTGCGGGGACTATTTCCGCCCTTAAGAGCAGGCATTAAATTCAAACTATCCTCGGCTTTTGTAGTCCCTTGCCCGAGTGCGGAAAAGGTGGCGTAGAAATCAAGCGCTGAACCGATGTCTCGGCAAACAGAGTCAGCCTCAATCGTGCCAGGCCACCAGAATAGGGTCGGTTCGCGCATACCGCCCTCCCAAGTAGTACCCTTGCCGCTACGCAATAGTCCAGCGCTGCCGCCACGTTCATCCATTTTGAGCCAAGGTCCATTATCAGAGGTAAACACCACTAGGGTATTTTCCGCCAGACCAGACTCCCTCAGGGTATCGAGAATAGCTCCCACAGATGCATCTAATTCTTCGACGACATCGCCGTAGAGTCCGCGCCGACTTTTGTCGCGGAATTCAGCAGACGCATGGAGTGGTATGTGCGGAAAGCTAGACGCATAGTAGAGGAAAAATGGCCGCTCTTTGTTGTTCTGAATAAACTCAATACAGCGCTTAGTACTACGGCGAGTCAGAGTTGTTTGATCGCACGGATACTCGATCACTTGATCGCCTTCCATCAACGGCACCCAGTTATTGATCTTGTTCCCCCGCGCCCGCGCACGCTCGAGAGTCATCCCTTCGCGAAGCAACACATCTTCAGCGAACGGCATCCTCGGATCAAGGCGCATATCGTTTGAATACGGAATGCCGAAATAGGAGTCGAAGCCCTGATTAGTGGGCAGGTACTGCGACTGATGGCCGAGATGCCATTTGCCTACACAAGCAGTCACATAGCCAGCTTGCTTGAGTGTTTCGGCAATGGTGACCTCTGCTGGATCCAGGCCTTCGGCCGACCACTCGAAAAAGACGGCAGAGGCAGTTCCAGTCTTGGTAGGATAGCGCCCCGTAAGCAGACCCGCACGACTGGCTGAACAAACTGGAGCAGGCGCATAGAAGTCCGTCCAGCGCTGCCCTTCGGCTGCCATACGATCAAGATGAGGGGTGGCGATCGTCGGATGACCATAACATCCCAAATCGCCGTAGCCGAGGTCATCTGTATAAATCAATACGATGTTTGGTGCTTGCGCAGCTATACTCGAGAAAGAGAAGACACAAAGCAAAGTGGCTATCACGGAAATGCTGGTTAGGCAGAAATTGGAGGAGCTGAGTCTAGTCTTCATTAGCATACTCTACAGATAGATTAGAGTGAGCGAGTAAGCCAACTGCTAATTCACTAGTTCCTAGGACTAGGCTGGTCCTCTAATCAAGTTCAGCGAATAGACAGTGCAGTTAGCATGTTATCTAAATCGATGCCTACTGCCGGCCATATACACGGATATACTCAACCTCCAAGCGCTCTGCAGTCAGTGATGGATCAATCTTTCTGGCTCGTCCGCCACCCATAGCCAGATTCATTATTAAATTCTGCGGGTCGTTAAACGGATATTCCAAGGCATTCGCATTTTTGTCATACGTGAAGACATGCTCGCCATTCAAAAAGATCTGTAGCGATTCTGGGGTCCATTCCAGAGCATAGGTATGGAACTTGCTCGCCAATTGCTTGACGTATTTTTTACTGTGAATGTGGTTTCCCTGTTTAAAGTAATATGCGCGCGTATGGCAGGAAAAGTGCGTGGGGCCATCGCCAGTTTCATCATCGATTTCCCGCCCGTAATTTTCCAAAATGTCCAACTCTCCGCAATAGGGCCAAGAGACTTCATCACGGTAAGCATCGCCCAGCAACCATATCGCAGCCCAGCACCCATCGCGTCTAGAGATCTTGGCACTGAACTCTATTTTTCCATAAAGTAAACTCATCCGTCCACGAGTGGTTAGCCGAGCCGAGGTCCAGCCACCATCTTCGCGATCCTTGCGCGCTTCAATGATGAGCCGACCATTTTCACAGCGGGCATTTTCGAGACGATTTTCGGTATAGTAGTGGGGCTCGCGATTACCCCAGCCCCAATCGCCGAAATCGTATGCCCAAACCTTAGGGTCGGGCGCGCCATCTTCTTCAAACTCATCCGACCAAACGAGCGCCCATTCGTCGCCTTCAAGGTTCTGTTTCAGGGTATATGGAGTCAGCTCATGCTCCTTCAATAAGGTGAACCTGACCCAATCGATCGTGGCGGCACCCTCGATGAAATTGACCCTCATATTATGCACGCCTGTGTCCAGGGGAGAACCATCTTTTTGAACAACGACGAATTGGTCGGCCGAATTGACCGGCATCGCCGCAGTAATGTCATAGGTGCGGCCGTCCAGATTATGGATGTAATCTTCAATGAATAAAATCGCTTCGCCCTTCGCTGAAACCTCGACGCGATAGCGCCCGGCAATGGGTATTTCGACATCAAAAACTGAATCTTTGAATTCAGACTTATTAACAGTTACTTGCATAGACATAGCTGGTGACCCCATAAGTAAAATGACCCCTGAAACGAAAATTGATAGTTTTTCAAACATAATTCCTCTAAAAAATAATGTATCTGTAGATATTAGATGATGAATCTTTAACTGCCAGCGTCTGCTGGTTCTAGAAGTCATTCACGTGTCCTAGGGCTATATCTATGAAGTTTCCTCTTCTCCAGATTCCTCTGCTAGTGCCCTCGCCTCTGCCAGCTCTGCGTGCATCTGCTTAATGGTCTTCTCGTCTAAGCTTAGGAAGCATAAGACAATACCGTTAAGCAATGCGAGTGCCCCGGGGATAATACTAAACATCACACAAATGCCCATCAAAGTGCCGGGTGATTGTTCCTCATTCGGTTGGTAACCAAAGCCTGCAAGCATCCAACCTGAGGCAGCACCACCAATGGTCAGCCCTAATTTCTGTGCAAACATTGCAGCAGACATCACCAATCCAGTCGCCCGCCGTCCGAATTTCCATTCTCCATAATCGGCCACATCAGTATAGAGAGCCCAGACCAATGCGGGTGTAGGACCTGCCAACAAACTGCCCAATAGGTTGACTGCAAACATCGTCCAATAGGCGTGCGCTGGGATGAAAAAGAAGCCAATGACTGTCGCTGCATTTAGCAGAGTGAATAATGTCAAGGCATTGCGTTTGCCCATTGCTCGAGCTACCAGACCTGTGAGGGTCACTCCTGCGATAAACATTAGCGTCCCTGAAGATAAGAAAACGGTAAAGCGGTCAAACTCTAGAAAGAACCACGAATCCGGGTTACCAAGGGTAAACAATGGAAGAAAGCCATCATCGACATAATATTTAAAAAAGTGAACGCCCACTGCACCACGTACGGCAACATTCGATAGCGTGCATACCGCTGCGATTACCATGATCACCCATGGCCTGTTACGCATCAAAAAACGGATGTCATCACTTAGCTTGACGTGCTTCTTTGGCTGCGGCTTCACGCGTTCTTTGGTCGTCGCATATGTGATAAAGAGCATTAATACTGAAACGACCCCAAACAGCGCCATCGTCCATTGAAAGCCTAGCGCCTCATTGTCTCCGCCAAACATCTTGACCAGCGGACGCACCAACAAGGAAACAACAAAGCCGCCGCTGAATGCTCCGACAAAACGATAAGTGGACAACGCCATCCGCTCCATGGCATTCGGAGTTATAACGCCCATCATTGCTGAGTATGGGACGTTAATCGCCGTATAAATCATCTTAAAACCAATGAAGGTTAGATAGGCATAAATTAGTTTTCCCAATTCCGCCAAATCTGGATTGGCAAATATCGCATAGCCGAAGGCGCCATAAGGAATCGCGAACCAGAGCAAGAATGGACGGTATTTACCTTTCTTGGTCTCCACCCTATCGGCGATCGCGCCCATAATTGGGTCGTTCACGGCATCCCAGAAGTTCGCCAATAGATACATGGTGCCGACCGCTCCGGCACTCAAACCAAACACATCCGTGTAATAATAAAACAGGAAGATGTTAAAGAACTGAAAGTATAAATTAGACGCTGTATCGCCTAGACCGTAGCCTATTTTTTCAGTCCGAGAGAGCGTCCCGCTATTTTTTGGTGTCTGCACGATTGGATGTGGGGTTTATTTTTTTTATTGGGGAGGTGGCATCGCTAGGCAAACCAGTCTAAAATAGAATCTTAGCAGAGAGGTTGTAGGAACGTGATTCGCGGTAGTATCCGTAATTTTCGCGACCTGAAAAATTCGTGTTGTCGAGCAGGTTTTTTACCCGAAATCCCATTATCAATTTAGGAGAATTGCGCTTCTTGCCGAGTTTTTTCTCCCAGGTAGCAAACGCGCTGGTGGTGTGTTCGTCACCAAAGTCTAAATAATGGCGCTCAGTGCGGACAGCATCTTCAGGTTGTCCGACTGGATTATTATTTGCATCGTAGTATAGATCGAAGCGGGTCTGGATCGTAGCAGAGCGATAGCGCTGGGATGCGCCAATCGTAAGCCCCTTGAGCGCACCGCTACTGAACTTATAACGCGCAGTAAGGGCCGCGCGGTGATCGGGGCGGCCAAAGAGTTCGAAGTCCTCAGGGTTCGGAATCAAGGGATGCAGATCTAGAATTTCATTGGCTATAGTGAAATTGTAGGAGCCAATAATACTCAACCCGGGGAGTGGATTATAGGTAAAGTCCAATTCTATACCTTCGGAACGAGTCTCGTCGCCAACTCCGCGTCGCCCAGCTAAACTCGGAAAGAGGAGAGGTTTATTGTCATCAGGTCCTTTTGGATCCCCGTTTTCCTTGGTGAGATCGTAATTCTCTGGAAACTGGCTACCATAAATCTCATATGGGTAAATGAGATTGAGCATTGGGTCAGAATAGGCGAACGCGTTGTCATTTATCTTGGTGATGGAGTAATAAGCAAGTTGACCATCGAGCTTGCCATTGAACAAGTCGAAGCGCACTCCAAATTCAACACCTTCACCCAGTTCTGGCGGCGCCATCTCTGAGAGAGGCGTACGTTGGGTGCCGGAGGGCGTTTCGATCGATTGTGCGTAGTTGGCAAAAATACCGATCTTGTCGTTTACCCAGAATAGTCCTCCAATAGTGGGGTTCAACTTGTCATAAGTAACCGATGTTTTGTTGTTACGCCCATCGTCAATGCCTGAGTCATAACCGAAATAGGAGACTTTGCGTAAAGAGGACTCAATTTTGATGTAGTCGTAACGAAGCCCCATCAATGTGTGCAAGCGTCCATTGAAGAACTCGCTTTGATCGGCAAACCACAGGCTGTTACTGTTGACCTTGGAGAAAGTCGTCTTGCTTAAAGCCCATTCAGCCGGGTTTCCAGCGTTTCCCGCGCCTACTATGTCTGACTCAATGATTTCATTAAACTGCAGGATGGAGCGATCAGCGGTGAAGGGTTGCGATAGCGCAATATATTCATAGGCCCTATGGGCATCGGTTATTTTGTTAACCCACGAGTCGGGCTCAGGTAAAAAGGCGCCAGCTATATCGTTCAGTGCTGGATTGGTCGCGGCACCGACGGGCACTTGGTCCTCAAATCGTTCATTCTTGGTCTGCGTATTGAAGTCCCAGCCTAGGATAATGCGGTTCTTGGCATTGAACCAGTCGTTTTTGAATACCAAAGCGCTACGAGAACCAATGCGATCGGTGCTGATGTCGTTCTTAGTCCAAAAGGTTCTGATATATTGTGTACCGTTAGGTTGAGAATTATAATTATCTTCAGTAACAGTATCTCTCACGCGTATCGACCCATATGACTCACGCCCCAAACTGTTTGCGTCCAATTGCTCGACGTTCATCGACAGGTTCAGTTGCAGATTCTCGTTAATTTCATGGGTGAAGTCAGCCATGGTAAAAAGACCGTCACGATCGTTGAATCGATCCGGTCCACTCACGGATCCGTAGTTCGCGCTGTTGATCAAGGCATAGTGATCAATCAGATCCTGGCGGCTAGTTACCGGATTAAACTCACCGGTCATCGGATTGCGTCGACCTTGGCCATCATTAGGATTAGTAGTGTAGTCGATTATCCAATCCATGACCTGCTCGGGCAAGTATTCGACCCAGTCAGGGGAAAAGGGCACTTGGTAGCTGGTGTTGCTGCCAGAAGCCGAGCCTTCGCTCAGTATGCCATCATACTTATCCCCGCGTTGCGCTGAGTCGAATTCGGTCAGGTCGCGCATGGAGCGGGTGGGGACGCGGTTGGTCGCGCTTACACCTTCGAAGTGCAGGCGCAATTGCGTTTTGGGCGTTAGCCTCATGGTAGTCGCCACCGTCAGCGCGTCCAGTTTGTTGCCCTTGAATTGATGGTCGTAACCTTGTTCGCTGTGCACAGCCATGACGCGAATCGCGAAATTGTCGTTGATGATCTGGTTGGCGTTGAAGGTCGAGCGCAGGTAGTCCTTGTTACCTACGGCGACGGACAGGGCCTTGGTATTTTTATTAAAATTTGCCAACATGGGCGCGTTGCTAACCGAGCCACCTGGTGAAGCTTGGCCGAAAATCAGACTATTGGCACCTTTAATAATATCCACACGGGCAATGTTATAAGGGTCCGTTGGCAGGTTGCGCTTAAAGAAATTAAAGCGTGAAAACGAATTGCGAAAGCCGCGGATCCGAATGCGGTCAAGCGAGAATCCATTGGGGTCCTCATCAATAGAAGCACTCACCATCGCCAGATCTTCCGCGCTGAGAATGTTCAAATCGTCCAGCAACTGTTCGTTCACAATCGACATGGAGATCGGCGAATTTTTCACCAAAGTATTGGTTCGTGTGACTGAAGTGCTGTTAGCCGAGTAATAGCCTTCATCCTGATCACTGGAGACCACAAATTCGGGCAAGACATAAAGATCTTCCTCTTCATCCTCGGCACTTGCGCCGCGAATCTCATCCATTAGAGGCTTTGTAGTATCAGGAGTCGTTTGCCCAATTAAAGCAAGGGGCATGGCAAGCATTCCAGCTAGTGCGAGTCGCAGCAGGTCATTCATAAATAAGTAGTGGCTATGGGTTTGGATAAAGTTTAAGTTGCTTTCAGAATACAGTTGACGAAAACAAGAGGAACATTAATGCACTTTTATGCACACTAATGCAAGTAAGAAATTGCAGTATTTCTAAACAAGCCTCCAATCAACTATAATTTGAACGAGCATAAGCTCATACAACCTTAAGCAGTATTAACTATGAAAACACTAATTCCACTTTTCGTCACAACTCTTCTACTTTTTTTAACAAGCGCGGTTCGCGGCAATATTTATGAAGGTTTTGATATGACTGAGCAGGATTCGGTTCTGCTCGCTAGCAGCGATGCAACGCGCATCGGTAATACTAGCAATGGATGGGCCAGCACTTGGCAGGTAACTACGGGAAAGCCCCTTATACAGGCAACAGATATAGAAATCAAAGGGTTTGACTCCGTTCGCGGCTCATTAGAAGTCAGGGGTGAGCGCAAACCTAATTCAATTGGTAAAGGCCTCGCTATGCGACAGATTATTGAAAGCTACAAAGGCGATGTCTATGGGAGCTTTCGTTTCAGCGCAAACGCCTTAAAAACTGAGTCTTCAATTGGCTTATTACTCTCACTTCCGAGTCAAAATCCGTTAACTCCACGGTCAGCGACCTTTGCATTTTGCCCGAAACAATGGGGCTCAGAATATGGCATGATCGCAGCAGGTAAAGATCGTGTAACTAAAAGCGAAGCAGGCGCGCCTTGTCTGCCGAACTCGACCTACTTGGTGATTTGGCAAATCGAAAATCTACCAGTCGCAGGTAAGCGTAAGTCGATTATTTTGAACATGTGGGTGTTGGATGACGACCAAGCAACTCATTTTGCTAACAATGACTTTTCTGAATCCGCATTGCGATTGGCTGAACTAGGTAGTGAGCCGGAGCAAGTTGGCCAATATATTCGCCGGGAAATAAAAAATTCTGGGCGTGGTTTATTCGGTGGCATGATCGTGTCATGCTTTTCTGCCGGAATGCCTACAGTCACATTTGATGAAATCCGAATTTCACAAGATAGCCTTGCTGATGCCGTCGGATTAAGCCGCTAATAATACTACGATTATCTTCGGTTTATAGAATAGCGTACATAATTAAGTACGCTTTCAAAGCTGGACTCGATTAATTCGTGGAAAGCTTCGTTAATTTATAGACAGCTACTTTGGAAGTAGCAGTATTAAATCCCCTGCCCATTATTTTATTATGAAACGAATTTTGTTCCTCTCATCCCTTCTACTAGTAAGCACCCTGAGCGTAAATGGATCTGCTGAGAGTATCGCCATCACAGAAAAGAAAATCGACAAGTGGATCGAAACTCGCCGAATCATCGCAGACGAGCGAGCAAGCTGGCTGGGAGATAAAGCGATGCTAGAAACTTCGGGGGGCATCCTCAAAGATGAGCTAGCAGCATTGAAGCGCGCCGTCGAAATACTCTCTGATACCAGCACATCAGCAGATACAGAACGTGAGATCCTGCAGGCGGAGCGAGAAGAAATCCAGCGTTCCAACGAGATGTTGGCAGTCAAGGTGAGCGCCCTAGAGGGAGCGATTCAAGAGCTTTCAGGTCGCTTCCCCTCCCCCCTGTTAATTAAAGTCACGCCGTTGCTGCAAAACATTCCAGAAGATGCGACCAGAACAAAAAAAGTACTAGGTCAACGCCTGCTGACGGTCCTTGGCGTGCTTTCTCAGGCAGAGAAGTTTAACGGAACACTCACTCTGCAGACTGACGCACGCGACATTTCTGGCACCGGAGTTCAAGAGCGTGTAACCACCCTTTACTGGGGGTTGGCTTTCGCAGTCTATGTGGATGATGCTGGCAAATTTGCCGGTGTGGGCTTACCCGGCCCTGACGGCTGGGAGTGGTCTACGCGCAACGAATCAGCATCCGATGTACGTCGCTTTATCGCAACCTATTCAGGCGAGACCGATCAGCTCGACTTCGTAAATATACCTGTAGAGATCCGCTAACCTCAAATTGCTTTTACCCATGCAATCTTATAATAAAATTAAAACTGCCAGCATCGTCGTGGTAAGTCTCTTGGCCACGTATTGCGTGCAAGCCCAAGCCTTCAACCAAGCTCAGGCACGGGCTGATGAGGATTTACGCCAGGCGGTTGATACGCTGAGCCAAGTACGTCAGCAGATTGAAAAGGAAAAGCTGCCTTTATCGACTCAAATTGCCACATTAGAGGCTGAGGTGATCGAGGTGCGCAGAGAGCGTAATCGTTTACTGACTCAGCGTGATAGTCGCACGCTTAACTTAGACAATCTGCGCGGCCGCGTGAGCGTCTTGCGGGATCAACAAAACTTTATCGTCAATCGCTTGAATGAATTTATCGGAGAATTTGAAGCACGCATTGACCTGAGCGAGTTACCGATCTACATGCAGCAACTTGAGCAAGCTAAGCTGGTGCAAGACGATGTAGATGTAAGTCAGCAACAAAAGCGCTTGAAACAAATCGAGCTGGTCGAAGCGGCGATTGCACGAATCGATGCGGCTCTTGGGGGACATCGCTACGATGGCAATGCGATGACACCGTCAGGGAAACTCGAAGCGGGCACCTTCGTGTCCATTGGCCCGCAAGTTTATTTTGCCTCCCATATAAGCGATGCGGCGGGCATCGTCGAGCGCGAAGCCAATAATCCCGATGCAGTTGTGGCATCGGGCTTTACTCTAGAACAAGCCGAAGCGATTCAAGCAGTCGCTCAAAACGCCACTGGCGAATTACCATTAGATGCCACACTAGGAAAAGCTTTGAAAAAAGCCAAGGTCCGCAAAACCATCCTCCAACACATCCAAGACGGTGGCGTGGTTGGTTACTGCATTATCGCACTCGGCGGCCTTTCATTATTGCTGGCGTTGTTCAAAATTCGAGAAATTACATGCTTCCAAACCGCCAAGCCGACGGCAGTTGATGGAGTCTTAAATGCGCTGATTGAAGGCGACGAAGCGAAGGCACGCTCACAAGCCGAAGCGGTACCCGGCGTTTGTTCGCAAATGCTATTGATTGGTCTGGAACGTGGAGCTGAGAAACGTGAGATCATCGAAGAGCTTTTATTTCAAAAGATCCTCGAAGTGCGTCCTAAGCTAGAGCGTTTCCTCGCTTTCCTCGCGCTAGCAGCTGCTGCCGCGCCATTGATGGGCTTACTGGGAACAGTGATTGGCATGATTAAAACCTTCCAGCTGATTACTATCTATGGCACTGGTGACCCC
Source organism: Puniceicoccaceae bacterium (assembly GCA_017857255.1). Classification (GTDB taxonomy): domain Bacteria; phylum Verrucomicrobiota; class Verrucomicrobiia; order Opitutales; family Coraliomargaritaceae; genus Lentimonas. The sequence goes on along the minus strand of JAFMDL010000004.1, from coordinate 41,207 downwards.
AAGGGCTTGGCTTCAGGTATTTCCGAAGCGTTGGTGACCACTGAGTTTGGGCTGATTGTTGCAATCCCAGTGCTCGTAGTGCACGGGCTCCTCTCACGCATGGCTCGACAAAAGATCGGACAGCTGGAGCAAGTCGCCATCTCATTCGTCAATGGCATACACGGCATCAAGAATAAAGACTCGTAGGCAAGTCGCTCACAATGGAAGTCTCTTTACAGAAAATTTTTGAAATATGGCTAAGCGGTGGCTGGGTCATGGGACCGTTGTTTCTGCTGGCCTTTCTACTATATACACAGGCCTTTCGGCTAGTGCTTTATATAGCGCGCACTAACCTGCCTGGTAACGAGGAATTCGCTTGGCGTGAGTGGGTAGAGCAACCAGAAAAAGCAAAGGGCCGGGTTAAAGAAATTATTCGCTACACTCAGAAGAACACTCAGTCGGTAGAGACCGTGCGCAACCGATTCGATGAAGTACGCATCGCCCAGTTGGCAATCATTGAACAACAATTAAAATTTGTAAAATGCCTAGTTGCGGCTGCTCCCTTGCTCGGACTACTCGGAACCGTACTCGGGATGCTGCAAACTTTTTTCGGCATTGCCACTAGCGGTGGCGGCGAGACGGCGACCGTAGTCGCCTCAGGAATCTCCGAAGCGCTGGTAACTACAGAGACTGGATTGATCATCGCATTACCTGCGTTATTCTTGGTGATGTTTATTCAACGAAGGGCACACCAAATAGAGGCCAAGCTCGCACGACTGGAAAGTCTCACACTCACCTGCCTTAATCTGGGGGCGAAAAACTTGATAACCACTTAGCACTATGCCCCGTCGAAGTTTGCTGGATGAATCAGATGATGAGTTAGAGATCAATCTCTCGCCGATGATCGACTGTATCTTCATACTGCTAATCTTTTTCATCGTCACTACAGTCTTCGTTGAAGAAGCTGGTATTCAATTGAACAAGCCTGACAGCACCGTACTGCCCTCTAACCAAGAAAGCGAAAACGTTGCTTTTACCATTACTGCAAACAGTAAGGTACTATTTAAAGGGCAAGAGATTGCCCTCGCCCAGGTCAACGAAATTGTCCGCAATGGACTCATCGGCAAAGACACCCCTGTCAGTATCGAGGCCAGCGGAAAATCTCGTCACGGCTTACTGGTCGCAGTCTGGGATCGGGCAAAACAAGCAGGCGCAGAAAAGCTTAGCTTCAGCACCATTGACTAATATGGCATACCGCAGATCCATATACTCCAAAGAGGACGAAACAGCAGAAATCAATCTGTCTCCGATGATCGACTGTATCTTCATCCTGCTAATCTTTTTTATCGTCACTACAGTGTTCGTTGAAAAACCCGACGCAACGATCGACAAGCCCTTTGCTCTAACCGACGCAAACTTAGAAAAAAATAGCCTCATTCTAGCAATCACCGCAGATAATAGGATCATCTACGGGAGTCGTGAAATCAGCTTGGCCGGCGTAAGCCTTCATGTGAAGCAGAACATTTTGCAAAACGAAATGCCAGTGATCATTCAGGCGGATTTGAATGCCGATCATAATGTATTCTCAAAAGTCTGGAGCGAATGCAAACGCGCTGGGGCTAAAAAGATTAGCATATCCACACTCAAGGACTAGGCACGGATGAAATCCCACACATATTGCACGCCGACCTCTCAACGAGACATGCCCATCGCTATGGTTCTGGGCTTCGCAGTCTCTATCGTTATTTTTATAGTGATGGCTCTCGCCCAAATACTCGGGGATGTCCAAAAACCAGCGCAATCTTACGATGAGCAACTGGTCGCATACACTCCACCAATAATCGAAGATATAGAAGAAGACATTCAAGAAGACGAGCCTGAGCCTGAGCCGATGGACACCATCGAAAAAGAGCCGCCCAAACTCAGTTTAGACCAACTCGATGTGGCTCTAAATCCAGGAACCGGCGGCAACCTTGCCAGCTCGGACCTCTCTGTCCCAGACTTTAGTGTCGGGGCTCAAGCGCTATCCATGAACTTTATCAATTTTCGCGACTTGGATAACAAGCCCCGCCCCACACGGCAAATCGCGCCGATTTACCCACCCGCTTTGAAAAACCAAGGTATCGAAGGTCGAGTCTACATCCGCTTCGATATCGACAAACAAGGCAATGTGGTCGATGCCACTGTAAAAAAATCTGACCATCCAGCCTTTGATGCCTATGCAGTGGATGCAGTTAGGCAGTGGAAATTTGAACCTGGCATGCAAAACGGGGAGCCAGTGCCCTTCACCATGATCGCCCCGATTGCCTTCTCCCTCAGTAATTAATTATTATGAAACGCATCTTGATCCGTACTCTCCTGCTACTGACCTTCGCGTGTACCACACATGCTCAATTCGCGACTTCACCGGATATGCTTAAACGCACATTTAGTGACACCGCCTTCATTGACCGATTCATTGGATCCTACGCTGCGCTGGCCCAACGTGAGCCAAGCCCTAAGCCAGAGGAGATAAAGCTCCTCAAGGAGCTAGTGGAACTCATTCCGAAAAAACCGGCACAAGCCACAGAAATGCTTGAGGCACAGGTCAACAGCGGCAGTAGTGGCATGATCCAGATGGTCCTTGCCAATTTATACTTTCAAGCGGGACGCCTACCAGAGGCAGCCGAAGCCTACCAAAAATGCGTGCGCGACTACCCTGAATTCCTACGAGCACATAAGAATCTTGGATTACTCTATCTACAGCAAGGTGAATTGGATAAAGCCCTCACAGCACTTTCCCGTGCAGTTGAACTGGGTGATAACGACGGGCGCACTTACGGGCTCATCGGCTACTGCCTTCTGAATAAAGGTAAATATCTCCCTGCCGAAACTGCCTACCGGCAAGCAGTACTGAACAGCCCCGAGAATCTTGACTGGACCGCCGGACTGGCTCAAACACTCTACAATCTTGCCAAATACGAAGAGGCACTCGCGCTGTTCAAAGATCTCGCTGCAGAAGATCCAGACGAACAAGAATACTGGAGCCTCATGGTCAACGTATATCTTAATTTAGGCGATGACACAAAGGCAGCATCCACTCTCGAAATCATTCGTCGTATGGGTCAGGCCAGCCCTGAAAATCTTGGTTTGCTCGGAGATATATACCTGAATCAACAGGCATTCTCTCTCGCCTTAGAAGCTTATCAAGAAGCACTCAAAACTGGAGATGGGCTGCCAGCGGAAACACCACTAAGAACCGTAGACATACTCTACACCTACGGCTCCTATGAGCTCGCCGAACAACTCATCAACGATATACGAGCTCGCTACGGCAACAGCCTAGATAAAGATCAAACAATGAAACTACTGACCATTGAAGCTGGGCTCGCCAGTGCCCGTGGTGATCAAAATGCCGCCCGCCAATCATTGGAGCAAATAGTCGAACAAGATGCGACCCAAGCTGATGCGCTCATCGAACTCGCTCGCATTTACTATAAGCAGGCCCGTAACCTGCGCACCAAAATGACTCCGGGTGATACTGAGGCAGAAACAAAGATTAGCGAACTCGTGCAACGTGCGATTCTCAAACTTGAACAAGCCGCGAGGCATCAAGACTTTCGACTCGAAGCACTCACTGAGCACGGACAGCTCCTCGTCAACGAGACGCAATACGCCAAAGCCTTACCCCTACTCAAACGCGCCTATGACATGAAGCCAGGCACTAACCTGCAAAGCTATATCAAACGTGTTGAAAGTGCCGTTGATGCACAGCTCTAAAGGGCGCGAATTTATGCATTGAGCGCATTGATCACCACTAAGTATCGACAGATAATTTAGCGCCACCAACTAAATAAAGCTTAGACTTGGCAAAGCAGTGAACATTTGAATAGTTGGTGAGCAATGACACCAGAGGATGCACTGCAGAAATATTTCGGAATGCCGAGCTTTCGGAAGCCGCAAAGCGATATCATACGCGCAGTACTCGATAAAAAAGATACCCTCGTCGTCATGCCCACGGGTGGGGGCAAAAGCCTCTGCTTTCAGCTCCCTGCGCTACTACTGCCAGGGGTGACGCTGGTCGTGTCGCCGCTCATCGCCTTGATGAAAGATCAGGTAGATGCATTGCAGGCACGCGGTCTTCCCGCAGGACTACTGAACAGCTCTCAGACTCTAGAACAGCAACGCGAGACGCTCGAGGCAATTCGCCAACGTACGCTCAAGCTGGTCTACATTGCCCCAGAGCGTTTCCGCTCACAGTCGTTTATTAACGCATTACCGCGTGACGCGATTAGCCTCTTTGCAATTGATGAAGCTCACTGCCTCTCTCAATGGGGGCACGACTTCCGCCCTGACTATATGCGCTTGGGCGAAGCGCGTAAGGCCATCGGCAACCCACCCTGCATCGCGCTAACTGCAACGGCCACGCCCGACGTACAGGTCGATATCAAGCACTGCTTGGAAATGAAGCAACCTGCCGAGTTCGTTGCTGGATTTGCCCGCACGAACCTTAGTTTCAGAGTGCGACAAACAAACTCTGACCACGAAAAACTACAAGCCCTGCAAGCACTGATCAAGCAGCACACAACCGGCATCATTTATTGTGCAACACGCAAGTCAGTCGATGCGGTGGCGGCTAAAATTGAGCATTTAAGTAACGCTGTCATTCGCTATCATGGCGGCCTTTCAGATGCCGAGCGCAGTGCTGCCCAAGAGCGCTTCATGGGACGCGATGCTAATATCGTGGTCGCCACCAATGCCTTTGGAATGGGGATTGACCGCGCGGATATCCGCTTCGTCTGCCACTATGAAATGCCAGGTAGCGTAGAGGCCTATTACCAAGAAGGTGGTCGCGCGGGTCGCGATGGGGCACCATCCGTCTGCGAAATGTTATTTTCATATGCCGACAAACGTGTGCAGGACTTTTTCATCGAAGGCGCCAATCCTGGCAAAGCACTCATCGCAGAAATCTTCGACGTACTTTGTGCGGAAAGTGACGCACAGCATGAGGTTCGCCTTCCTGTGGATGAGCTCTGCAACCGAGTCGGCCGCAAAGTCAACCCGATGGCAGTCAGCACGGCGATCTCCGTGCTGGCCCGTCAGGGTTGGATCGAGCGCTTTGATATTCCAGGCAAGCGACTCAAAGGTACACGGATCAAGCAACTCGGTCTCAGTGGCAGTAATTTACCCATTGATGGCAAAGCACTCGCACTTAAAGCCGAGCGCGATAGCGAACGTTTAAAAACAGTCATTAATTTTTCCTATGCAAAAAGCTGCCGCCAAAAATGGATTCTCGACTATTTCGGTGAGTGCAATGGCGAGAACTGTAAACGCTGCGATAATTGTAAACAGGCTAAAAACCGCGCCGCCCGGGCACCTAGTAAAGGTGAGTTTACTTTGGTTCAAAAAGCACTCAGCGGAGTTGCTCGGATGAGTCGTAGACTTGGCCCCGACGACTGGATGCCGCGCTTTGGTAAGCGAAAAATCATACAATGCTTAATGGGCAGCCAGAGCGCGGCAATCCGAGATAGCGGGCTGGATCAACTTTCCACTCACGGTATCCTGAAGCGAGAGGGCAGCGCCTATGTCGAATCACTGTTTGAATGCCTCGAAGGAGCTGGACTATTACAGGTCGAGGTCGACGGCAACTACCCTCTATTAAAATTAACGGCTACAGGCGCTCGCGTAATGCAAGGAGTCGACACCATCGATCTTGAGTTACCCGAACGCACTGCAGGAACATTCTCACAGAAATCTGCTAATCCACCTAGCTCAACGCCTAAAAACGGGACACCCGGAGGCATACTTGACCGACACCTTTATGGCATACTAGTCGGGCTTCGTGCAAAAATGGCTGCTCAAACGGGTAAGCCTGCCTTTACTGTATTTTCCAACTCAGTACTCCTTGAACTCGCAAATAAAAAGCCGCGAACAGAGCAAGATGCCCTCGAAATTAAAGGAATTGGCCCTGCTAAAGTAAAATCGGTACTCCCTCAGTTTCTATGCGCCATCAAAGATAATTTATAAAACATTATAATACAGCAACTTGGAATTATATATTGCCATATTATTTGAACCTAAAAATTTCCTTGCACCTATACGCTTAACACCTACTTTCCTTCGCTTCATGAGCACAGACAGCAAGAAACTCAATCGTTCCCGCAACCCAATGGACTTTACGTTCAACGATGTGGAGCAACTATCCCGCTTTATAACTGAAACGGGCAAGATCCTTCCTCGTAAAGACACAGGCCTTTCCGCAAAGCATCAGCGTCGTATCACGAAACTCATCAAGCAGGGTCGTAATACGCTGACCATGCAGTAAGCTGCGTTACGAATATAGGACTTTCCAATCCTTCCTCTTAACGGGAAGGATTTTTTATATCCACAGTTCCACATCTAATGGACAATAGTCACAAGATACTCGAAGCGACCATAGCGAACTATGATCACTGTGCAGACCTGCTCCGCGCAGATGAGGTGATCGGTGTGCCCACAGAGACCGTCTACGGGCTAGCTGGTAATGCATTGAATGAATCAAGTGTGCGCAAAATCTTCGATGTCAAAGGACGCCCACTGATTGACCCTCTAATTGTGCACTTTAGCAACATTGACAGTGCAGAAGCACATATTGCGGTGAATCAAAGCGCTCGAAAGCTGGCAGCCGCGTTTTGGCCAGGTCCTCTGACAATGGTGGTGCCAAAGCGCGCTACCATTCCAGACTTAGTCACGGCAGGGCTCTCCAGCGTCGCAATCCGAGTACCGCAACACCCAGTCTTCAGAGAAATACTGAAACGACTAGACTTTCCCCTCGCTGCACCAAGCGCCAATCCGTTTGGCTACGTCAGCCCGACACAAGCGAGCCATGTAGCACATACTCTGGGCAATCGTATCGAAGCGGTACTTGATGGCGGCCCAAGCAACTTTGGCTTAGAATCTACCATTATTGACCTCAGAGCCTCTGAGGCGCCGGCCATTCTCAGGCATGGTCCAATTACAGAAGATCAAATCAGCAAGACATTAGGCATCCCACTCAGCACCCATATTGAAACGGCGGCTGACGACACTAGCGCACAAACTGCACCGGGCATGCTCACCCAACACTACAGCCCCAGCGCAAAAGTCACTCTACTCGAGCACGGCGCAATCAACTCCAACCTAGCCGACAAAACCAGTGCGCTAATCTGTAACCAAAAACCAGAATGGTACTCGAAACAATGCAACGTATTTTGGCTCTCAGAATCGGGTAATCTCAACGAAATCGCCCACAACCTCTTTGCGCTCATACAACGCCTCGATCAACAAAACTACAAGCATCTGTGGATTGAACTCACTTTGGAATCTGGTATCGGCCAAGCGATCAACGATCGTCTGCGCCGGGCAGCAGCCAAAATCACCTAACTGAAATTGAAACTCGCGAGTGATCAAAAATATCGTTTTCTCACCACGTAAAGAAATCACTGAATAGACCCCTCCACACCCTAAAACTCAGTGGGTTTCCCAAACTAAAAAGACCCACTGCAATCAGTGGGTCTTTTGGTAAATACCGACGATGTTATCGTTTACGATTTAGGCTCCATCTCTGGCTCAACAGAACCAGCAAGCTCTTCTTCAAACTCTTCATCCTGACGAATGTAATAGTCCTGATAAGCCTTATCAGAGTAGTTTGAGTAGTAGTAACTCGATAGCGAACTAGTGATGTTGTTCAAAATAGCACCAAACACGGGAGTGTTTGATTCCCATAAGCGGCGAACATTCATCACTGCTGTCTTACGCTTCACCGTGTTAAACTTAATTACGTACAATACACCATCTGCCAGCGGCAACAGGTTCAGCACATCACTAACGGCTGCCAGCGGTGGCGAGTCGATCACGATACGATCGTAGCGATCGCGCAGATCCGCGAGCATTGCCTCAAATTTAGCACTATTCAGCACCTGAGTCGGGTTTTTCGACTTACCCCCAGACGGCAATACATCGAGATTCGGGTACACTTCTTTAATGATCACTTCGTCAAGGCCGACGCTCTTCTCAACGTGATCTAAGAGACCAAAATCATTTTCCAACTGTAGGGAGCGCGCAACATTAGGTAAACGAAGGTCACCGTCTACCAACAAGGTTTTATCACCATGATTGGCAAAGGTCAGTGCCAAATTCGAGCTGACGAAAGACTTACCTTCACTAGGCACGGTACTGGTCGTAACGATGATTTTCGCATTCTTGCTCTCATCGTTCAGTTTCAACGCGGAGTGAATCGAGCGGAAAGTTTCAGTCACATGACGATCAACATTAGAGGCGACAGCTTGTGCCTTAGACCTCGAGTCCAGCTTCTTGATGCGTGGAATCAGTCCGAGCATCGGCAAGCCAATCGTTCCTTCAATATCGAATGAGCTCTTCACACGATCATCTAAGAAAGCCACAAGGAAAATCAAACCGGTACCAACTGCCAGGCCTCCAAACAACCCTGCAGCCAAGTTCATCACAATGTTCGGTGAAGAATGTCGCAATGGTGGCAGCGCCTCGTCAATCACACGTGAATTAGGGTTTTTCAGGTTAATTTGCGCTTGCTCTTGAGTCATACGAGATACCAAGGCCTGCAAGAAACCCTGCTGTACTTCAAGATCACGCAGAAGCGAGTTATATTCAACACGTGTCTTACTCAACTCGATCAACTCTGCTTCTTTTTCTGCCAAGCGCTGGCTAGCGAGTTCAAAATTACTCTTAGTTTCAGCATACTGAGCAGACAACTTGTCCACCGAATTTTGAACGGCTCCCTGCAGCTCTGCTTCTGACTCCTGCAATGTCTGCAACAACTGTATCATAACAGGGTGCTTTTCTCGATAGCGCTTAGACAGAGACGAAATCTGAATTTTAACCGAAGACAACTCTTGCAGCAAGCGAGCTACATTTTGTTGTTCCGCAATAAACGACAGTTCCCACAAATTTTTGCTCTCACGACGATAGGTCTCAACCAAATTCCAACGAGTCTCAATCTGATCAAATGTATTTTTATTGGCCAACTTCATCTCGTTCAAGCTAGCTAATTGAACGCTTGCGATGTTCTCCGAAGTGTCCAACGACACCGCATTGTTATCCTCACGATATTCCGCCAACTTTAACTCAAGCTCTTCGACCCGCTCGCGCTGTTGATCCGCTCGAATACGAAGGTCTTCAACCGCTTTCATCGAACCATCAATGTTGAGCGTCAAATTGTAATTGATAAACTCATCGGCAAATAAATTAGCCACACGTGCCGCAATCAGAGCATCTGGATGCGTATACGCTACGCCGATCATCAAACTCATGCGCTGAGGTAGCACCTTTCGATTTTTACCCAAGACCTCAACCGGAGTCAGCGGTCCAGTAAAGCTCAGTGCATCTGCATAGGGTGCCATGAAACGCTCACGCTCTTCATCCTGTAATCGCCGCTCTACCCCTTGAATAATTTTGCCACTATTCAAGACACTGATCTGAGTATTCAAATCTTCAGCCGTACGAATTTGATTCGGCTCTAACTCACCTGTTCCAAGAGTCTGCATCGCCGAGGGATCATCGCGTAACAACTGGACCATCGCTACCGATGTATATACTTTGGTCTTGTTGAAAGTATATAGAATCGATCCAGAAAAAATGATAAAAAATGCGACGATCAGATACCAAATACGCTCACGAAACATGAGAAAGTAGTCTTTAAACGAGCGCTGCGGAGCGCCACTCCCGCCACCTCCATACGAACCCTCGCCATAGCCGCCACCATAACCATAGTTACTGCCTCCATTGTAGCCATAACTCCCGCCATAACCGCCTGAGTTTAAATCTGGAGCACCTCTTACGTAATCATTTTTCATAGAAATTCGTTGGTAAAATTAGATAATTCTCTCGGGCACCCAAATCGTATCACCTTCTTGAAGAATGATATCTTTCACATCAGGATCGGTCACAATCTTAGTAAAATTGACCTCCATCTGCCGAGAGCGACCATTCTCATCCACTCGCTTAATTTTAAGTGATTTCGGATTTCCCAAGCGCGTGATGCCGTTGACCATCGCCATCGCCTCAGTGAGCATCATGTCCCGGTCATGCGGAATTTCGACCACACCCGGACGATTGACTGACCCTAAAATACGAATGACTTTAGGGGAAAAGGAAACCACTAAGACTGAAATCTGTGGATCCACAAGATAGTCTCGATTATATAGATTCGTGATCAATGACTTGCTCTCAGCTACCGTCATTCCAGCGACTTTGATTTTACCAACTAATGCCAGCGATACAGTTCCATCGCCCTCGATACGCACTGTCTTGTTCAAATCCTGCTCTTGGTAGACGTCAATTTCAATCACATCTGAAGGCTTTAGTACGTAATTACTGCCAACGATCATACCAACACCACCAGAATTAGAGCTCCCTGCGCTCGAACTGGATGCTCCGGATGAGCTAGCACCAGCACCAGCATCTTGTGCGCGCATGGCCACGCTGCAGGCAAGTAAACACGAAATTAAGAGTAGTATCAGACGTTTCATATATTAAAAAATGCCTCCGCAAGGAGGCATTCAAACCGCAACAGCGGGGGGAAGTTCAGATTAATTAGTAACGAAGCGATGCCGATAGATCAAGTATATGATTTTCGTAGCTTTGTAGCGCACGGTCAGAATCGTTTTCTACATACATATAGCCCGCGCTAAAGCGCCAGAACTCATTCGGCACATACGATAAACGCGCTCCAATGCGGTAGATATTATCATCATTGTCACTTTCAGTATATTCTCGTAAAGTATAACCAGCAAATGCACTCGCCGAGTAGTGCATATTAATAGAATAAGTCGCGCTCGCATCAACCGACGTATTTTCGGTACTTTGACCTTCGCCACCGACACCAAAGTCACGCCCTAGGTTTAAACGAGAAGTAACCTTTGGTGTGACCGAATATGTCAGATCGGCATCCAAGCCCAGAGTGCTCTGAGACTTTCTGTCTTCCGGATCCGTTTCGCGGTAACCCACCTTAAAAAATCCAGTCAACTTCGGCAGCAACTCACCGCGCGCTCCTACATTAACGAAGTGCGACTCTTTATCATAGCTGTCAGTAAAAACTGTTTCAATTCCAGTATTCGTCAATGCTAAGCGAGACACCTCGCCCACCTCGGAAGTCTGATATTGATATCCAACACTTAAATCTATCTTCGGCGAAAGTTCATAGAAAATATCTAGCGGAATGGTGGTGGTTTCACGATCTGCAATGCTGGGTTCATCTTGATATTCAACATCGCTGTACTTGACACCTGAACCAATACTAAACTTTGGAGACAAACGATACTCGCCCTCTAAATTGGCTCGCAACTCATCCGATTCAGTTAGCCTGCCCAAACGATTCGTGTTGCCATCCGCACCGCTGGATTGCTTTTCGTCATAACTGACCGACCCACTGACATCCCATCGGGTATTTTTGTATGAACTGACGGCTTTAATATGAAACAATTCATTGTCCAATTCAGTCAGATCATCATAGCGCAAAATATCATAACTGGTAATGATGCTCAGATCTAGATTCGAGACGCCACGCCCGACATTAACTTCGAAACCTGGCGAAAGAGTGAACAACAAATCCTCTATCTCGTCGTTTTCGTCGTATAAAACATTTGATTGCCATTTAACCGATGAGGATCCGCTAAAGAACACATCCACACTGTCTCCAATTGAAACAAGTGGCCCCGCTTGAACTGAAACAGGTAAACCCGAAAGTAATAAAATTGAAGCGATTAGGAGTGATTCTTGTATTTTCATTCAGCAATTGCTAGTAAAGGCCCTAGCTATTTATGGGGTGAAGTATTTATGTAACTAAAACGTTATCGAAATTAATAATATAGTGTAAAATTAGATGGCTCACGCTTAGAGTGCAATAAGAAAGAGTTGCTTATTTTGACTTGGCTAACTGCATAATTATAATTAAATACTTAATTTACTACTCCTAAAAATGTCAGCTAAAGAAAAAAGTCGTACTCGCAATCCCATTCTACGCGAGAATCCAATTCTGCTTGGATTTGCAGTCCAGCGTAAAGAGCCAGATGGACGGATTCACATCGCAATCCGATGGGCGCGCTTATTAACGACGCTCTTTGTCTTATTTATTGCGAGCTGGATCTCAGTCGCCGCCGCTCTCTTCGGCTACTTCAAATATAAGAAGGAATTTGATGAAGTCACTTTTACGGGCATGATTGCTCTACCCTTTCGCATGCAGGAACACCGGAAGGAAATGGGCGACTATCATATTAAAACCGGGCTTGCTGAAATCAAAGAGGGTAACTATCGAGACGCGTTGCGACTGTTGCGCCTAGGCGTTATGCGTTCGCCTTCAAACCTCGAAGGTCGCCGTATGCTCGCAGAATTCTATGAAGTCGCGCTCAAGCGAGCAGATATTGCTGCAGAACTAATGCTTAAAGGCCTAGATCTTGGTGGCATTGATGATATCGACTATCTCAAACAAACATTGCGCGTACTACTACGCCACCAAATGGATGAAAAAATCCAACAGCTTGCAGATAAGTACTTACCCAATGAGCCTGATTTAACTGACAACAATCGTATTTTAGCCTTCGGTGCGGCCAACGCGAATTATTTACGCGGCAACTTCGACCAAGCTGATGACTACTTAATTTCCTATAACTTAATCCAATCAATCGAAGGCCTACTGCTTTCTGCGCAAATCAGTTGGGACCGTGGCAACCAGATTGCTGCGATCACTAAAATGGAGCACTCACTGAGTCGCTTCCCCAACTCCGAACCGTTGCTCATGCAACTCAGTCGCTATCACCGCGAGATGGGAGATATAGACAAAGCCCGTCGTTACGCTATCCTGAGAAACGTTAAAGACCCACTTAGCCCAGCGCCGCGCCTCGAGCTACTTTATATCTACAACAAAGCCAATGATGTTGAACGTGAATTACGTGAAACCCAGCGCATGCTTAAACAATTCCGAGATGATGAAAGCGCCCTGCAGTCTCTCGCCAACTTTGCCGCTGATACTGGTAAGATAGACTTAGCGCGCCGCACCTACGAAGAAGCCCTCGAAAATGAATTTGCTATCGACCCATTTGCTCTACTCCTCATTGAATCCCACTTGGCAAGTAAAGACTACGAAGGTGCTCTAAGCTTCTCTGAAGAGCTTCTCAAAGAAAACCCTAATTGGCTTAAGAACCGCTGGGCTATCTTCAACAGCTTGCGGGCAGTCGCCTCATATGGGACTAACCGCCCAGATCTCGGTGAAATCTACTTGCAGCACTTTATCGACGAGAAAAACAACCCGCCGCAAACTTACCTGGCCGTTTCACGGCGTTTTATTGATACAGATAGAAGTCAACAAGCGCGCAAAATTCTTACTACGGCCTACCACAGAGCTCCGACTAATCAACAGATTTTATCTGAACTAATCCGCATTGAGCTGGAACTGGGGCACACTGAAAATCTAAACCGTTTACTCAATCGACTGCTGCTCATGCGTCGTCCACAAATGGACCTGCTCGTCGAAGCCTATGAAAAGCTTGGTAGCGACCGCTTCATATTCACACCCGATCGTGAAAGCCTACTACTGCAACTCAGCGCAATCCTACGAGAGAACTCACAAAATTTGCAGGCGCTTGGCTCTTAATTTCCGAATTTCTAATCTTGCTGTGGGGCACTCGCAAGCGATCGGCGGAAAACGCAGCGCTACTAATTCAAGTTGCCTTCGCGCACAACCCTAGTCGCAATAACGCGGCGCTCGTCAACTTCATCGATCGTAATTCGCATTCCCTCGAGTGTTAGAGTATCACCTCGAGCAGGGATACGCCCTAATTCTCCGGTGATCAAACCACCAAAAGTCGAGACCTCGTCGTTGCCGATTTCTATTGCAAGTGCTTGCTCTACATCGTGAATCGGGGTCAGACCTAAAATTCGATACGTATTCGCAGCGCGAAGCTCCCGAATCTCGTCTTCCTCGGTATCAAATTCATCCTGAATCTCACCAACAAGCTCTTCTAGGATACTTTCAAAGGTAACTACTCCGACGATCCCACCAAACTCATCGGCCGCCAGCGCCATATGAAACTTCGCGCGCAACATGCGCTCCAACGCCTCTTCGAGCGGTGTCTCGAGCTCAAACATCGCAACATTACGCTTTAATTTAACAGGATCAAGATCAGCCAATGCTTCTCCACGGCGAAAAATATCTTTAATGTGTAGAATCCCAATGCAATCATCTAGGTTGCCACGGCATAATGGGAAGCGCGTATGGCCCGCTTGCTTCATAATTTTCAAATTCGCCTCAAGCGTCTCCTCTAAATCACAGATCACCACCTGACTACGAGGCAAGATTACATCTTGAACAACTAGCTCACGCATCTGCAGCGCACGATTGACAATTTTACGAACGACCGGAGAAAGCTCCTGACTATCCTCACCCAAGGCCCGAATCTGCACATCTAAATCTAATGGATTTAATTCATCCTGAACATCGACCCCAAGCCGGCGAAACAGCATCCGCTTCAGCCCTCTGAAAAATAGCATCGCGGGCATGGTAATAATCTGAAAAACCAACAGGACACGATAAGAGCAGAGAATCGCTTTGACTGGATCCTTCATTGCTAAACCGCGCGGAAAAATCTCTGCAAAAAAGAAATGCACTGATACCGCACCCAAAAAAGACATCAAGACAACCAACCATTGGTCCGGTATCTCTCCAGACTCAAATAATCCGAAAAAGTCACTCACCACGGCCATCAACAGCAGCCCAACCGCTACTGTGCAAAGGGTTTTGCTGAAGCGAACCACGCGCCCAGTCTGACCACCATTCTCCATCAAATAAGCAATGCCTCGATGGCGCTTCAGACCCGCCAATTTCTTATCATCTACTCCGCCGTAGCGGAATTTCACCAAGCTAATTTCACACATCACAAGCAATGCATGCAACACCAGCAAAATAGCCACGCTACTCAATGACACCATTAAACTAATCGATGCCCCATTCATCAAATTTTCGCGCCCTCAACAGCCCCAAGCACTTCACTCAAGGTGTGCAGTAATCGCTCATTCTCTGCAGCTCGGCCAATTGTAATTCGCACATATTCTGGCATTCCATAGGGTCCCAAAGGCCGCACGATGATACCGCGCCGCTGCAATGCTTCAAAGACAGCCACGCCATTCTCCACACGGCTCAATACAAAATTAGCTGAACCTGCAATCGTCTGGCAGCCCAACGCCGCCAATCCTTCGCAAAGAACCCTTCGTCCCGCATCATTTTCGCGACGACACATCTCAACAAACTCTAGGTCATCAAGTGCAGCAGTTGCCGCTACTTGCGCAATTGTATTCACATTAAATGGCTGTCGTACACGATGCAGCAACCCAATCAACTCTGGATCCGCGTAGGCATAGCCGACGCGTAAACCACCGAGCCCATAGATCTTCGAAAACGTCCGTAGGCAAACAACTTTGCGCCCCGCATGTATCGCCGCCGACAAATCAGGCGCCTGCTCTAAATACTCTGCATATGCTTCATCTAGGCATAAAATTACATGCGCAGGTAAGCTTTCGGCTAACTTCAACAAATCGGCCTCAGGATTCGCAACACCCGTTGGGTTATTCGGGCTCGCAACAAATAGGAGGCGCGTGCGCTCATTAACCGCTGCTAGCATCGCATCCAAATCATGCCCAAATTGAGCCATCGGCACTTCTACAGGCGTCGCACCAAACAATTGAGTGACCAACTTGTAGACGATAAATGCCTGCGCCCCCATTACGACCTCCAGCCCTGGTCGCAAAAAAGCATGCCCCAAAAGCTCAATTAACTCGTTCGAGCCATTTCCCACCAGAATCGAATCCGACGAGACGCCACGCAACTGGGCGATCTTCTGCCGCAAGTCATGGCAACTGCCGTCTGGATACAATTGCGCGCTCTCCATGGCCCGCGCGCCCGCGGCAATTGCCTTTGGCGAGGGACCAAACGGATTCTCATTAGAAGCCAGTTTAGCCACATGATTCGGATCGAGCCCATATTCACGAGCAACCGACTCAATTGGTTTTCCGGGCTCATAGACCGGCTGTTGATGCACACCGGCATTCGCAAGTTCAGCGTATTTCATTAATATAATTCGGCTTTGAACTTGCGTTGCCAAAAGGCGATTGCAACAAAAACCAGTATCCCAAACTTATGAAAATTCTACTTACTGGTGCCTCTGGACTTCTCGGCAATGCTTATGCCCAAGCAGCCATCCGCCGTGGACACTCCGTCATCGCACTCTATAACCGCACAGAACCCACTGCTCGTGGCATTGAGCAATGCGTACAAATCGATGCGCAAGAGCTGGACAAGATCACCGCGCTGGCACTCGAACATTGGCCCGACGCGATCGTCAACTGTGCCGCGATCTCCTCGCCTGACGCAGTTGATAGCGACGCTACACTCGCCGAAAAAATAAACGTCGCACTGCCACGCCACCTCGCACAGCTCTCCACCCATCTCGGCGCTCGTTTGCTTCATGTATCAACTGACATGGTGTTTGACGGCCATGCAGCCGAGCCCTACCGCTCCACAGATATGCCCTCCCCCATGAATCTTTATGGGCAAACAAAGCTAATGGCTGAACGTGAAGTGTTAGAGCACAACCCCGAAGACCCTGTCGTGCTGCGGATCCCTATTCTCATGGGAAATAGCCTGACTGGAAAGCGCAGTCTGCACGAAAAACTCCTAGCAAGCATCGCTCGCGGCGAGAAACCGCAGCTCTTTTGCGACGAGATCCGCCAACCCTGCTCCGCCGCAAACGTCGCCGAGGTACTGCTCGAGCTCAGCGAACGCCGCGATTTACACGGCATTTTCCACTGGGCAGGCGCGGAAACAATGAGTCGTTTCGAAATCGGCCAACGTATTCTCAAACACTTCGACCTCCCACTCGACAGCGTCCAATCTGTGTGTAAAAATAGTGATTCAGATTTTGCAAATCGCCCAAGTAACCTAACCTTCAACCTACACCCAATCGTCAGTAAGCTAAAAACTAAACCCGCCACCTTCGAAGAACAACTCCAGGAACTTACCGACATCGAGCCACTCCGCTCGACCGACCACTAACCCCGACCGCTGTGCCGCTGATTCTTTTGCCCAATGCCTATGGCGACGCCGCCACAAATATGGCAATAGACGCATCGCTGCTCTACGCCCTGCCCTCAAGTATTGCAGCCTTTCGTCACTATGGATGGACTGAGCCGGCCATCACCTTCGGGTACACGCAACGCCTAGCTGATGTACAGGCCGCACGACTCGACCAAGATTTACGCCTCTGCCGCAGACTCACAGGCGGCGGCATCGTCGATCACCGCTACGACTGGACCTACGCCCTAGCCATTCAAGCCCACCTCTCGGCTGCAGACATACCTGCCAAAGAACTTTACACCATACTTCACCGCTGTATTCAAAATGCGCTCGAAGCTCAATTGATTCAAACTCAACTGGCTCCGTGCCAACGCGCCTGCGAGCAAGCAGATCGCCAACGAGCCACAGCTCCGGATCAATGTTTCGTTCACCCCTCAACCGATGATGTGCTGCGCCCAGATGGCACCAAAATCGCTGGCGCAGCCATGAAACGCGCGCGTCAGGGCCTATTAATTCAAGGTTCTATTGATCGTAGCGCGCTGCCCGAGGACTTCGATTATCTCATATTCTGCGAGCGCTTCCAGCAGCAACTGTCCGAAGCACTTTCCTTACCCATTGGCACCACCGAAGACCTACGCACACTGTTTGACAGCCGCCGAATAGAGGAAGAGCGCATCCGCTTCGAGAGCTCTAAGTGGCTCGCCAAGCGCTAACTGCAGGTCGATATCATGCAGCAACCCTTTGACTGCACCACTATTCATGATCGTTTAAATATCCGGTAACTTCACAAATGGCTTAAACTTCACATTGATGGGCTCCGCATAGCGCACCCTAAGATCTGTGCCTGCGGTAAAGCCAAATTGCTGTGATAAGTTATCCGTCCAATCGAGCTGTTCGACTTGCCTTAAACGCCAAGGCTCGTGCGCTACGTCGCCGCGATAGAGCGACACTCCGTCGCTGGTAAATAAGTGATATCGCTCGACCAACCAATCATCCAAAGCATCTGCATTCACTGGCTGCCCGATCGTTGACTGCAGTGACAATGAATCAGGCGCATTAAACACATATTGATCAGATTCCACACTTCCCTGCATCTTTCGATAACGATAGGGCAAATGAAAAAACCGTCGTGCAATGAACTGCCCCAGCCAACTGTCGGTATCCAGCGTAAAGAAATAGACTCCAACATCGCCACGATAACGCACATAGGTACGTAAATTAAGCTCCCAGAGGCAAATGCCCGGCAGCGCTGGCGTCACTGGGAAGCGAATATGTGACATGTAAAATGGTACTACGCTCAACCACGCAGAACCATCAAATAAATCCACTTCGAGACCCTTAGGCAATTGCTGCTGAAGCACCTGGGCATCGCAACGGGCACTTAAAAACTGCACATGCGACCAACGCTGGGCGATGATCCATCGATTGGACGCTTTAGATACATTCATTAACATAGTCGTAACTGATCCGCTCAAGGCAAAATTCATTACAGATATATTTACATGCGTTAAAATCATAGACGCTTCAAACATCTGTGAATAAGTTCTCAGTTTTAACTTTTACAGTCAGCCGATGGCTGACACTGTCTGTAGTTCATGCCCGAAAAAGACCGCGAATTCGTCCATCTGCACGTACACACCGATCACAGTTTGCTCGATGGTTGCTCGCGGACGGACAAGCTCTGCTCACGTGCCGCTGAGCTCGGCATGAAAGCCTTGTCAATCACTGACCACGGTGTGCTCTACGGCCTGACGAGCTTCTTTAAGCAAGCAGAAAAACACGGTATCAAGCCCTTGCTCGGCTGCGAAGTCTACCTCGTCTACGAAGAGGAACTCGCCACTGTCAACGAGCTGCGCGCCAAGCAAAAATCCCGCCACATGGGATTGCTCGCACGCAACTTTACCGGCTATCAGAATCTCTGCAAGATCGTCTCACAGGCTCACACTCAAGGTTTTTATCGAAATCCGCGCACTGATATGAAGACGCTCGCCAAATATAGCGAAGGCCTGATCGGCTTCTCAGGCTGTTTGGCCGGAGTGATCCCGCAATTTTTACTCAAGGACGAATATGACAAAGCCCGCGACGCAACCGCCAAGTTCATCGATATTTTCGGTAAAGATTTCTTTATTATAGAAATCATGGATCATGGCATCGAAGAGCAGCGCCGCATCATTCCCGGCTTGCTTAAGTTAGCGAACGAGTTCGACCTGAAAGTCGTCGCTACCAATGACGTGCACTACGTCAATAGCACCGACTGGGAGCCACACGACTCTCTGCTATGTATCCAGACTGGCGCGAAGGTGCGTGATGAGAAACGTATGCGCTACGACTCGCACCAATTTTACCTAAAGTCGCGCGAAGAAATGGAGCTCGCGTTCAAAGAAGTACCTGAATCAATCACTAACACCTCCGCCGTCGCGGAAATGTGCGAGGTCAAACTACCCTTTGGAGACGACCACTACCCAGTCTATGAGCGCCCGATAGAGCTCGATTCAGTCAAGGATCACGAAAACTTCGACCGAATACTTGATATCTATGTTGAACAGAAAAACGAGATCCTCGTACGCGATGGCCACGATCCAATCGGCCTAAGCGCAGCCGATCGCATCAAACATAAGTCCAACGGCCTATACCTTTTCGAACTTTGCAAAACAGGACTCAAAGAACGTTATGGTTCGGACTACGATGCCTGTCGCGCGGATTGGGACAATGCTTCTGCGGATGATAAGCACTTCTGCGAGCAACTCGACTATGAACTCGCGATCATTACCGGCACGGGATTCGTCGACTATTTCCTTATCGTATGGGATTTTATTAACTGGGCGCGTGAACAAGACATTCCCGTTGGACCTGGGCGCGGCTCGGGTGCTGGCTGTATTGTCGCCTACGTTCTGAAAATCACCGATATCGAGCCTCTCAGCTTCGGCCTACTGTTTGAGCGTATGCTGAATTTGGAGCGTGTCTCACCTCCCGACTTCGACGTCGATTTCTGCATGCGCCGCCGCGATGAAGTCGTGAACTACGTGCGGGATAAATATGGCAAGGATCGCGTTGCTAACATTATTACTTTTGGCACATTCGGGGCAAAAATGATCGTTCGTGACTTGGCTCGCGTGAACGACCTCGAATTCGCTGAATCCAATAAAATTGCAAAGATGATACCCGACGAGCTAAATATTACGCTCGACGAATCAGTCAAAAAATCTCCAGAACTCGCCGCGGAGATTCAGCATAACCCAGTTGCTAAAGTCATTATTGAACAAGGTCGAGTCATTGAAGGGATGATTCGCAACACGGGCAAACACGCATGTGGCGTCATCATCGCCGACCAAGACATTACAAACTTGGTTCCGGTCACTCTTCAAGAGGGCGATCTCACCACTCAGTATCCGAAAGGCCCCAGTGAAGACCTCGGTCTTCTAAAAATGGATTTCCTAGGGCTGAAGACACTGACAGTCATCGATGATGCGCAAAAAAATGTACGCCACGCACCAACGCTGTCGGAATTTAATATCGAAAAAGTACCGCTCGATGATCAGCCCACTTTTGATCTACTCAACAGCGGACGCACCACTGCGGTATTCCAGCTGGAATCAGGCGGTATGCAGCAGCTCTCCCGTCAAATTGGCCTTAGCTCGTTTGAAGAAATCATTGCTTTGATCGCGCTCTACAGGCCAGGACCGATGCAGTTCATTCCTCAATTCATTGAAGGAAAGAAAGATCCATCCACTGTGCAAATTCCTCACCCGCTCCTAAAAGATCTAGTGCAAGAGACGTACGGCGTCTTGGTTTATCAGGAGCAAGTCATGCAAGCAGCCCAAATCATCGCTGGCTACACACTTGGCGGCGCAGATATTTTACGCCGTGCGATGGGCAAGAAGATTAAATCAGTAATGGACGCGCAGAAACAAGTGTTCATCGATGGCGCTCGGAAAACAAACAACATTGATCCGAAGACAGCCACCGCGATCTTTGCCTTACTAGAGAAATTTGCAGAATACGGCTTTAATAAATCGCACTCTGCTGCGTACGCAATGCTCAGTTACCGCACCGCATACCTGAAAGCAAATCACCCCATTCAGTTCATGGCAGCCGTACTCACTTCCGAGCAAGGCAACGCTGACAAGATTTCCAACTTCCTTGCAGAGTGCAACGCAATGAACGTGCCTGTGCTCAGTCCGGATATCAATGATTCGGGTAGTAACTTTACACCAATCATACACGGTGATAAAGGTAGCATACGTTTTGGGATGGCAGCGATCAAAGGCGTGGGCGAAGGTGCCGCCGAAGTGATTATCCACGAGCGCGAAAGCAACGGAGCCTATCATGACTTTACTGAATTCATCGTCCGTTCAGCTGACAAGGCAGTGAACCGGCGTGTCATTGAAGCACTCATTAAGACCGGTGGGTTTGACTCACTGGGCGAGGATCGCGCAACATTGCTCGACTGCCTCGACTCCGAACTCGCCGAAGCTGAGAGTACACGACGCGATCGCGAAGCAGGGCAAAGCTCATTGTTCGACATGATGGGTAGCGACGCCAGCTTGGACGATCAAAACAGCAACGGGCCATCGCGTAAAACCGTTCCAGTGATGCCAATGACTGAGAAGCTACGCTACGAAAAAGAGCTTTTAGGTTTTTATATCTCTGGTCACCCGATGGATGCCTTTGCGGGACTCGACACGGTCATCGACACCTTCACAGCCCCAGAGGAGCTCACTAACTTTGATGACCGTACCACGTATCGCCTAGGTGGCATCATCAGTAACTTACAAATCAAATATACCCGAAAAGACAGCCGTCAAATGGCCGTATTCAATCTCGCAACCGCGGCGCACAGCTACGAGATGATCATGTTTCCCGATCCGTATGAGAAAAATGGCTCGCGCTTAGAAGACGGGAAGCTTGCCTTAATCCATGGGCGAATTAGCCGGCGCAATGGCGAGATGAGCCTGACCGCACACGAAGTATTCGACTTGGAGCAATCGATCCCGCGTATCATACAGCGCATTAATTTCATCCTGCATCCGCAGGAAGTACAGGCGACTGATTTCATTAAAAAGTTCCGTGAGATGATCGACCTAGAATATGGTTCCACCCAGGTCAATCTAAGCTTCTTAATCGACAATCAAATAGTCGAAACCGAGACCGCACAGTCCCTCACTTTCACCATAACCAGCTCCAACTACAAACAACTCCGGCGTCATCCAGCGCTAGCAGGCGTGCGTATCCAATCTATTCCAGTACAGCCAATCGACGACCGCCGCCGTTGGGAAAAAGGCAAGAAAAGATTTTAATCCCTTCCGCAGGGAACCCTGACGATATCTTTCGGTCTGTTGAGACCACACTGCTTTCATCGACCGTTCAGCTCTTTACATCTTTACACTTCTAGTAGCTCTTAAATGTCCAAACGACAGCAGATACGCGCCAGCTTTATAGCAAAGCGCACTCAACCTGAATTCTGGTTAAACTGTGGACTCTTCGTCTGCCTTGGCCTTGCTTTATTGCCAATTACGATATGGATAGCCAATACTGCTTACGAGCAAAGCCGTATACTGCATGCACTCATCGTGCTGGTAATGGCCATTTTCGTTCTGGTGTTTTACAATCGTATCGAGATCGATGATCCGTTGATGCTAAATAAGAGTGCACGCAAGGCACTTTATGCTGCGTATGGGCTCATGCTATTTAGTTTGATTTTTCAAACGCTGCTGCCATCGCCCTCCGTGCATCTAGCTCAATACTCCGCACTCTTACCGATCCCTGCTTACTGCTTAGGCCTGACATCCTTAGTGCTATTTGTTTTCGGTGAGCAAACACGCCGCATCGCCTACACTGCCACAGGTACCTTTTGCGCCTTCATGCTCGTCAGTATTTTCATGGGGTCACTCGACTGGCCGCTTCGCTCCCTCGCGGGTAAATGGAGTGGTGCTGGTCTGAGCGCATTGGGAAAAACTGTTGAACTCGGAGTTCACCATCCTACCGCATCCGAGCCTCCGCAACTGATCATGATCGTGAACGATTTTCCCTTTCATGTAGCTTCTGAGTGCAATGGCTTCGGCGTCATTTTAACCTGTTTGCTCCTTTCGGTGCTACTCGCAATCTATCGCAAACTGAACCCACTCGATGCCATCCTAAATATCGCAGCAGGTATCACATTGGGCTTCGCCTTTAACACACTACGCATCCTCATTATTGTGCTACTTGCGCCATCGATGATGGAGCATTACCACATCATGCATGAAACCGTCGGCGGCATCACATATTGGAGCAGTCTGATTCTAACGTGGATTTTGCTCAAGGGACCGATTGATAGCGAACCCAATAGGACTGCTTAATTCGACTAAGAAGGGCGGCCATCTATCCAGCGCCCTGCAGTTGCCATTTTTGCAATTGGCCCTATATTATTAGCATGATAACTGCATCCCGTATCGCTGCTGCCTTATTGCTCCCCACCCTACTCTGCGCGACTGCCCCTACTGTCAAGCTCGGCGATACACTCGAAACCACCCTCACACTTCTTGGTCAACCAATTGGCAGTATCGACCTGAGAGACAAAATATTACTCCTCTACCCAGAGGGAGAAATCACCTTACGTGACAACAAAATCTCACAGATTGACCTGATGAGTGAGGCAGAATTCGAGGCCGACCAAACACGCCTCAAAGCCGAACGCGAGGCATGGCTTATTGAACAAGAAAAGCTTGCTAAAGCTCGGAGCCTAGAAGGCAAAAAGCTCAAGGCTTTCAAACTACAAAGCAGCACCTTCGCAGCACTGCCAGCCAAAGAGCGTATTAATTACTGGCGCAATTTTCAGATTCGCTTTCCAAACATTGAGATCGCACCGGAAATTGCCCGAGCCCTTGAAAGCTACCAAGTCGAACTGGCCGAATTGCAGAGCCAACATAAAATCGCCGAACTTGAAGCACTTGTTGCACAAGCCGAGCGAGAGGCGGCTAATGCACGCCTAGAAACGCAAAAACTTCGCAAAGAGGCAGATGCCGTAAACCGCTCAGTTATCCGACTGCGAAATGACTATACGACGCCTCATAATTACTACTACCGCCCGCCAACAGTGATTATCTATCCTGGCACAAACCAAGCCATCCAACAGATCAATAATGGGAACCATTTGAAATTAGAAAAGTACTCACTGCCCAGCCAACGATCGACAACAACGATCCAACATTTCAAATTCCCAGTAGTGCCTGGTAACTAAAAACGCTAAAATTGAAGTGACCAGCTACAGGTAAACGCCGCAGCTAAACACTCTCAACACAAACTGGTAGAGCACGCTCTAAGGTTTTAAAACGGCTGCGCATTATCACCAGTTGCAAGCTCAGGACGATTGGTGTCTTTATTAAAACGCATCGAAAGCAGCGTCGACACGCCCTTCTCAGGCATCGTCACGCCAAATACCGTATCGGCATTCGAAATCGTGCGTTTATTATGTGTGACAATCAGGAACTGAGACTTATCGGTAAAGCCATGCAAGGTCTCACAAAAGCGACCAATATTAGCATCATCTAGCGCCGCATCGATTTCATCCAACACACAAAACGGGCTTGGCTTAACCAAATAAATCGCAAACAAAAGAGCTACTGCAGCCATTGTTCGCTGACCGCCAGATAAGAGCGTCACGCTTTTTAAACGAGTACCTGGAGGGCGCGCGATGATCTCAATACCAGACTCCAAGGGATCATCTGAATCTACTAGCATCAAATTTGACTCACCTCCACCGGATATCTTCTCATAAGTAAATGCAAAGTTCTTACGTACCTGCTCAAACGTTTCTCGGAACAATTTCTGTGACGTTTCATTGATCTCATCGATCGTCTTCACCAATGTATTCTTTGCATTCCAAAGGTCTTCGCTCTGGTTCTTGAGGAAATCGTGACGGTCCTTCAAATCACTGTATTCACTAATTGCATCTAAGTTCACTGGACCCATATTAGCAATACGTCCCTTCAACTCCGAGACTTCTTCCTCGATCAAAGCCCAATTGGTCGTATCCATTCCTGCCAATTCCTCTGCAGTCGGATCACGTCGATCATGTTTAGGCTGTGCTGATAGCTTATCAGGATCATCTAATTCGTCGAGATTCACACGTTTATCAAATTCGACATTTCCTTCCCATAGCTCTGCCTTCCAGTCGACACGCTCCAACTCAACTTGATATTCATCAACCGCGCCACTTTCTATGAAACCGAGCTGCGAGCGCTCTTCTGCCAGACGAACCTCCAAGCGAGTCATTTCCTGATCATATGCTCGGCCCTCATTACGGCGTCCAGTCAGGCCACCATCGATATCACCGATCGCCGCATCAATTGCTTTTAACTTAAGGCGATCTTCCGAAAACTGCATCGTAGCGACTTGTAAAGTCTTCTCTAGTTCTAAGCTCTTCTCTCGTTCACGTGCACCACTGCCTTTGAGTTGAGTTATCTGCTCATTAATTGTATCGATTTCTTGGTTACGTCGAATGATACGGTTCTGTAAACTAGCAGTCTCACGCTGTACCTCACCTAGCACGCGATCAACCGATTCGAGGCGCTGCTTCTTCTCGGCCAAATCGAAACGCACATCCGCCAACGCTTCACGCTTTAGGTCACGCACTTCACGTGCATGCCCAATCGCATCTTCTAGGTCAGTACCTTTTTGGCGCTCTTCTAATAATCCCTTCTCCGCTGCCACGAGTTCTTGCTTTGAAGATTCCAGCTTTTGAACTGAATCCCCATGCTTTGCATCCAGGCGCTCGAGCTCTTCTTGTCTTTTGTGGTGAGAACGTCCATTCTGCTCCACATTCTGTGCTTGATTGCGCTCCTCTGCCATGAGTCCTGATACTTCGCTAGCTAATTCACTCAAGCGCTGCCGTTGCTCCTCCACCGACGCCTCTGCTGCATAGCGCTGATCTTCCATATTCGAAGATTGCTCACGTAAACCATTGAGGCTCTTACGCTCCGCTTTAATTTCACTACGAAGCTTACGAACCTCAGCCTCGCGCTCAATCACACTGGACGACTGCTTGCCAGTATTGCGGCCACCATAGACCAACCCTCGGCAGTCAATCATTTCGCCATTCCGCGTGGCAACTAGTAGAAAGTTAAATTCTGGATGCGCTTTCCAAAATGATAAAAATTGTTCGAGGCTTTCTGCGAAATAACAGTTGGTGAGCAACCGAGACACTGTCTCACTCAAGCTTGAGTCACGAGCCAGCACAGCTGACGCAGCAGCCACGATGTGCGCTGGCAGTTCAACACCTGGTAGTTTACTGTGTCCGGCTTCGAAGTTCACTTGTAGGCACGCGCGCCCGAGCTGCTCACTATCCAGTTGCTCAATCACAGGTAGCACCAGTTTCGAATCACTAATATACAAGGCCTCCGTCGCCCGTCCGAGTAAAGTCTCCAGCGCTCGGGTGTAGGTCGGCTGAACTTTAAGCTCTTTAGAAATAATCGAAACTCTCTCTTGCGGAATTAATTCCGCGAGCTTTCCACCCAGAATCGCCTTAGCACCTTCGCCAAAACCCTCAAACTTAGCTTGCAAATCTTCGAGTATATTTAGCTGAGCAGTCTTACGCGCAATACCCCTATCCTGTTCTTGGATCTGCTCCTGCAGCGCACGAAACTGTTGCAATATTGCTTTCGAATCAACGCGGGCATTCTCTAGTGATGCCTCACTCTGCTGCTGCTCTTCGCGGCGCTTTGCAAGTAAACGATGGATCTCTACATGTCCCTGCTCAAGCACGCCGACTTCTTCCTTTAAGGTCAGAAGCGCCTCTGTCAGGGCAGCATGTTTCACCTGATACGTTTTTAAATCGACTTCTAAAGTAGTGCAACTCGAGCGAGCTCGATTGATACGATTTTCAGCATGCAGTACCGCTTGACGACGCTCCTGCAATTGCGCTTCCATCTCGCCTAATTGCCCCTGAGATTTTACCAAATCTTCATTATGATCACGAAACACACGATCCGAACCATCCACTACATCGAGCTGCAACTGCTTATTCTCAGCTTCAGTCCGAGCACGCTCAGCTAAGTCGTTTTGCTGCGCTCCCAGAGCTTCGATCTCTTTCTGATATTCTGCGATACGACCCTCGAGGTCTTTTAGGCGAATCCCGGAAAACTCTACTTGGTTTTCGGAGTTTTCTTTTTCGGAGCGCAAATTGAACACACGCTGCTGTTGCTCCTGTAGCGTCTCATTGAGTTCCACACGCGCGGCCTTTTTTGCTGCCAGCGCGGCTTCATCTGCCACCATCGATTCGGAATGTGCTTCGAGCTTTTTTCGTAACGCTTCAGCTCGGCCGGCAATTCCATCAATCGACTCTTTCAAAGTGGAAAAACGATACGCGCTAAAAGCCAGATCCAAATGAGTGAGACGGTGCTTTATGCGCTGGTAGCGCAACGCTTTACTCGCTTGGCGCTTTAATGAACCAATCTGTCGGCTCACCTCCTCAATCACATCAGTTACACGCGCAAGGTTCGCGTCCACCAATGATAGCTTATTCAGCGCCTCTTTACGCTGCGCTTTGTATAAGGTAATCCCGGCAGCCTCTTCAAAAATCGTGCGCCGCTCAGCCGGATTAGTCGACAAGATCTGGTCGATCTGCCCTTGCAGCATAAACGAGTACGACACGCGCCCCACTCCCGTATTTGCAAATAAGCGCTGAATATCCTTCAACCGCGACACTTTGCCGTTGATGTAATAATCACTGCTGCCATCGCGAGTCACTCGCCGTGAAATCTCTACCTCATTAAACGCGGTACCCAGTTCAGCTTCACAATCTGTAAAAGTGAGTGACACTTCACAGGTCGGCAGGCCTTTACGCTTATCCGTGCCTTCAAAAATAACGTCCTGCATCGACGCACCACGCAGCGCTTTGGCACTCTGCTCGCCAAGCACCCAGCGTATCGCATCCACGATATTACTCTTACCGCAACCATTCGGACCGACCACTGCGGTTACGCCACGGCGTAGATCCAGCTTAGTCCGATCGGCAAAGCTCTTAAATCCACTGATGACGATCTCTTTGAGATACATAGATGCTTTTTTGGTCTTGGGGAAATGAGTACAAGCAGACTAGAAAAATCGCGCATCGAGTTGCTCGCAACCCTAAAAGATCACGGGGAAATGGTTGCTAGTGTAATGACTGAGCCACATAGTATATTATCTCATCATTCATTTTATCATATATGACTGCCCCCACCCAATGCTCTCGTGACGAATGGCCAATTAAAGCCTACAAAGACCTGAATTTTTTAAACAGTGATGCCGCTCGTAACATACGTGTGCTCTGCGAGATGACTGAACCCGGACTGCGCTTCGCCGAGGAAAAAATAAAGGACACCATCGTCTTATTCGGCTCGGCTCGTATTGTACCAGTTCATGTAGCAGACGCACAGCTAAAGACCGTCCAGGCGTCTATTTGCGACCTTGAGCACCCGACCGCGGACGAGCAGCGATCGCTCCAAAAAGCGCTCAGTACTGTAAAAGCAGCCCCCTACTATGACATGGCTGCTGAATTGGCTGAAGAGCTGACTAAGTGGTCGATGAACCTCCCAAAGGAGGACATGCGGCGCTTTATCATCTGCTCTGGAGGTGGTCCGGGGATTATGGAGGCAGCCAATCGGGGCGCACATAATGCTGGCGGGAAATCGATAGGGCTAGGAATCAGTCTACCCTTCGAGCAAGGCGTTAACGAATACATCCCAGACAAACTCAAATTTGAATTTCACTACTTTTTTGTACGCAAATACTGGTTCGTCCTAATGGCCAAAGCCTTGGTCGCTTTTCCAGGCGGGTTTGGCACGATGGACGAGCTCTTCGAAACTCTTACCTTAGTGCAAACGGGGAAAGTCACTGATGCGCCACCAATCATTCTATTTGGCAGCGAGTTCTGGAATAGTGTAGTCAATTTTGACGCGCTGGTTGAATGGGGCACCATCTCGCCTGAAGACCTCCAGCTATTTACGATCGTCGACACCGTTGAACAGGCACGTGATGCGATTATTGAGCAGCTCAGTGCACGCTTTTTGTCCTAAACAGTAGCGCATCTCTATTAACGGTAGAGACGCTGGCTATGCAGTGAGAGTAGCTTCACGCTGACACACAGCAGGCCGTTGAGAGCCAGCCAATATACTGGGCTTTGGAAGATAAAGTCGACGAAGGCATGACCAAAGGCCACTGCCATCCCGATCAATAGCATCAACGCACTCATCGCATTCCCTGAAGCTCGAAACAACAGGCACCACACCCAATAGCCGAAGGTAAGCAACAAAAAGCCACAGCCCACGATCCCATATTCACAGAGGAACTGCACAATATCATTGTGAGCATAGTGATACACCTTACGCCCCAACCATCCCTTTCGGGGATGGTAGCGCACGTAGTAAATCTCTGGGTAGCTTTTCTGGTACATCGGGAAAATATAACGCCATGTACCCGCACCCCAACCTAGCCACAACTCTTCCTGCGCCATTTCCCAAGTCACTTTGGTTGTAATGGCACGGGAATCCTCGTCCGCAGTCATAATGGTTTCCTCGATATCTCCAAAACGCTGTTCAATGTCTTCCACATCAACGTATTGAAACATCATAGATCCGCCTCCAAGCATCAGTGCGCCGACAACTAAACTCAGTACAATCGAATTTCGTTTTGAAGTTGAAAACAACCAGCGCCCGGCAGTTGCAATAAAGAAGCATACCGTCATCACACCACCAAACAGGATTCCCCCGCGCGAGAGTGCCAAACCAATCGAAGTGTACAGCACCGCCACAAAAACAAACAGCAGCAGGTGCGGGCCGCCACTCCGACCACGTTGCTCTCCTCGATTTAAATGGTAGAAGTACAACACTGCGCAGGCACAAATGACTACGTTCAAATACGCCACAGCCTCATTACGGTAGAAAAATGTGCCCCAGAAATTGGCATTTGAAGATTTAACCGACCAGAGCACCGCATCCGCACCGGAGAACTTCTGCAAAATTGCAATAATTCCCATTCCTACACCGCTAATCACCAAGCTCCACAGCAGTAGCACCGCGCTGCTACGCCTACGCACACCGACCCATAAGCCCCAGACCAAAGTAAACATCGCAGCAAAGCTGACAAGCACTCGAAACGCGTTCATCGGCACGTAGCTACTGTCCACCCCTGTGGGTAACCAACTGACTGCTTCAACTTCTTCGACCCACCAGCCACGCTCATCGCGTACTTGCTCCCAAGCGGGATTCAAGCCTTGCAATGTAATATAAAGCAAAAACGCCAACCCCAACCAAAAGACAGGGAAACGCAGCAAGCGATGCATGTTTTTTCGGTTCCCATGCTCTCCATCAGTGCCGTTGAAACGCTCCGGTAGCGGTGCAATTGAAAACAAGAACGTTAGTAAACCTCCGGCCAGCAAAGTATGCAGCGACCAAAGCTGTACACCGGCAAGCCCCCAAGCAGTAAATGCAAGCGTTAATGCGCCAGTCAATACGACCGCCCATTCGCGAGGCGCAACAGATGGAGCTCTCATAAATGTTACGAAAAGTTCGGTTGGTACACATCGTGCAGGCGCAATAGACCCAATAACTTGCCTCCCGATTCCGCGACCACTGGAAGCACGGAGATCTGCGAGCTCCGATCCTCCATCACTCTAACCGCGTCCCCTAACGAAACACCTAGTCGCGTCGAAACCGGTGACTGCGTCATCCAATCCACTGCTTTGAAATTCAATATATCCCCCTCTTCCGACAATATACGTCGAATATCTCCATCCGTAAGGATTCCCATCAATCTTCCCTCGGCATCGACCACACAGGCCGCACCATGTGGGTACTGCGTCATTCGAATCACCACCTCTCTTAAGGTCTCATCTACTTGCGCGCAGGCGACCTGTTCAAGGCCGTGCATGACTTCGCCCACTGTCATCAATAAATTTCGCCCCAATTGACCTCCTGGATGATACGTAGCAAATTCCTCCTTGGTGAACGCCCGCGCCTGCACCAGTGCCGCGGCCAAGGCGTCACCAATTGCCAAGCTTACCGTCGAGCTTGATGTCGGCATTAAATTCAGCGGATCTGCCTCACGCTCGACACTACCATCCAGCACCACATCAGCCGCCGCCGCGATTGGAGAATCCATATTACCCACGATCGCAATCACCGGAGAATCAAACTTTTTAAACATCGGCATCAAACGCAACACTTCCGCCGTACTGCCACTCTTTGACAGAACAATGGTCGGATCCCCAGGTTGATAGACGCCCAAGTCACCATGTATCGCCTCTGCTGCATGCAGAAAAACCGAGGGTATACCACCGCTCGACAACGTCGCGGCCAACTTCGTGCCGATATGTCCAGACTTACCTATCCCACAAATAACCAGCTTACTGTTTGCTTTTAAAATTACATCCAGTGCACGCTCGAACGCTTCACCAAGCCGCTCTGCCGCGATTTGAATCGCAACTGCCTCTGCCTGCATCGCCTGTCGCCCGACTTCGAGCCGATTAAGACCTGTTTTACTCATACCATAGAGCTAACCTGCTCCTTCAAGAAGGTAAAGCACTTTGCCCAAGGCATTCTTGCCCCAACGCGAACCACTAGCGCCACCCCTAAACTCAAATCAACTAGATCGATTGATTCCTTCTCCGCTTTCACGCTCGCCACATCAGCATCATGCGCTAATCTTAATTTCATAATCAACTAATAAACTCATCACCTTTATGATTAAAAAAATATTCCTCTACATTGTCATTTTCACAATTACTGCCGTTGCGGTGATTTATTTCTTTGGCTCAAGCGCCCTTAACAAAGGCATCAAAACAGGAGTTGAGAAATTCGGCCCAGAGGTCACTCAGACACCTGTCCGCCTAGATGCTGTCGACCTGTCAATCCTATCGGGCAACGGCACACTCACTGGCCTCTATGTCGGCAACCCTGATGGCTACAAAAGCGAAAACATCTTCGCGCTCGGCCAAATAGACATCGATATCGATACGAGTTCGGTCTTTAGCGATCAGATTGTCATCAACCACATTCATATTCAAAAACCCGAAATCAGCTATGAAAAGACTTTGATGAGCTCCAACATCAAAGCGCTGCTGCAAAATATCGAAGCATTTGCTGGTGCTGCCGAGGCTGCGGAATCAACACCAGCTGCAGAGTCCGAAGGCGGCAGTTCTGCAGCTAATGGATCTTCCAAAAAAGTGATCATTCGTGAACTGATCATCGAAGACGGCACTATTTTTGTAGGCCTAATGGGAGCTGGTACGACGATACCGCTACCTCGTATCCAGATGAAAGATATAGGTGAGACGGGTAATCAGAAGAGTATGGCCGAAGTGCTTGATTTGATATTAACCGAGGTGCTCAAGTCCATCGGCCCAGCTGTCGCAAATGGCGGCAACATCCTCGGACATGAAGGGAAGAATGCACTCAAAGAAGGTGAAGATGCACTGGGCAAAGCAACTGATAGTTTAAAAAGCCTTTTCGGCAATTAAGCATCGCATCACGGATCATTGCAAAGCACGGCAACAGCACCGTGCTTTTTTTAGCTAATAAATCATGAATGACTGATATTAAACTTCAAATTCATCATCAAAAAAGGCGGGCGTTTATTCGAATCAGGCTAATTCACAGTACTCTTAACTACCTCTTCATCATCGGCAAAATCCATAGCAGCAAGATAGCGAAAGGAATACGATTCAGATGTTTCGCCCGATTCGCTGCCCAAATAAAGCGCAACATTAAAGACATGAGGAGGCTTTACGATCCCCTCTGATCCTAGGCCAGCGCCACTAGGCAATAAATCTAGAGCAAAGAAATTCCTTTTCTTTGAGAGTCCCTTAAAACGTACATTTCCCAACGTTAGCTCGGGTTCAGCAATCAGCCCATTTTCATCGATCCAATAGACCCGAATTTTATTTTCCACAATGCGATAATTAATCGATGTCTGCTCTGAACGCTTAATATAATAGCCTTGGGTCGATGGTAATTGCCCCACTGCATACGGCGGATCAGAAATTTCAGTCGGTACAATCTGCCCTTGATCAGCGTCGAGCCAATGTGACAGTGAGAACAAAGCCAAAGTACATAGGATAGTTCTTAATTTCATAATTACATATGTTCTGAGTTGAAAGGAACCATGGTGCTACGTTCCAGAGTAAAAATCATCCAGTCAAATAACTAGACCAACACCTCATTGAAAACTTGTTCTATTTAGCCTGAATCCATGAAGACAAGATCAATCAAATTCGAAGGCTGAGCCCCTGCTAGAAGAGCCAAGATGACTCGTCATCTCAAGGACTCAAAACAACCTTAAAAAGTCCATACCTACCTGCAGAGTGATTCGAAAAATCACCATCTCCACCAATGACGATCGATGCAGATCTCCCTAGATTTAATCTCCATCATTAAGGACATCTCTTAACTTCATTTCGTATTCAAAAGCTTCAGCGGCTGCGCGCTTGGCTTCAATTTGATCGATCAAGTCTTTTTCATTCGCAGAGACTTCATAACCGGGGACTTCATCAGGACTGATCCACATTGCTTCCAGTTGTCGTGGATCAATCACATCACGGTAATTACTCCCGTCTGGATTTAGTGTCTTCGCAGTTAAGAAGATAATCAGATTTGTTGACACTTTACTGCTGCCATTGTCTTGGAAAAGTTTACCCAGCAATGGGATATCACCAAGCAGCGGGACTTGAGACTTATTATCGCGCTTCTCTTCGGCGGTCAGTCCACCGAGCGCGATCGTATAACCATCTTTAATCGTCACTTGAGTTTGCGCATCACGAGTTTTAAAGATTCGGTCTTCCAATAACGTGTTACCAGCAACTCCTGCCTGGGTTGTTACCACATCACCCAGAGCACTCACGACTGGGTGTACATCCATTGAAATCATTCCCGCGGCATTCACTGAGGGCGTTACGTCCAACTGAACACCGACAAATCGATATTCAACTTCACCAGTTTCTAGCTGACCAGTTTGGTCATTGATCGAGAACTGACGGATGGGATAGTCTTCGCCGACTTGAAATTTAGCTTGCTGATTATTCATCACAACCACTGTCGGGTTAGACACCAGCTTCGAACGTTGCTCCGATTGAAGTGCCGATAACGTCGCAGCAAATTGAGAACTAGAAAACACCGCTACCAATCCACCCGAAGCTCCGCCACCTGCAATATTTGCCAAGCCACTCGCATACGAGTCGATACCACCGATCACAGTACCATTAGGCCTCCCAAAATCTTTATCAGCATCTTCAGTTGGCTTGCTGTTAAATCCAGGGTTTCCAGATCCTGCACCATCACCACCCAAGAGGTCTCCGGAATTCTCATTGAGATAGGCCCAATCGACTCCGATGTTTTCAAGGTCTCCACTACTTACTTCAATGAATTTAGACTCTATCATGACTTGATCCGTCACATGATCGAGACGGTCTATAATCTCTTGGATTTTATTCATCCGCGATGGTCGCTCAGTAATCACCAGCGCATTGCTACGGACATCGACTTCAAGGCGTCCACCTGCTGCTGGATCCACTAGCGGCGAAATTGAATTTTGGATTTCATTAGCTTTAGCGTAGTTAACAATGAATACCCGAGTATCTACTGGCTCCATAGTCAACTCAGCCATACTAATAACTTCAATAATGTTTCGATCTTCCACATAAGTATAATCCAGCTGCTTCAGAACGACCTCGAAGACTTGACGCCAGGTAATATTACGAAGTTTCACAGACGTTCGCCCCTGCAGCGAATCAGGAATGACGACATTGAGGTCAAATAGGTCTGCCACATTGCGAAGAATGGTCCGGACGTCCTCATCAGGGAAGTCGACTGAGATGGTCTCTTCTGACGCTATAGTGGCGATGCCGCCAGTACTTTTTACTACTGGCAATTCAAGCACCACCTCGGAATCGCTTGGCAATAATGTCATCTCTGGTAAGGCGACCATCGACGCGACTGGTTCGACCACGATCCCCGCCGCAGGCAAACTACGTATCTGAACAACATCACTGGTATCAGTCACCTCCGACGAGAGATCAGCATTTTGGTTAAACGAACCGATCGCATCTGCACCTGTAATGGACACTGACTCAACAGGCTCAGTGATGTCATCAATAATTATTACTTCGGCGAGATCAATATCTTCGCTCATGGATGGTTCGCTCGCCTGCGCCCACAATAAAAATGGGGCAATGAGTGTTATAGTAAACGATAGTTCTTTTTTCATAAGACAATTGGTTGAGGTGGTCCTGGTGGACGGATGTGAAAGAAATTTATAAGAAATAAAGACGATGACTCCGCTAATTGGGTGACTCTTTGATTACTCCTGTTGACAGACTTAATGGTACATCGAGTGTCACGTCTCCTAGCATCAAGGTGTAGCCGAGCGAATCGATTTTCAAAATTGCAACTATGAATTCTTGTTCTTTAACTTCAGGAATTTTCACAATGAACTGATCACCTGCTTTCGACAGGCTTCCTCCTACGAGTTGTAAATAATACGACGATCCGCGTGCCAATGTACCTCGCACTTGCTTACCGAAATTAGCAGCAACCACTTTAAGCACAGAAAGATCATCATAGACTAAAGGGTCGCCACTATCTGTAGCAACTCGCTCTGAATTATCGGCCATAATGGCTTCTTCTTTCCCTTGTATTAAATAAGGACTCTGCACTCCTTCAATCGCGACCTCAAAGCTCTCAGACTTCGGGTGAAGATATTCTTTTGCAGTTTCCAACACAAAGGCACGATCCTGCATTGGGAGTACTAGATCCTTCGGCCCCAAAAGCTGCAGCCGGTTAACTTTGGCAGAAGCAAAATGCCCGCACAATATCACAGCGGATAATAATAAGTAATTAATACGTTTCATCATGAGCACTAATTTTTATTTTTTTCAGCAAGAACAACGACCCGTATATTCGCTGAGAGTTTTTCCACAGAATGCTTCGCTTGATCGATTTGAAAACCAGCGACTCGCATCAAGGCATCGGCAGCATGTATTTCATATAAAAATTCAACTATATCTTGAAAATCAGCAGTCACATTAATGTCGTAATTAATAGCTGAATATATTTTCAATTCATTCGGCCCATCTTTACCCAGTCCAGAGCCTGAAATTTTCAGTTGATTCACATCTGAGACATGCACATCAAGGCGATCTTCAAATGAATAAAAGAAATCAACGTTCACCGATCGCTCATCCGAGGCAAAAAGATGCGCTTCAATCTCAGTGACATAACCGGCTAATGTCGCTACATCGTCGCTGATGTTCTTAGAATTCTTAACGTTCTGATTGATTATTCGCAAGCGACTGTTCAGCTCCGCTTCTTTTAAAGTCAATTCATCGATCAAGCCACTACGCGCCATGAACACACCAGTGCTGATCAACGCCACGATCACACCAATAATCGCTAACTGGTGTTGCTTTAGTTGAGCAATCACTGAGTTCATCCTTGGCCTCCTTTACGAACACTTGGCTCTAGATTAATTACCATTAGTGATATTCTCAATTGGAAAGGTGTAATCCCAGTTTCCGCGCTTCGCTGCTGAATGCTCTCGTCAACAACCACCGAGTAACCCTCCGGATTCATCAGTGGCGAAGCTTCTATCGCTGCCTTAAATTCAGTCAAAATTATCAGCTCACTGACTTCTCCAGCTATGTTAATGTTATAGGTCATTCTAGCCGGAATTTTCGTTTTTTTCTTGATCACCTTTGCTTCGATCACCCGCTCCGAAAAACTCAACCGCGAAAAGATCAGACCCTCTGGCTTTAGCTGTGAAATATTAATTAGAAATTCGTCAGCGAAATATGGTGCACGATAAAAACGCTCTAATTCTTCAATACTCTGCGCGGCTTTACGGAAGCGTTCGCTATTTTCTAATCTTAGTCGATCCTCTGGCTCCGCCTGACGAACCCGCGCTTCTGTTAAATCAATTGTCGTGCGCAAGGAATTCGCGTAGTACTGACGATGCAACAACGAGAAAATTGCAATCAGCACGAATGTGATGATAACAAAATTAACAATAAAGCCAGTTCGCACGACCTTAATATCGGGAAGCGATGACTTAATCTTAAAGTTAGGCCGCCAATATGGCTGTATTTTTTGCCGGTTACTCACTTTGAGATTCCTCCCTTAATTGAAATTCACCGATCTGGCTGAAGACTCCAAGCCACCTCGGCCCAATATTTGCGATCTCAACATCATCAGCTAAAGTCACGTTCAAACTTTCAAGCCATGCTTCAAAGTCAGGTTGCAAAATCTCAATCCCTAAAGAATCCGAAATGGTTTTAGATACCCAACTCAAATTCTTTGGTAAGACACCCACAAACAATCGATCAATAGTTAAGCCGGTTTTGACCTCAAAGAAGCCTGAAGTCGCCTGCAACTCTTTCATTAAGCGCCGTAAAAGCTTCCGTCCCATCTCCGCAAAATCAAACGTGTTCGAATGAAATAGTTTTTTAGCGGATACCTCATCCTTCAGTCCCAATTCACGCTGTAATAATGGATAAATACTATCGAGCCCGAAAGGCACCTGTCTCGCAACTTCAAGTCGACCATTACTCATGATAAAGACATGTGCACACTCGGAAGTAAGCTCTACGCACAAAATTGGAGCGTTCAACTGATTCATTCGCGCATAGTCGCTAACACCTCCCAGAGTAGACACCGTGGATAGCTCTAATCGATCAGGATAAATTCCATATGATAGTAGCTGGTCTTGTGCTTCTTGAAAAGCTGCAGCAGGGGCGCCACAAAATAGCAATTGCTTTGATACGCTGTTTTCAATGTCGAAATCCGACCCGTTCCGCCCATCCAAAATCGAAATACTGTTGGTTTCCGGATCTATATTGAACTCATCTTGTAAGACCTTCAGCAAGAAATCGGCCTTCTTGAGCTTATTGACTGACTCGGCCTCATAGCAAAACAAGAAACGCCCCTTCGGGTAGACCCCACAGCGCGACACATAGTAATTAACACCTTTAAAATCAACAAACTGCCCCAAAAAGGCCCTTACTTCATCCGCACAACAATCTAAAGTCATCGGAAACTCCGCAACTCCCTCAACTACCATCGGATGCTTATAACCGGAGGTCCTCACCGCAAGGATAGAGAACTCCGAGATGTCTATAAACAGACCTTTAGTCTTGGGCTTAAACATATTAAATGAGATTATATAGGGTATAGTACTTGTATTCAATTGAGGCATCTACCGCATGCTCGAGCAAGTATAAAAACCCTTTAAAGCTAATCTCTAAGCAAATAGTGCCTATTTATGGGACCGTAAATCGTTCCTAGAACTCAATAAGCGGTTGCCCTTAACCCGTGAAAACCGTTCTGTCTCCCATCAATGCTGATCCTCGCGCCGACATTCACCAGCGACACTATGAGCCTCAAATACCTTTCTACTGCACTTGCATCTCTCCTACTTCTCCAACAAAGCGCCGAGGCTGAGTTGCTACGCACCTACTTTGGTACCAGTCGGAGCGCGGGTATCTACACCGGGGTATTCGATACTGATTCTGGGGAATTATCTCCCATCACTCTCGCGGCAGAAACCAACGCTCCGGGATTCCTAGCAATTCACCCAAACCACCGCTTCTTGTACGCTACCAATGCTGCATTTCAGCAGCCGACCCCAGGCGGCGTCGCAGCCTTTCGAATCCAGCCCAATGGAGGTTTGAGCCTAGTCAATCAGCAGCCTACAAGTGGTCGTGGTACTTGCCATCTGAATCTCGACCCAGGTGGTCAGGTCCTGCTCGCCGCCAACTACACGAGCGGTACTGTGAACGCATTTAAGATCCTAACAGATGGCTCAATCTCTCCCGCAGTCACCACTCATCAACATCAAGGAGCAGGGGCTCACCCCAAGCGGCAAAAGGCTCCTCATCCACACTCAGTGTTGATTCACCCCTATTATCACTACGCATACGTCCCGGACCTAGGTATGGACCAAGTCGTAATCTACTCACTGGAGCAGGATAGGGGCGCACTCAAGCGCGCTGGCGAAGCGAACGTACCTGGTGGTAGTCAAGGCCCGCGTCATATGAAATTTTCGTTGGATGGTAAACATGCCTACGTGCTCAATGAGCTCTCGCTCTCGCTCGCCAGCTATTCAGTGAGCGGCTCAAACGGCCAGCTCGAATACATCGATTCCATCTCAGTCTTCTCCGCAGACAACCAACAAGCCCCTGGATCCATGACTTGCGCCGAGATACGCGTCCATCCCAACGGTCAGTGGATCTACACCTCTACGCGTGACTTAGAAGATCAAGGGCGTGACACTCTCAGTACTTTCAAGCGCGCGCCCGACGGTAGCCTCTCGCTGATCTCCAACACACCGGCGGGGGTCGATTTTCCTCGTAATTTTAACATCGATCCAACGGGGCAATGGCTGATCGCAGCAGGCCAACGCTCCTCGACACTGGCGATCTTCTCAATCGATCCGCACTCGGGCATGTTGACACTTCACCAGTCGGACATCCCTTTTCAAGGCCAACCCATTTGTGTCGAATTCCTAGGGCAATAGCCAACCGTCGAGTCGCCGCAGCTGATGCCCACATACAAAAACGGGGAAGTACGTCACCGTTTTCCCCGTTTGAATCGCTTGTTTTAAATGACTAGAACTAATCCTTCTGCAGCTTACTTTCTGATGCAATTTCAGGCCCACCCTGCACTTGTGCACGACGACGTAAGCGCAAGGCATTCAGGCGAATAAAGCCACTGGCATCATCAGGGTTGTAATCACTGTCGACACCTTCCATCGAGGCGATGTCTTCGTCATACAGCGATAGCGGCGATTTGCGACCGACTGTGGTGACGTTGCCCTTGTAGAGCTTCAGGCGAACGGTGCCAGTCACCGTCTTTTGGGAATCATCGATTAGCGCCTGCAGGGCTTCACGCTCAGGTGCATACCAGAAGCCATTATACACCAGTTTTGCATAGCGGGGGATCAAGCTGTCACGCAAGTGCGCGAGTTCGCGATCCATGGTCAGGCTCTCCATGTTACGGTGCGCTTGCAGCAGGATGGTGCCGCCCGGGGTCTCATACACGCCGCGGCTCTTCATGCCGACGAAGCGGTTCTCGACGATGTCAACACGACCGATGCCATGCTTACCGGCAAGTGCATTGAGGTGCTTCATGACTGCCGCAGGGTTCATCGCCACACCATCCACCGCCACACAGTCGCCACGCTCAAAGTCCAGCTCAACATACTGCGCTTCATCCGGCGCATCCTCGGGATCGACGGTCAACTTATACATCGCCTTGTTGTCTGGCGTTGTGGGGTCAAACCAAGGATCTTCAAGAATGCCCGCTTCATAAGAAATATGCAGTAAGTTGCGATCCATCGAATAGGGCTTCGAAGCACTCGCTTCGACATCGATGTTGTGCTCGCGGCAGTAATCAATCATCTCCGTGCGGCCTGGAAATGCCTTGCGAAAGACTTCCATGCGCCACGGTGAAATAATCTCTAATTCAGGCGCGAGCGCGGCATAACCCAGCTCGAAGCGCACCTGATCATTGCCCTTGCCCGTCGCTCCGTGTGCCACTGCATCCGCGCCTTCGCGCTGCGCGATTTCGACATGCGCCTTGGAGATCAGCGGACGGGCGATCGAAGTGCCGAGCATATACTGCCCTTCGTAGATCGCATTGGCGCGCATCATCGGGAAGATGAAGTCACGGGCAAACTCTTCGACCAGATCGACGGTATAGTGCGCCGAGGCACCAGTCGCCTTGGCTTTTTCAGCCAAACCATCGAGTTCTTCCTCTTGGCCGACGTCAGCCGCGTAAGTAATGATTTCAGCGTTATAGTGCTCCTTGAGCCAGCTAACGAGAACGGAAGTGTCCAGACCTCCTGAGTATGCGAGAACGATTTTCATATGACGTCTAGGAGTTAGGCGAAGGCGCTACAGATGCAAGCGGAAAGCGGCAGGATTTGCGAGTGGGTGATGTTAATTGATGTCAGCCATCGAACGTGGCGTGCGAGTTGACTCGCGCCCGCAGTGCCTGGGAGCTAAGGCAACGCACCAACCCGACGCAGGCCCGCGCAAGCGCAGACACCACGAAATTGACGGCCCAAGTGCCACGTCGAGCGATCGCACCACACCGACGCGGACCACGCGGAGGTGGTCCCTCCCCAAAAA
>JAFMDL010000096.1 GCA_017857255.1 Puniceicoccaceae bacterium | reverse complement strand
TGCCTTGTGTGGTCTCAATGATTAGGTTGTTTGACATAATAGTTTGTAATTAGAAGTTTTGAATAAGTCTGCAGTTAAGTAGGCTCAGTGGGGGGCTGTGGTGCAATCGAAAACTGCGATGAGCCTAGACTTAGATGATTGTGTCGCCGCCTTCCGGGAAATAAGCAGCATCACCTTCAAGCCCGAGCGTCAGCGTAATGTTGAGAAATGTCAATTCGCCCATGGAGTGACACAACATGAAGCGGTGATCATTATGCATTTGCGCCAGTTCTTTGCGCAACTGGTGCGTCTTTTCAATACTGGAAATCTGGTCGCGACACATGCAAATACGCAAATGATGCACGCGCTCGAGCGCGAATTTGAGGCGTCGCCGGATGAGAGTGCGCTCTTCGCGTTGGTACTGCAGGCTAGTCTCGACGTTGATTAGCTTTGTGCAAAGCGTTACGACTGGCAGGTTATTTTTAAAAAACTGTGGTAAATAGAGGCTGCGGCGGCCTTCATAGCTTTGTTGATCGAAGTCGATCGCGCGCACACGGTATTGATTTTGCTCAAAGTCGGGCGTCACTTCGACGACATAGTTATAGGCGCGCATATCTCCCAATAGCCGAACGAAGCAGCGCTCATTAAATTTGATAAACTCTTTTGCGAGGCGCACCTCGTGTAAGTCTGAGCGGGGTAGGTAGTCACGAATGAAATCATCGCCAGGCACACCAATAATGTGCTCCTCGATCAAGGTATCACCATCGACAAGGAAATTGATGTGGTTGGGAGAGAGCAGTTCCTCTAGTTCGAGCCCATAAACGCGGGACGCATCGGCTTTTTTAACGTAGAAATAGTCGTGATTGTCATTATATTGGTTAACCACGCGCACACGCATCGGCTTGGTATTGCCAAAGGTGCAGAAATCGACGCGGTCAATGTAAAGATTGCTCAAGATTGATTCATCGCCACCCGAGCGAAGGAGGACATAGATACGCTTGAGGCCTTCATAGATCTCACGGCCAAATTGCTGCTCGTAAATCAGTGTTTGCCAGAGGGTATCGTTGCCCTCCTTGTTTATTAGCGGGAAGGCATCGTCATATTTAAGTAAATCTTCGTAGCTGACAGGGAGTTCAAGACTACGGTGAAAAGTCTGTAAATATTCCTTAAAAAGGTCATTGATTTGGAAAAATTGCTTTCGCTGCTGATTGACGACTGGCTGCATCCTTCAAATGGTTAAATATTCGGTAGTGAAGGTCGAACATGGAATGCACTAGAAACAAATATTTTAGCGGTCTCATCTAGTGACGAATCAGAATCTTAAAAAAGATGCATTTTAATGTTGAATGAACTGCGCGAGTGGGTGTCTTCTGTCGGTGGCCGGGTCCTATGCAATGTTGGACAGGTTGACCCCGTCAGATCCGGAAGGAAGCAGCGGACACCTAATCCTCATGTGCCGTAGGGTGCCTGGCCACTTTTGTGTCGACCGATAAGGATCGATTTAAAGGAGCGCGGTATGAGTGCTAGTTTGTCAGATTTCTGAAAAGCGTAAAGTAATTGAAAAACCCCTTGCAACTTACCCCAAATCAGAGCTTTTCTTAAACCCTCGATGGAAAAAGGTTATCAAGTAATCGCACGCCGCTGGCGCCCCAAGCAGTTTGATGAACTGGTCGGGCAGGACCACATCGTGCGTACCTTGCGCAACGCGATTGATACCAAGCGCATCGCACATGCCTATCTTTTTGTTGGGCCACGCGGCACGGGTAAGACCAGCACTGCGCGCCTTTTCGCCAAAGCGCTCAATGCCGAGGGCGGGCCGAGTGCAACGCCGGACAATGATTCCGAGATCAGTAAAGCCATCATGGGTGGTTCGTGCATGGATGTGATCGAGATCGATGGTGCGTCGAACAACAGTGTCGATCAGGTGCGTGATCTGCGTGAGGACTGC
Organism: Puniceicoccaceae bacterium; assembly: GCA_017857255.1. Classification (GTDB taxonomy): domain Bacteria; phylum Verrucomicrobiota; class Verrucomicrobiia; order Opitutales; family Coraliomargaritaceae; genus Lentimonas. The sequence goes on along the minus strand of JAFMDL010000096.1, from coordinate 2,116 downwards.
CAATACGCGCCGACGCAGTGCACTTACAAAATCTACATCATCGATGAAGTGCACATGCTCTCGACTGCCGCGTTTAATGCGCTGCTGAAGACGCTCGAAGAGCCGCCCGAGCACGTTAAATTTTTCTTCGCCACCACGGAAGCGCATAAAGTACTGCCAACAATTGTTTCGCGCTGTCAACGCTTTGAGTTTCGCCCCATTTCGGACAAAGTTATTGCTGAAAAACTGACCGAGATTTCGAAGGCCGAAGGCATCGAAGTTGAGGCCGAGGCGATTGCCTCGATCGCTCGTCTTGCTAATGGTGGCATGCGTGATGCACAGTCAATTCTTGACCAGATGATTTCGTTTTGTGGCAGTAAAATAGCCGAGAGTGACGTGCTGGATGTCTACGGGTTGATTTCGGCCGACCGTATTGCAGGGCTCGCGCAGGCAATCGGCTCTTTGGATTATCCAACGATCATTGCCTCCGTCGATCGCTTTGCTGAGGAAGGTCGTGATTTGTTTCGCATCTTACTCGATCTTGAAGCACATGCGCGAGAGGCCTTGCTCGATGCGATTCAAAACCAAGGTTCCACGAACAAACTTGGCACGCCATTGACGACTGAATCGATTATGCGTTTGCTGGATGCGCTGCATCGTGGTGAACCCTCTGTCCAACGTGGCTTATCTGAAAAAGTTAATTTTGAGGTCGTGTTACTCAAAGCAGCTGAAGAGTCGCGTTCGCGTGCGATCGATAGCTTAATTAAGCAGTTAGCGGATGCAGGTGCGTCGATACCCGAAAAAAAAAAGCCTTAGTAGCGGCTGCGCCTGAGTCGATTGATGTCGAGACAACTGAGGTGGTCGAAGTGTCGCACCAGGAAAAACAGACGCATGGCTTGCTTACGGTAGAGTTACCCGAAGTGGTTGCACCGCAGGCGGCCGTCGATCAGGCTACTGATTCGCTGGCACAAGAAGCTGAGGGTGGATATGCAGATGTGCAGCAGCCTGTGGTTGCAAAGCTTGTGGGATCAGACCAGCCACTAATGACTAAAGATACTGCGATTGAGCGGTTGGGACCGGCAGTCATGGCTGCACTGACTGATAATTTTAAGGGTAGCCTGACGGACATTCGTCATCCGGATGAGGATGACATGCTGTGCTAGGCGGATTTTCCCCTTGTATGTGCCGAACCTTGTCAGCGACTTGCACATTGTCGGAATAAACACACTCTCAGATGTGTCTATTATGTATCATGAACTTCGTTTCCCGTAATTTTAGCATCAAAGCCATCGTGTGTGTCACTATTGGCAGCCTTTTCTTCACTTCTATCATGGCCGATAAAAAAGAACTTTCCGAATCCTCCGTTGCAGCTGTCAGCGAATGCGCTAGTGCCTGTGGATTGCCCTCGCACGTCAATCTTAGTGGTGACCGCTTCCCTGTGGTTCGTACGGATGCGGAATGGCAAGAGCGTCTCACTGAAATCCAGTATCACGTGGCACGTCAACAGGGTACTGAGCGTCCTTTTGACAATCCTTATCACGATAAAAAAGAGATTGGTTTGTACCGTTGCGTTGGCTGCGACACACCTCTCTTCAGTAGTACTGAAAAATATAATTCTGGCACTGGCTGGCCTAGTTTCACTGCGCCCGTGGACCAGCGCACAATTGCCGAGACCAAGGATATCAGCTATGGTATGACCCGTATTGAGGTTCACTGCGCGGTTTGTGGTTCGCACCAAGGGCATGTCTTTTCAGATGGTCCAGAGCCCACAGGTTTACGCTATTGCATTAACTCTGCATCGCTCAATTTCCAGGAGGCTGCTACGCCCGAGGCAATTATTGAGTTGGTTGAAGCTTGGTATGAGCAGTGATCCATTAGCCGCCCTTTCAATGCATCGCATTAAAAAAGACTGATCATCATTTACCGGGGAGATCTGTTCGGGAGGGACGACCTCTGTGTCGTCCGCGGAGACTTTGAAAATCACATAACAATAAATCCGGGATGCTCGAAGAGCGGATAATTCTGCCGGACGCTCACACATCGGCAGCGGATGACACGGAGGTCGTCCCTCCCAAAAACGAAAAGCAATTCGATCGCCCCCAACATACATTAATGCCTTACCCGCGAGTCGACGATG
>JAFMDL010000095.1 GCA_017857255.1 Puniceicoccaceae bacterium | reverse complement strand
CCGAACCCAAACACCGTGTACTGCATGCGCTGATGCGGCGCGCGACCATCGCCAAGTAAGCGCCTAACTAAGCCCTGTAAGCCTCCGCCAGCCTCTACTAACGCGACAAATCCACCCAACATCAACGTAAACAAGATCGCACTTAACTTCCACGATGAACCAAAGATCGGCCAACATTGCTGCACGACTAATTGCTCCACGGCTCCAAGTAGTGATCCCCCGGACAGAAGCACTGCGCCACTGACCGCGCCAGTCAGCAGTCCCACCACTGCACTACGTGATACCACTACAACCGATAAAGCGGTCACACTGGGCCAGACACAACGCCAGGTCGATTCGCTGCCCTCCAAGTAGACGCTCACTGCCAAACAGACAGCAAACACAACGGCCACTATCCGCGCTCGGTTTAGTACAATCACTGGCTTAAAACGAACCACATCCTTACGCTTAGCCAACACCTATCAAGCCTCAGCGTTGCGCACTTGAATGCGCCGCTCGGCTTCGACAATTATCACTTCACAGCCAGCAAATTTATGGCCGTCCAGGCACAGCCGCTGTTGTTTCCCACTGTCTTCGTAAATCGCATAGGCGATGCCTTTGCTCTCCCATTTGCTACGGTCTATCTTTACAATAGAGTCCAACTCCACACGTTGGCCACCGGTACCAATCACAACATCACCCTCGGTCTCGATCCGCAGCTGATGATTCCACAACACCCAAAGCCCAAACAGAGCGCTACCCGACATCATCACCCAACCAATGGTGCGCTGCTCACCGATCGATGCATCCGTACGCTCTTTGGGGATTTTCCGCTTGTAACCTGCTTGCTTGGCATGGCGCTCCCATTCAATACGTAGGTAATGATTCAGCTCCTCACCGTGCGCTTTATGCTCGACTGCTTCAATCTTCCCAGACTCTACGAGCTTCGCTTCGATCGCAACAAATTCGGCATGACGCTCAGCTTCGGCAGGCCAGACTACATAACCATCATACAAAAACCACGCAGCAATACCAGAGACCATAAACAACATAAACAGCATCCGGCGGCGCCATTCTTTTGAAATACGTGCATCTACTTTTTCCATACATTATAGATGTGTACAAATGAGCCAGTTAAGCCAATCACTATTTGGCACCCTTTAACTATGAGGACAAAAAACAATTATCGCCCTAAATTTACCATCCAGCACACCCCAGATAGTATTTAAATTTTGGGGATTTTACCCTTACAGGACATTCGCGACTTGCCAACTTAGAGCACTGGCTGAGGTCCATACTTGCAGGGCATACCCCTTGAAGAACTAATGAAATTCTAAGCTTGCAAACATATCAAGATATGATGATATGTTGATATCTATTTTAATGAGTCGTACATTTCCAGATAAGCCGCTGACCGCTAAAGGCCAGCTTCTCGCAGACCTTTTTGCTCAGCGCATCGTCTTTCTTGACGGCGCAATGGGCACTATGATTCAGCAATATAAGTTGGAAGAGAAAGACTTCCGCGACGCTTCGTTTGACGACGTCAAAGGCGATCTCAAGGGCAACAACGACCTACTCAGCATCACCCGCCCGGATATCATTGAGACCATCCACCGCCAATTTTTTGACGCTGGCGCCGACATCATTGAGACCAACACCTTTTCAGGCACGACCATCGCACAGGCCGATTATGGCCTCGAGCACCGTGTCCGCGACATCAACATCGAATCAGCCAAGCTCGCCCGCAAAGTCGCTGATGCAGTGGCTGCCGAGCAAGGCCGCCCGACCTTCGTTGCCGGTGCCATCGGCCCGACGAACCGGACCTGCTCGCTTTCACCGGATGTGAACCGCCCAGAATACCGGGCCACCAGCTACGACGAACTGTACAAAGCCTATTACGAACAAGTCGAAGATCTTGTCGCGGGCGGCGTTGATCTACTCCTGCCCGAAACGGTGTTTGATACCCTCAATCTCAAGGCCTGCTTGCACGCCATCGAGGACTTCTTCGATACGCAGGAAACACGCCTACCGGTGATTGTCTCGGTGACTATTACCGATCAATCCGGCCGCACGCTATCTGGACAGACCGTAGAAGCCTGCTGGAACTCGATCCGCCATGCCCAACCACTCTGCGTCGGCTTGAACTGTGCCCTCGGCGCGGACCTGATGCGACCATTCCTCGAGGAACTCTCGCGCGTGGCCGACACATACGTGCACGTTTACCCAAATGCGGGTTTGCCAAATCCACTGGCAGACACCGGTTACGACGAAACCCCAGAACACACTGGGGGTGCCGTCGGCAGCTTTGCTCGCGATGGACTAGTCAATATGGTCGGTGGTTGCTGTGGCACCACGCCCGACCACATCGCCGCCGTAATCCAAGAGGTCTCACAATACGCACCGCGCCAAGTCTCGACAGTGATTCCTGCGCAACGCTTGAGCGGGCTCGAGGCCTTTAATATAATCATCGGCGAAACCCCATTTGTGAATGTCGGCGAACGTTCCAACGTCACTGGGTCGCCGCGATTCAAGAAGCTGATCAAAGCCGATGACTTTACCGGCGCACTGGCGATCGTGCAGTCGCAGGTCGATAAGGGTGCGCAGATCATCGATATTAATTTCGACGAAGGGATGCTCGATGGCGAAGCCTGCATGACCCGCTTCCTCAACTTGGTCGCGTCTGAACCTGATATTTGCAAAGTACCGATCATGATCGACAGCTCTAAATGGTCGGTGATCGAAGCAGGTCTGAAATGCGTCCAAGGGAAATGTATCGTCAACTCGATCAGCCTTAAGGGCGGCGAAGACGAATTCCGTGCGCAAGCTCGTAAAATCATGCGCTACGGCGCCGCGGTCATCGTCATGGCGTTTGATGAAAAAGGCCAAGCAGCGACCAAGGACGACAAGGTCGCAATCGCCGAGCGCTCTTTTAAAATTCTCACCGAAGAGGTGGGCATGGATCCGCAGGACATTATTTTTGACCTCAATATCCTCACCGTCGCCACCGGCATGGAGGAGCATAACAACTATGCTGTCGACTTTATCGAAGCGGTGGAGGAAGTCAAAAAACGCTGCCCTGGTGCCCGTACTAGCGGCGGCCTGTCCAATATTTCCTTCTCCTTCCGTGGTAACAATCCCGTGCGCGAAGCGATGCATGCAGCCTTCTTGCACCATGGCATCGCCAAGGGTCTAGACATGGCAATCGTCAACCCTGGCATGCTCATGGACTACAATGAGATCGACCCCGCCTTCAAAGGGCTAGTCGAAGACGTGTTGCTCAACCGCAATGATGACGCCACCGAGAAGCTGATTGATTTCGCCGAAGCGATCAAGAGCGGAGCCGTGACTCTAGGTAGCGGCACGCCAGAGGAACGCATTAACTCCGCCATGCTCGAAGGCATGAATCTGCTGCGTGAACTCTTCGAACGCGCCACCAAGGAAAACAATCCAGAAGTACTAGAAGCCTTTCTCAAGTCAGGTAGCGGCGCAGTGCCCGCTGCAGCGGAAAAAAAAACGACTGACGTAAAAGACGACTGGCGCAGCGGCACTGTCGAGGAGCGCCTCTCTCACTCGCTAGTTAAAGGTATCGTTGCGCATATAGACGCCGATACCGAAGAAGCTCGGCTCAAATATCCAAAACCGCTCAACGTTATCGAGGGTCCATTAATGGACGGCATGAAAGTCGTCGGCAAGCTGTTCGGCGATGGCGACATGTTCCTACCTCAGGTGGTGAAAAGCGCCCGCGTGATGAAACGTGCAGTCGCTCATCTGCTACCTTTTATGGAAGCGGAAAAGGCCGATGCCAGCGCCAGTTCTTCGGCCGGTAAATTCCTCATCGCCACAGTCAAAGGCGACGTGCACGACATCGGTAAAAACATCGTCGGCGTCGTGCTCGCTTGTAATAATTACGAGGTCAAAGACCTCGGCGTGATGGTCTCTTGCGAAGACATTCTTAAAGAAGCTGAAGCATGGGGTGCCGACATTATCGGCCTCTCAGGCTTGATCACGCCCTCACTGGACGAGATGATTTTTAACGCCGACGAAATGACCAAGCGCGGCTTCACACAACCACT
>JAFMDL010000094.1 GCA_017857255.1 Puniceicoccaceae bacterium | reverse complement strand
AAAGAACAATGCTCCAACGATCTAGGGCTCACGCTCGGCATGCTCACCCTTCGCATCTGGCTCGGTTTTCGTGCGATCCTCACTGGCATTGAGAAATATGCTGGCACCACCAGTCGCGACAAGGATGTCTTAATTGATGGAGCGCCGAACGCTTATGGGCTCACTGAAACCGCGACTGGAAAAGTCTATGCATTCAGCAATTACAATGGCGTACCCACCACGCTTTACGACAAATTTAGCAACGAACCCCTCATCCCAACTTGGGGCCTCAACTTATATGATACTATCCTTGGACCTGCGCTGATTCTCCTCGGTTTGGCGGTCTTACTGGGTATCGCACAACGCACTTCGCTATTTGCAATGGGCCTTGTATATACTAGTCTTACTTTCGGCCTAATCCTCGTTAAGCAAGATGCTGGCATCGCATGGCTAGGAATTCACATTATCATGGTTGTTTTGGCCCTGGCACTTGCGAAATACAATCGCTTCGCCATCCTAAAAAAGTGGTAATTCAAGTACAGGCATAGACATGAAATTAAAGCTCCCCACCCTTTCTCGCAGAGACTTTTTAGCTAAATCGACCTTAGGCGCTGGACTCGCTCTCAGCGCACCGTCGATTCTACGCGCGAAAGAAGCTGGTGCGCCGGCAGACGACATTCGCGTGGGCTTCATTGGGTGCGGCAAGCAACACGAAGTATTGTTCAATGCGATGGTCAATATTCCCGGTATTCGCTACGTTGCAGCAGCCGACATTATGAAAGCCCGCGTTGGCCGTACGTTTTCTGCGATCAAATCGCGCTTTGACACCAACATCAACCGCTACCTAGACGTCGAAGAAATGCTTGAGAAGGAAAATCTCGATGCGGTCTTCGTCTCCACACCTGACTTTTGGCACGCACCGCACACCATTATGGCACTCGAAGCTGGCTGCGATGTGTACTGTGAAAAGATGATGTCTAATACCCTTGAAGGGGCGCGTAGCATGGTCGCGGCAATGGACCGCACGGGCAAGCTCTGCCAAATTGGCCATCAGCGCCGAAGTAACCCACGCTATCGCTACACACTTGAGCAACTCATCCAAAAAGAGAATATCTGTGGCCAAATCGTAAACATCAATGGTCAATGGAACCGAGCGCTCAGCTCCTCGCAAGACATCGTATCTAAACCTTCGATACTGCCCGATGCGGAAACACTCAGAAAAGCCGGCTTCAACCAAGGCGCTGATCATGAGCTCTCGCTCGAAGAGCTGCGCCATCGCTTTCTTAACTGGCGCTTCTACACCGACCTTTCAGGCGGCCCCATATCGGATCTGGGTGCGCACCAAATAGACATCTTCAACTGGTATCTAGGGGCACAGCCCACCTCACTGATGGCTTCTGGCGGCCGCAGTTACTTTAAGGACCGCGAGCACTTTGACAATGTGATGTGTGTCTTCGACTACGACACGCCCCAAGGCAATGTTCGCGCATTCTACCAAGTGCTTACCACCACTAGCTCTGGAGGCGGCTACTATGAGTCTTTCATGGGCACTGAGGGCACGATTAATATTTCCGAACGCGGTGCCTTCACCAAGATCTACAAAGAGTCCGGTGCCGACGGGACAAAATGGGATGAGCTCACCCAGCGCGGATTGCTCAAAAAGCAAGCCGCCGGTAAAGCCGCTGGTGGCTCGGATGCCATCGCCTCCTACGAATCGGCACCGCCTGATGAATATGCATTGCCGGGCGGCCTCAGCAAAGCCCCGCACCAGCCACACATTGAGAACTTCCTCGCTGCGATCCGTGGTGAAGCAACGCTGACTTGCGATGCGCGTCATGCACTTGAATCCGAAGCACCCATTTACTGGGTCAACCATGCGGCTGAAACCAAAGAAACAATCTTCTTCACCGAAGAGCACCTACACACCTAGAGATACTTGAGAGCTGAAACTTGAGAATAGAGAGCACTAATTTCACTGCACTCTCAACCAACCACTTCCAACCAACAACCATATCATGAAAAACTTAATTCTTCTTACGCTGACCTCCAGTACATTGATTTTCACTGCCTGCGGCGACAAAGCCACATCTGAGGACAGCTCGACGGCTCCTGAAGCGGCTGCCAGTTCCGGCAGGATTGCACTCACTACAGAGATCCCACCCGAACTGATCGAAGGCACACCGCAACCGATTAAAGTTGCCAACTTAGAACAAGCACCGACTAGCGCTCCCTCATTGGCTGTTCCAGAAGGCACCGTATTGCTTTCTGCTGGTAAGACTGTTACTGGAAGTGACGACTTCCCGATCATCGGCGAGCTCGAATACATCACTGATGGCGACAAAGAAGCTGGCGAAGGCTATTTTGTTGAGCTCATGGATGGTCTACAATGGGTACAGATCGATCTCGAAGCCGAAGCTGAGTTGGCTGCGATTTGGATCTGGCACTACCACTCGCAAAAGCGCGCTTACCACGATGTCATCGTGCAAGTTTCCAACAATGCTGAGTTCGCAACGGGTGTCACCACGTTATTCAACAACGACTACGACAACTCTGCCGAGCAAGGCAAAGGCAGTGCCAAGCCATACGTCGAAACACGTTTCGGCAAGCTGATCGACGCCAAAAACACGAAGGCACAATACGTCCGCCTCTACAGCAACGGCAACACCGCCAACGACATGAACCACTACATCGAAGTGGAAGTCTACGGCAAATAAGCCACGTATTCAGATTTAAACGACAAAGGCCCGCATCATTTGATGCGGGCCTTTTTTGTGCGCAATCACAAGGTGTAGATACGCGGTATAATATACAGTTTCAGTTAATCGATGGTGACGCGACTGAGCGCGGTGTTCAATCGCAGATCGGAGCTAGCCTAAGGCTAGGGTATCATTCCAAAAGTTGTCACAATAATAGTTGAAGCCCTTGAACTCGTGGCGTCTGCGCTTGCGCAGGCCAATTTGAGTGCTGCCTTGACTACTTGGCCGCCGCAAGCGACGACGCCACGTGACAACTTCCGAAATTACGCCTGTGAGTCTACCCACGCTCATACCATTGTTTTTCTTTGCCTGGCACTGCAGGTAATTCATCAGGCATTGCCACGTCACCTGATTCGAAGTCGAGCGCTGCGGGTGCGAGGGTTAGATTATAAAACGGAGACTTGGTATTGGCAGTCAGGTCCACCCAGCGCACCAGCTGTCCGGTGTAAGCTGAGATACGTGCACCGATCGCACACATTGTCGCGTCGGCCACCTCGCGTGAGCGATTGAGTGGTTCGCTGTTGCCACGGATACTACTGAGTAGATCTACGTGCTCTTGAATCATACCAGAGCTATGCTGTACCACAGCTGGATCGATCGAGACATCCTTACCGCTGACCTTGGTGCCGTTCGTGTAGCCTGTGGTGCCACGGAAGCTTTCGCCCACCCGGTTATAGCAACCATCAATCTGACGGCATTGGCTATGAATGTGAATCCCATCGCCGTAATCCATATCCACACTAAAGAAATCAAATTGGTTACCCCCAGCGATCTCGCGACGTGCGCAACCACCGTAACCAATGAACGCTTTCGGTGGACGCCCCATCACCCAGTTGGTCACATCCATCTGGTGCACGTGCTGCTCGACAATATGATCGCCGGACAGCTCGGTAAAGTTGAGCCAGTTACGTGCAAGAAATTCCGAATTACTCATCCCCGGCTTGCGTGAGACTTTCCACAGCACACCCATATTCCAAGAGATCGCACCACCGACGATTTCACCGATCGCATCGGCCTTCACCTTAGCGACCATATCGAGGTAGTTTTTCTGGTGACGACGCTGCGTACCGGCAATAACAGTGAGACCCTTGGACTTAGCGAGTTCACCGACTTCGATGACCTTTCGCGCACCAACAGGATCGACCGCGACAGGCTTCTCGATGAAGCAGTGCTTCCCGGCCTCGACACAGGCCTCGAAGTGCACGGGGCGAAAATTCGGCGGCGTCGCCATGATAACGACTTCCGCATCCGAGTTTGCGACGATTTGATAGGCAGTAAATCCGAAATGCCCCTGCTCGGCAGACAGCCCAAACTTCTGCACCGCCCCATCGACCTTGTCTTTAAAGGCATCTGCCACCGCGACGACCTCAACCTCAATGCCCAGCAATTTCGCGGCTTCCTTGAAATTGTCGAGCGCCCCGGTGCCGCGTCCTCCACAGCCGAT
>JAFMDL010000039.1 GCA_017857255.1 Puniceicoccaceae bacterium | reverse complement strand
CCCACCTCATTTACTGCATACGCGACAGGGTCATACTGATAGTAATCTTGCTGAGTGGCATGAAAGCTAAGTTCACCCGCCGATTCAATCGGAGTATTTCCTGAAATGTGATATCCCCTGTCATCCTTAATTACCAAGCGATAACTCGCCTCCGCAACTGGCTGATTTACTCCCATTTTTCCTGGATTCATATAACCAAATAGTATGCGTACTGTATCATTGCCATCCACCAAGGCAACTGATCCTGTATTTAAACCGTTTAAGAAATTTGTATGTTTAAACAAAAACAATCCTGATGCATGGTCACCTGGTGATCCTGTATTGGCATTCCAACGAATCTTTAAGCCGGCATCATCATACTCACCGGCAGACAGCAAACACTCACCTGACGACTGAAATGCACAATAAACAGGCTGTCCGGTATAGCCCTGGCTGGTGTTCGAAGATATGGTAGGGACTGTGTCGAGGAAAGGAATAGCAATGCCCCTGTAAAGTGCCTTCGTGACCGCATTCGCATTAAAATTGACCGCGCCTGCGGCAAATAAACTAGTCGTCGCCAAAAGAAACAGAGCACCAGTTTTGAGCTTTAAAGAAATAGTTTTCATGAGTTTGTATATTCTATTAATCGTTATATTGATCATGGCCATATTTATTGGCCGCTAAATTAACTGCCAATTCCTGCAGCGGTTCGTAAACGGGCTCGCATGGCACGCATCACAGACTGATACTCAGGATTCTTGGCTTGGTTCTTCCATTCGTTTGGATCTTGCAGATGGTCGTACAATTCCTCTTCGCCGTTGCGGCAGTGAATATAACGATAGCGCTCAGTCCGAATACTAAAATGCTGATCGACTGCATTGGCTGGCTCATTCTTTTCTACTTTCACCTTTGAAGCACAAGCACTCAGACTGAAGTCTGGGCCATCCCATGTGCCAGCCTGAGGATCTTTAAGTAATCCACGCAAGCTATGCCCATCTAGATCATGGGACGATTGTATCGCGGCAAAATCAATACAAGTCGGGTATAAATCGACGAGCGAGACTGGAGTGCGACTGACCGCCCCCTCGGCGATATTCGGCCCCGCCACAATGAGTGGCACACGTACGCTTTCTTCCCATGGAGAGTATTTAAATAAATAGTCTTTCTCGCCCATATGATAGCCATGGTCACCAGTAAATATAACTATCGTGTTTTCAGCATACTCACTAGATTCAAGCGTACCCAAAACTTCTCCCACTAGATGGTCGACAAAGGCCACACATGCGAGATATGCCTGCGTCCACTTTAACAACTGCTGATCACCGCCATTGTTGGCGATCTTGTTATATTTCGACCAGCCCCACGGCTGAGCGATGTCCTGCTCAACGGACAAGATCTTCGACACGTCATCCGCATCTCCTTTAAGTAATGGCGTGAGCTCAAGAGATTCTAAGGGGAACCTGTCAAAAAATTCTTGTGGCGCGTACCACGGTGAATGCGGCCGGCTAAAACCAACTGTAAGTAAGAATGGCTTGGCGTGTTTTTCTTCAAGAAAGCGCACAGCATCTTGTGCGCACAATTCATCTGGCATGAGATCCCGATTGTGTCCTTCCCGGTATTCCCATTGCTCGCCAGAGTGAAATAAAGTCCACCCATATTCATCTCCATATTGCTTTAGATCTTGTATTGGGCCAAAACCATCTCCCCAGCTACCATTTGTTCGAACACCATTGGGCATCCAAGGCGGCAAAACTCCGTGTTTTTTATTCGCAGGCTTACCATCATTCGGAAGCGGGCCAAAATTTGGTTTTGTCCCGTAGCCGGGATATCCATCCGGATTTTCAAATATCTTTAGCACCTCGTGCCCATTATGGTGAATCTTCCCCGTAGCAAAGTTCCGGTATCCGTTTTGCGTGAAAACCTCAAACAGAGAGCTGGACTCGGACAATACTGGATTTCGCTGCCAATGATTGACCTGCTGACTATAACCATAGTAACCCGTTGTGGTCGGTAGTAAGCCACTCCACATGCTTGCACGTGAAGGGCCACACAAAGGTACATTCGAAGCAGCGTTCATGAAGGTGACTCCACGCGCTGCCAAGCGGTCGATGTTTGGCGTCTTCGCTTGAGGGTGCCCACCCATGCCAGCAATCGAGTCATTGAGGTCATCACAAACAATGATCAAAATATTTGGTGTATTTTGAGCCTCAAGCACTATCGGGGCAATCAATGCTGCAGTCGAAAAAATGCAGACACTCAATAATGAGTAAAGTGTTGTATGCTTAGTGTTCATCAGAAAGTTCCAGCAAAGAGTGATAGGCAAGCTTGGGGTTAAAACTACGGTCAAAAAGTAGAGGATAATCAGTCCGGCCTTTTATCGGGTAGCTGTTTTTCCACGATTGAGCATCCGAAGTGCCCCAAAAAGTCACTCGCTCAATATTCGATTTGTATTTCAGAAAGAGCTCGAAAATTTCATGATAGCGATCTGCTTGTTCCTGTAAGACCACGTCAGGAATTGATTGGCTATATGGGTTATACTTTTCCGCATACTCCACATTATCTGTGACATTGGCTCCACTATGCGAAGGAGCATTCGGTAGCACCGAAATATCCAACTCTGTGATGCTGACTGGTATGCCTGCATCTGCAAACGTGCGTAGGGTATATTCAATGTCTGATAAGGATGGCCAATCTAACATCCAATGCCCTTGCATGCCCACACCGTGGATGGGCACTCCGTTTGCCCGCATTCCAGAAACCATCTCAACCACAAAATCGACCTTCTCCTTTTTGGTCATGTTATAGTCGTTATAATACAGCTTTGCATCTGGATCCACCGCATGTGTATGACGAAACGCGAGCTCTATATAATCTTCGCCGATCGCTTTAAACCAAGGGGACTCCCTCAATTTCGCGGAGTTACCCGCGCCTTGATGAAGGACTGCTTCGTTGACCACGTCCCAATACGGGATGCGCCCTTTATAGCGACCGACTACGGTATCAATATGTGTCCGCATCCGCTCTAGCATAAGCTCACGCCCTGGCAACTGCCCTGCTTCATCTTTAAAAACCCAGTCTGCAGTCATCGCATGCCAGACTAAGGTGTGCCCAACTAAGACCATCGAATTTGCTTCTGCAAAATCGACACAATAGTCACTCGCCTTAAAGAAATATTCCCCTTCATTAGGCTGCATGAACATCGGCTTCATGCAATTTTCTGCAGTCAATGCATTGAACTCGCGCGCCACGACTCCGAGCTCGGTAGGATCATCGGTAAAAGTCGCATCTGGATCCAATCCGCCTGGCATAATTGTCCCAATTAGGAACTCGTTAGCGTACCCATCTTTAAGGGTCGCATTGCCATGGGCAGAAGCCGAAAGTGCGGCACATGCGTATGTAAGGCTCAACACCCCTTTTATTTTCTGATACTGTTTCATTATAATTGATTTCGATGCGCGTTTTAACAGTGACTGCATTGTATCAATGATCACTTTATTTCTGGATTTTCTGAAATATCGGTATTTCCGTTCGGATCTTTCTGGTGGTCATAGGACATATGCTCGCGATGCTCCGCAGACAGACACCTGGCAATAAGTTTGTTCAAACAAAGTACCGGATTGTGCCAAGCGATCAATATTCAGCGTAAAGATCACATCATTGCCATAACAGCCCAACTCCGGACGCAAATCATCCACAATAATTAACAATACATTGGGCTTGCCCGCATCTTCAGCACTCAAGGCCGAAACACTTAAAAAGCTGCCGAGCCATAAGGAGATAAAAAGTGCCATGGAATGACAACATATGCTTTTAATAGACATTTAAAGGGGATAATAGTTTCGTCGCAAAATACAAAATATCGCACTCCTAGATATACGTCCATGGTAACTTATGAGCTAAAAATACCGTATAATGAAACCCAAGTGCCTATTCACTCAAAGCATGGTTTCGCTACTGCCGACTTCCTAAAGAGTAATCCATTCACGCCGGCACGGGAGGTCAGGCGGTGACCCCTGCTTTTTCTAATTCGCTATGACCGTAAAATGGTCGAGTTGCATACCCCCTTGTTCAATGTGGAGTCGGAGCACCTGTCTCCCCGCTCCTAGGCGTACGTCGCCGACCCTAACCGATTCATAGCGATCCATCGCTCCTGTCGGTTTAAGTGTGATCGAATCTACCAAGTTCTGCCCTGTGCGCTCAAAACGAATGGCACCCGCACGAGTGCCTGCATAACTGACTGAGACTATATAAGTGCCAGTCTGCTTAATATCGACCGAATATTCTAACCATTCTCCCGCTTCCGTATTAGTCACACGATGTCGCCCCTTCTCTGACACAATATCCACATCATCAGATCGATAGAATCCCTTGTCTGAGTTGCTCTCAGTCGTGTCATGGTAAGTGACGCCAGGATAACCGTAATCGTAGCGCTCGACCTCCACCTTGCCGGGAATCACGAGCGGTATGCCGTTGTTGTAGGGAATTCGTTCAGGGCGGAGCGCATCATACTGCGACATCCACTGAGAAAATCGCCCTTTGAGGGCGTGGTCTTGATCAGACATTGCTGCCTCAGATAAGGGGTGCTGCTCGAAACGGTCTTCGATCTTATTGATAAAGCGTCCGTCGGAGTGTAATTTGTAGTGGGTGTTCTGAACAAAGGTTTTAATATCCGTCATGTCAGTGCGCTCCATGTACCAGCAAAAGCTATGATCGCGCGTCGCGGTGGGTTCGCCTTTGAGCAAGGGAAGAAAACTGATGCCGTCCTTCTCAGCGCTCTCCTTTGGGTCGATCGAAATACCCGCCAAATCGATCAGGGTGGCATAGACATCACTGAAATCAATTAAGCCCTCCATTCGTAGCCCCGCTGGAACGGTGCCAGGCCAGATCGCAAAGAACGGCACATGCGTGGCGTCCACTGTCATCCTACCCTTCGCTCCCTTCACCGATACGCCGCCCTGCAGGCTGATGATTCTGTGGTCCGTGCCGTTGTCCGAGGTAAAGATGACTAAAGTATTATCTGCAAGGCCTTCATCCGAAACAAAATCGACGAGTTCGCCGACGAGTTTGTCTAGGTAAGTGACCATATCACCGAAATAGCGCGTATCGTTGAACCATGGATCACGATCCGGATCCCAATCTGGCGAGTCCGGAGTCGGCTGGAAAGGGTAATGCGGCAAGGTTACTGGATAGTAGAGAAAGAACGGCTCATCCTGATGGCGGTTGATGAAATTCTTGGCAAATGCCTGCTGCAGGTCGGGGCCATATTGTCCGCGAAAATTCTCCGTCTTGCCATTAGTCAACAGTGTCGGACTGACATAGCGTTCGTTTTGCGCGCCGCGAATATTCCAAAGGCAATGTTCATCAAAGCCGAACTCATGGATGGTTTCTGAAGTGCCCCCCAATTGCCATTTCCCGACAATCGCAGTGCGGTATCCGGCATTTCTGAATGCATGCCCGAAGGTATCTTGGCTACGATCTAGCGTCGCGAAACGGATGTAATTTCGGACATTATATTTGCCCGTCATGATCTGCACTCGCGAAGGCGTGCAAATCGGCTGGGAGTGGGCGTTGGAAAACCACACACCCTCTTGCGCCAGTTGGCTGAGGCGTGGGGTATGGTAAGACTCACCTCCATAATTTTCGATACACTCCTGCCCCAAGTCATCCGCCATGATCAGGATGACATTGGGTCGCTGATCCTTAGCCGCAGCAGTCAGCCAAGCCAAGCCACTGAGGGTCAGAATCAGAATGATCCGCATGTGCATTTTGTTAGCGAATTAAGCTTAGGGTGCTGGCTCAACATTGAGCTCCATACGTGCCTGCACTGGAGGGTTGAAACCATCGGATACACTAACGATCACAACATTTTCTCCCAAATAATCGGCGGGCGGGGTGCCATCGAATCGACCGTACTCTTTGTTGCCCAACTTGATCCAACTTGGACCAGACACCATGGAATACATCAAACGATCGCCGTCAGCATCCGAGGCACGCCAGTTCACATAGATCTGTAGCGCTTGCCCAACAACGGCACCCTCCTGCTGAAAGGTTCGGCTTTGCCACTTGGGCGGGCTGTTATCGCCGACGACACCTGCCGCCGCCCGAATCGCAGGCTCGAGCGACAAAATTTCATCGCGGTGCTCTTTTAACCGGCGAGACATCCTATCAATGACTTCGGCATATTCTGGATTGTCCGCGACATTTAGATTTTCGTCCGGATCTCGCGAATGGTCATAAAGCATCTGAGCACCATTGCCCCACTCGGCATAGTGATAGCCCTCCATTTTTACCGCATCCCCAGAGTGGTAGCGGCTGAATACCGCATCCTTAATCGAAGTCGAAGTGTCCTCCAATATCGGCACTAGGCTCTTACCTTGCAGGTGAGCCGGTAATTCGACACCAGCCAACTCACATAGGGTTGGGTAGATATCCACAAACTCTACCAAGGAGGTGGAACGTTGCCCCGCCTCATATCCCGGAGCGCTAATAATCAAAGGAGCATTGAGCGAGGTTTTGAAGAGCGCATGTTTACACCAAAGCGAATGCTCACCGAGTTGCCAACCATGGTCGCCCCATAACATCACTATGGTGTTTTCGCGCAGCTCGAGGCGATCCAACTCATCTAGCAATTCCCCTACCATTGCATCGGTGTAGGAGACACAGGCATAATAGCCGTGGATCAGAGTGCGCGCATAATCATCCGACACGGCTCCTTGCTCCGGCACACCGCCATACATGTTGCGCAACTCATTCCACTGGTGAATCGCCTCTTTTGGGGCCCCCTCGGGTGGCAATGGATTATCCGCCAGTTCTAAGGTCTCACGATCATACAGGTCCCAGTATTTCTTAGGTGCATTGAACGGCAGGTGCGGCTTTGTAAATCCCGCAGCGATAAAAAATGGCGTTCCCATTTCTTTCGCGCGACGCAGATCCTCAATGGTCTTTTGCATGACTGGGCCACCCGCATAATCCAGATCGCCAACATCTGCGGCCTCGTAGGCTGGCTGTTCGCTATCGGGCAAAGCGATGTTTTCTGGATTATGATAAATTTTGAAATCCTTGCTGCGAAAGACATCATCCCAGGAGGCGCTGTTATCGTTACGGTCATGATAGATTTTACCATTGGAGATTGTAGTATAACCAAAGTCCTTAAGCCAACTTGGGATGTCCTGAATGCCAGCAGCATCTGTTTGAGCGGTGGTATAATAGGTCACAAACCGGTTTTCTGTGGGGTAGAGCCCCGTCATCAAACTGGCGCGCGTCGCCCCACAGACTGGCACCTGACAATATGCTTCCTCAAAGACAATGCCGCTCTCTGCCAAGCGGTCGATATTGGGTGACTGTATTGCGGTATTTCCATAGCAACCCAACTCCGGCCGCAGATCATCTACCGAAATAAACAGAATATTGGGACGCTCCGCAGCTGTGACAAGTGCGCTCAAAGTAAACGCTCCGAATAGTATTACGGGTATTTTTTTCATAGTCGTTTTGTATTTTATTACTTAAATTTACAATGTAATTCAAAGCGCTCAAGCGCCTGTAGGTTGGCTTGGCGGACTGCCTGGGTCAAAGTCCTGTAAGCAGTTCCATCCTCTCGGACGATACCCTGCTTTAGCTTTCCTGCTCCATCAGCATAGCGGTCGATGTATTGACAACGCTGATACCCGATAATGTAGCTTTTTTCAAAGGCATCGTTCAGGTATTGCTCATAAGCCACCCCCACTGCCTCTTCGCTTTCGAGCTGCTGCCACATCGTCTTTGGGTATTTCGGCGTTGGGAAACTATTCTGGTGGTCGCAAACTAAAATCGGCTTTTTAAACTTCGCATGCATGCGGTCGAAATAGGCTGACTCAAATTGGACACCTCCCGGCTGGATAGACAGGACATCGATATAAGGTAAGGCTTCCTCAATCACGCAATCCGGGTGGTCATGCACCAAATAGCGCTCCCCGAAAATCAAAACATCTGGGGCTAGGCGTCGCGTTTCTTCACCAATCACCTGATAAAGCTGACGAGCGATCAAGCGCAGAAAGGCTTCATCCGAGTCACCACCAGCTGCTAAGAATTGCTCGTAGCGAATCTTTCCTGGAGCGCCAGCTGGTAACTCGCGGATCATCGAAACCCAATCCGTGCCACGTTTTTTGCGCGAGCGCTCCAAGTCCCATTGCGGCGTATCGGTCCAGTAGTAGCCAATCAGAGTAGAATTACCCGCTTGCTTGCCGATTTCGTATTGGATGACTTCGCGCATTTTTTGCTGCACCACAGGATCAAAGACATCGCAATATTCAAACTGCTCGTTCGAATGGTAGTTGGCATTCATTGTTAGATACATTGGAGCGAAGCTGGGCAGCATCCGGCACAAAGGTTCCGGTGTGCCGTAGCCTCCGGTATTGTAGCCCCAGTCTGTGAGTTTTTGCAGAATGCCTTCGCAGGCTTGCCGCTGGTCTCCAAGCAAAGCACCCTCTCCCTGAAACACGTTTTGGATATGATTCACTCCCAGACTAAGGAAGGGCTTTCCAGCAGGATCGATCAGGCAATCTCGCCCGTTTACTTTGCCTAATTGAAAGCGTCCATCTCCTTCTGCTTGTATGAGTCCTGCGCCAAGCAAGAGTGCGGCTAATTTGCTTAATATTCCCTTCATAATGTATTGCTTCATATTTCTAATCATTTTGTTCCTTTACTAACTGTCCATTGACGAAATGCTTATAAGGCATCGTGTCGTAACTATTAACCTCCGCGGCAACATCAGGATCGGACAAATCTGGCCACGGGTTATTCTCGAGTAATTCCTCCAACTTTTTGCGAATTGGTAACGCTTCGGGCGAACCAGTGATATCTTTATAGTCACTACGTAGGTGCGCATCACCACAATCAAAGAGTCGGCCTTCTGAATCACCGTATACCGGGTCCACGGCTTCGAGTAGCCAGCGCTTAGTCCGCACCATTCGTGCGGTCGCAATATAGCTAGTGATCCACTCCCGGTGGATGTCCGTGGCTCCCGTCAAGAAAGGTACTAGACTCTGCCCATCTAAGGCATAGCCATCGGGAACACTCGCCCCAGAAAATTCCATCAGCGTTGGATAAATATCAGAGAACTCCATCAACTCGTCAGTCGCCCCGCGCTGCTGAATTAGGCCCGGGCAATTAACTATGAAGGGCACACGCGGACCGTCTTCGCTCGCATGCATTTTTTTACCATTTTCGCCATTGTCACAGGTGAAGATGATAATGGTATTTTCACGCAGTCCAGCAACCTCCAAGCCATCCATCAGGCGACCGACCAAGATGTCGATGTACTCCACCAATCCCTGAAGACTCCCGCCCTTATTACTCCCCGGAGTTCCGTCAACTGGAGTCGTGGGTATCCCCCCGCCTGCCATATCGTGAACCAGGTTCATCGGATAGTAGGCGAGAAATGGCTGGTCCTTGTGGCGCTTGATGAAATCAATCAAGAAGCCTGCATAAAGATCTGGCCCAAAGTCTTCGGCGGTCGTCTCCATCAACTCGCCATTACGAATCACACAAGGGTGCCAGTAGCGAGCGGGCACGGGCTTCGCATCAGGGAAATTGTATTTACCTTCAAACTTCCCGGTAAAGGTCGAGCCTTCTGGCACATCCTGCAGAGTCAGCGCGCGGACGCATTGCTCGTCAAAGCCAACATCCTTCGAATAGATGGAGCCACCCAATGCCATTGGATTACCCACAATCGCCGTCCGGTAACCATGCTCACGCAATACCCGTGGGAATGTTAGATGCTTACTCACCCAGTTCCATCGTGTCTGCTTCGTACAATTGAGGCGTAAGTCATTGTGCCAGACGCCGGTGCAACTGGCGTAACGTCCAGTCACTAAGAGCGCACGTGTTGGCGAGCACATCGGCGTGGCCCATGCAGTGTTGAACTTCACGCCACCTGCGGCAAGCGCATCCAGATTAGGCGTATGGTTCACCTCATTGCCGTAGCAACCAAACTGCTCTGGGCTTAGGTCATCCACCATAATGATGAGAAAATTCGGACGCTCTTTTGGCTCTGTGACCTCTGCAAGTAAGGCACCCGTCGAGGCTGCCACTATAGATACAATACTCAGTAAGTGCTTCATTCTTTTCTATGTCTTAGAGATTAAGTTATTTGTTTAAAATTTATGGCAATCACCCGCGATCCGGAGTCACTCGGAGCACGATATTTTGCACGTCGAATGAGCCACGCCGCAGATCAAATTCACCCGTCAAGGTTTCACCCTCGTGTTCCACCGTGACTGTATATGAGCCGTAAAATCCTCGAAATTGCGCTCTGCCATCCTCTGCGGTAGTCGCTTCGATTTGGGTGTTCCACTGATGATTGATCAACTGATCCAGTGCGTAATACGCTGGCTTTGCTTTTCCTTGCACATCAAGCAATCCGGCAGGCATGCCTCGCCACGGCTCTAAGTCGGTAATCGTCCACCAGATGATGGATTCAACCGCGGGGTGGCTAAAAGCTAGGGTATAGAAATCATGTGCTAGGTCAGCTTGGTATTGCTCCCACTCTGGGGTGCTTGGAATCGTTGGGCGGTCCTGCCCTCTAGCGTCGTAAGCATCCACTTTATCCTTCCAAGCGTTGAAGCTATCCCAGTCGCTGAAACGCTCACAACTTAAAATACTAATTTCTGAAAGATGCAGGGGTTTTCCAAACCGGCCATAGGTTTCCAATGCTTTCCAGAGACGATCTTCATCAATGGAGTCCATCTCTGTGTGCATATGAGTCTGGATTCCGATAACCTCAAAATCAACTCCCACTGAGAGGCAATGCTCGATCGATTCTTCGTATTCCACGTCAAGGTCGGTGTAATGGTTGAGAATGTAACGCCCATCCGGATGGATGGAGCGAGCCATGCGAAGCATTTTTTCAGTCACTTCTGAAGGGCCGCCCACTGATTCGAACCAGCGCCTCACGCCCTCTTTCTTGCCGCGCCATTTGATGCCCGGGGCTTCATTATAGACATCCCACTCGTCGATCTCAGGGAAGCTCGTCAACAAGCGGTCTACGTGACACACGATGTCAGCCTCTATTGCCGAGGTATCGCGCTCCGAGTCGGTCATAAAATCAGGCAATACTTCGTGCCACATCAGGGGGTGCCCCCGCAGAGTCATACCCTGCGCTTTTGCCCAGTTAAGTTTTTCTCTAGAATCAGTATTGTAGCTCCATCCGCCAGGCTCTTTCTCATGGACGGCCCAGTAAAAATCTATCGTCGCATAATTAAACAAGTTGGCAAACTGCGCCTTAAAATCATCATACCAGTCTTGCTTTGGAGCCTGCCAATCCGAGGCCAAGGATCCACCAAAATTAAATGCATGCCGAGTTTGGCTTAATGAGCAGACCGACTCCTTCGGGATAGTTTGGCCATCTGGCAGCACTAGGCGCAATTGACAGTCACCTTGACGGATCGCTTCAATGCGATCCTGAGCACCATCAAGCCCCCACGGACGATGCTCTGCAGAAGCTAGGTTCAAACAGAATACAGTGACTAGGGGTAGTAATAAACTTTTAGGCATTATAATTGAGAGTATAGGATGCGACCAGCGGATCGACAATCTGGATTTGTGAATTAGCTAAATGGGTTTTTGAATTTACGCAGAACAATCTCATATGAGGTTCAAAATAGACTAGTCTGTCTGGCGGCGTACCTCGCCTCGGATTGCAATGAGTTCCTTCATTAAATCGAACTGATTTTCGGCATACTCCTTCGTTCCAAACAGATCATGTAAGCGCTGATACAATACGAACAAGCGCTCATAGATCTCTTGATTTGTTGTGATTGGCTCATAAACAGTCTCCGACACAGACGCCATTGCCTGCGCTGCGGTTCCAAAGTCTGGATAGACTCCTGCCACCACAGCGCCGGCCATCGCAGCTCCAAGCGCACAGCTTTGCTCATTCGCAGAGACTTCCATCGGGCATCCCAGCACGTCCGCATAAATTTGCATCGTCATCGGACTCTTAATTGAAATGCCTCCGCAATTAATGACCCGCTCAATCGATACCCCATACTCCTTATAGCGCTCAATAATCACCCGCGCCCCAAAGGCCGTCGCTTCCACCAAAGCACGAAAAGTTTCCGCTGGTGTGGTATGTAAGGTCAGTCCGAGGATCATTCCTGTCAGTTCAGGATCAGTTAATGTTGAACGATTGCCATTGTTCCAATCCAGCGCCAGCAGGCCAGATTCTCCGGGCTTAAGCATCGCAGCTCGCTCACCCAAGTCTTGGTGTGACATGCCCCGCCCCGGTTCGATCTTATGGACCAACCAATTAAAAATATCGCCGACCGCGGCTTGACCAGCTTCGAGGCCATAGCATCCAGGCAAGACCGACTCATGCGCCACTCCGCAAATACCTGGAATATCAGGTAACTTTTTTTCGAGCGAAGCGACCGCAATGTCGCAGGTCGAAGTGCCCATAATTTTCACCATGGTGCCGGGTTGGATACCCGACCCAACAGCACCAGCATGGGCATCAATAATCCCAATCGCGACAGGGATTCCTTCAGGCAAGCCAAGCTTGTTCGCCCACTCCGCATTGAGCCCGCCAGCCGCGTGGCCTATATGGTATGCTTGATCTGGTAGCCCTTCACGGATACGCATCAAACACGGATCAACCGCTGCGAGAAACTCCACATCTGCATAGCCGCCCCAATCTGTGCAATAAAGCCCCTTGTGACCAGCAGCACAGAGGCAGCGCTTCAATTGACCCGTTAATACAAAGGGAATCCAATCGGGCAGCTCGATCCAATCGTGCGCAGCCGCAAATACCTTTGGCGCAACACGGGCACAGTGTAAGATTTTGGACCAGTACCACTCAGAGGAATACGTCCCCCCGCACTTAGCTAGATACTCGGGGCGCAGCGCCGCAGCCTTGGCAGTGATCTCATTCGCTTCGGCAAGGGAACTGTGATCCTTCCATAGCCAGGCCATGGCATCGGGATCTTCCTTAAAAGCACCCGTTAAAGCCAGCGCTTGACCCTGCGCATCCACTGGCAACGGCGTACTTGCAGTCGCATCCACACCGATGCCAACCACCTTAGCTGCCTCCACTCCCGCCTCTGATAACGCGCCACGCACGGTCAGCTCCAAACCTTCCAGGTAATCCGCTGGGTGTTGTCGGGCAACATTCGGATCTTTGACATCGCCAATCACTCCCATGTCACCATGCGCATAGGCATATACCTGAGATCCGCAAATCGTTCCATCCGCAGTATCAACGATAATCGCCCGCACCGAATTTGTGCCGTAGTCCAGTCCTATTGTGTAAGAAGCCATGGTCACATTTCTCTATTAATATTCAAACACGACTGCGCAGTGGCATGAAAAGGCAGGAATCGTTAGTGAAAGCTTACCATCCACATCACTCAAGGGCAACTCGACCTCATCTGGCACCAGAAATGCACGCTGGATCACTTCGGGGAAATCGACCGTCAGTGGGACCTCCCTTAACTCAGGCAAATCTTCGATCACCTCACACTCACCCCGCTGGATGGGTGGGCCATACATTAGATGGGCAACATAGCGCTGGCACTGAGCCTGATGTAACAAACTGATTCGCCCTGCACTTGGTAACTGAGTACTTACCATCGGATGATAATTGACCAGCTTTAACACATTCACTAACAAATCACGATGTAGGCGTGCACCATGCTTATGATACATCTTGTCCAAGTCGTGAGCGATATAGATGACACGATCTTTGCGGATAATTCCCGGATGCGGCGCATCTTCCAACCGGTAAGGCGTATTCTGGTGCGACGTATACTTCTCATAACTGCGGCTGAAGTATGGCTCACGAATACTGGACAGCACTTCGCTATCTGCATGTGGCGCCACCCTCAGAGCCGCCTTAAAATTAAGAAAAGGTGTTTCGACTAAGCCTTCGCCGATCGAGACGCTCACCAGCGAATAGTCGATGTCATAAGCTGCCTCACCGAGGTAGTCTGCGCCGACATCTAACAGCATACGAGTGCCTTCCCGATTCAATGCCCCCGCCCCCATCACGACGAGGCTGCCACCGTTTTTAGCAAATGTATTAAGTCGCTCCGCGTCGGCTTCAGTCAGGCAGGCAGCAGAGGGTATTAGCACCAGTTCAAACTCAGCGAAGTCCTTTGAAAAATTGGCCACATCGAAATTGATATGTGCTTCCAGTAGCATTTTCGCCATGCCCTCGTCGCGTACTTCATCCAGACTGCGCCAGAGCCCCACCCGTGCCACAGGGATGCCCCCGACACCATAGTTCTCGATTTTCGCCACATACGCATACGCCTCACCAATATTTTTATAGGTCGCGACATCCATCTCTCCGCAAGGATGCAATTGATCCCCGAAGTTACAATTCGCTCCCCAAGCAATCATTGATGCGGCTTCGTAACGTAGCGCATTCGGATGCTTAAACCCACCGAACTCTCCCCAGGCGGTATGAAATTTGCCACTCATGGCAGTGATCGGATAGCCCGCCTTCAAAAAATACTTCGATTGTAATGGCAACTTGTCGTAACCACCCCAAACGGTAGGTAAATCTTCGAGATCTTGGACTGTGTTTTGCGCATACATGCTTTGGCGGAAATTGATGCCCCCATCTATCGCAGTCGTTCCGTTGAAAAAGACTCGAGCGCTTGGATGATAGCCTGCAATCAATTTACTTAGAGCCGCGCAATGCACTTTCATATTGCTGGCATTAAACCTCTCTACAGCAGCCGCATCATCGAGATCGACACCAGCCACCTTCATGTCGTTACGGCAAGCGTCACAGAAGCAATGGCGATGTGCTTGATAAATATCGAACCAAAATCCATCCGTCTTGTAGCGCTCACATAATTCCCTTACTTGAGCTAGGATATGATCGTGATAGCCTGTATTAGGACATAAGAATTTCCAATAGTAGCCTGGGAGCGGGTCCTCTGAGGCGATGTCTTCAGGCAAGCTTCCATTAGTTACAAAGTTCCCATTACGATCCTGGACGCACCATTCGGGATGCGCTTGCGCATCGTTTGCGGACCAGCCAAAAGTGTAATAAATCTGAGTCTTAATCCCTATTTCGGCACAGGCCTCTAATTGTGCTCCGAGCAAATCGAAATTTAGATTCGGGTGCATGCGCCCGATGTCCGTTGGGTAGTAGCTCCAACTGTGGTGGCATTTTGCGAATAGATTAATCGAGTCAATATGCCCTATTTTTAAGGCCGTTTGAAAATCATCTTTATTGAATGCATCTGCAATGTTCTCGAGATGCTCAGAAGTATGAAAATCTAAGTGTACTTGGCGCTGACCTATCGGAGCTAGGGGCGGAGGATGCATTATGCCGCAGAATTAAAAAAGTAAGCCTTAAGCCTAAGGTTGTCGGACATTTAAGCTCATGCCTTCGGCTAGGATTCGGACTCGTTCTGCGAGCGCACTTTTAAATCTGCCAGGACTTGGTTATACTTCTCTCTGCCTAATTTATAGTAGAGTAGCGCAATTAAACATGCGAGTGAGAATAGACCTGGGACAATATTATACAGCAATTCAATGCCATCTAACGCTGATTGATTTAATTCTGTGTTCGCTTCGTAACCTGTGAAAGCAAGAACTTGAAGAGCAAAAAATCCCGCAAAAGACATTGCTAGCTTTTGCATAAAGCTGAAGAAGGAAAGAGGAATACCTTCAGAGCGAATTCCCGTTTTCCAATGACCATATTCAATTGTATCAGGAACCATGCCCCATTGACAAATTGAACAGAACATCATGCATGATGAACCAACCATTGATAGGGCAATAAATAATGTATGAGCTTCGGCAGTTGGGATAGGTATAAAGTGGCGGACAATATTAACTGCGAAAACTAACAAGCTTCCCATAATAAAGACGTTTTTCTTGCCTAGCTTACCGGTTAAAATTGGCGTCAATATAACGCCTATAATATTTGCAGGAAGCATCCATTGGAAAAACACCGCTTGCAAACTCTCAATCCCCACTACGTACTTGAAGTAGTAAAGTGACACGGTGTTTTGGATAACCCAAATCGCTGTGTTGAAAAACATCGAGGCGGATAGCACTAGCAAAACATCATTGCCAAAAATTATTTTGGGTAATTTTTTTAGGTCATACTTTTGCACTGGCTCATCAACTCTCTCCTTTGTGGTGAGTGCTGCATAATATAAAATTGCTGTAGATATTATTCCAAATATGACCGCTACATAAAACCAACCCTGCGCTTCATCCTTAAATTGAGGTCCGTTAAGCGTTAATAAGTCTACTCCTATAAAATTAATAACAATTGGCTGACTATTAACGAAAGGGGTTACATACGATCCTACGATTGTAATGACTACAACGACAGCGAAGAACATTCGCATAGTAGAAATTTTCGCTCGCTCTTGCTGATCTTGCGTAACGAGGGTACCTAATGCGCTGTAAGACAGTCCGACTGCCGTGAAGACCATGCCGTGAACAATGTAAGTGAAGTAACAATAAGCTACTCTCATTGTATCGGACAATTCAGGCACACTGAAACAAGCTATAAGAATTAAATTTAGGGGTATAGCACCCCATAATATATAAGGTTTATAAGTGCCCCATTTGTTTCTAGTTCGGTCGGCAATATATCCCATTAGGGGGTCGTTAATTGCATCCCAGGCTCGAGCAATCAGGAAAATAAAACTCGCATGCCAGGCGCTTATTCCAAAAACATCCGTATAAAAGTAAGCTAGGAAAAATCCTAGTAGCTGGAAATTTAGATTAATACCAAAATCACCGATACTGAAATTGAAAATGTCGCGTTTTTTTAGGGGAGATAACATAGGTATGGTCGGTTAGTAGAAGAGGAAAGGCTAGACGGTGCAGTGCAAAGACAGATTTTCTGCGGATAGAGGGCGGCGCGTCATTGCATCTGAGTCCATCCATAAGATGTTAGCGACAATTCGTGGGTAATAGAGGCTACCAATGGGCTTACCCGCACCAAACTGATCGGAACAGGCGTAAAACTCCGAACCCTTCACCTGCCAAGAGACATGTGCAGCATCCGCTCGCTCCTCCCCCTCATATGACATGCCGAGAATTTCGCGGACGACGAACTGGCTGATACTGATTTTGCTCATCCATGAGTTATCCGCACTACTGGAAAGTTTCCATCCTCCATCTTCATATAAGCACATCTCGGGATTAAGGATATTCTGTAAATGGCGCTTGAGCATCCGAATATACCCACCGAATGGACCCTCCTCATCGACTGCGTCCTTTAGCCCCATTTGCCAGGGATAGACAAGTGCTTCCGCGGCAGGGATAATGGCACTTTGATTATTGTTCTCCAAAACTGCCGGAATAAAACCTAGGGACTCATCGTATGCAGCCTCCAGCGACTCGGCGCAACGAACCGCCGCAGCGTGCGCACTGGCCGCAGCTTCGACTTCATCTAATTGCCCTAAAAGTTGTTCCAGTGCCAAATAGGATGCCCAGCATTTCCCGGCCAGATACACATTGCCGCGAGCCTGCCCCAGCGAATGATCCAGCGAATCATACGTGGTAATTTCCCCGCCTCCTTCAGTGCGCGAGCTTTCAAAACTCATCAACCCATCTCGCTGACTCGCATCTGGATGGTCACGATTCAAGAGGCTTTCCAAGCACTGAAGCAAGAGCTCATGGTGCTTGTTCAAAAACGCTGCATCCCCTGTCTTGTGCAGATAAACCCCCGCGCAAAGAATCCAATTTGTCAGCTGCTCGCAGGTCATATAGGAAAAGCACTTTCGATCCAGCCCGGGGCACTCGTAGCATGAATTTCCCGGTCGACTAAAATGGTTGCCGACTCCCATATCATGCGAAAATGAAATCCCCCCCGGATACAATGTCTCGGGGTCTTCCGGCGAGAATACTTGATCCACATAGGAGTACCGATCCACAAACTGTTCTAACACATTGCGCACTGTCCAGGGATTAAACTTCAATTCGAAGAACAGCATATCCACCGTCAGATCCAGGGTGTTAATCATCAGATACTCGCCCTCATTCACGACCCAAAGTGGCTTCCCGTCGTCCAACCACTGCGTCGAACCGTAATAACTGCGCGTGGCGTGCGCGATGAGGAATTGTTGTTCCTCGCTTAAACCACTTGTCGCCAATTCAGTATCGCGCGCCGCTGTCTCAGCCAGGTAGCGCTCCTGATTGGAAAATGCATATTTAAAGACATCATCGATGTCCTTGAAATACCTCGTATACCAATAGCTGGCGGCATGATTAAAGGTTACTTCACCTGCCAAATAATAAGCCAACACGACCCGAATCGTCCGACTTTCCCCAGGCTCGACATCAAAGGCCAAACCAGAGATCGGCGGCAGTAGGAAATTCGCTCCATTCGGTCGCATCTCCAAGCCTTTGGGAATATCAAAATGGGTGAATTCATCAACGAAGTCCTCTTGGCAAGCAAAGCCCATCTGATTACGCGTCACTGCACCTTTATAAGGACCACGCCCAGACATCGGCATCCACGTACTTTGGTTTTCTAGGGCAAAAAATGCCTCCCAGCGCTCATCGCTGTCATTCGTGACGCTTAGCTCTAAGAAAGTCACTGGACAACTGGTAAATTTTAGGTCCTCCTCGCTGGCAGTTGCTGGATCGGGTATGGAGAAAAATGGCGAGCGGACCGTAAACTCAATGCCAGGTGCATGAAAACGGTCGGTCGCCCACTTATAATCACGCTGAATATCCGCCTCGCCGAAAATAATATCTGCCCCATCCTGCTCCGCGGCATCAGACTGGCTATAGCGCTCCGCCTCACTCGCTGCTTCCTTATAAAATGGAAGTTTATAAAATTTCCCCGACTCCGTCCGATAGCCGATATGTAAGCCTCCCTCGGCTGGGCCGCCTTTTTCGAGCGCCATTCCTCCTTCCGCTCCAAACATGCCGACGGTAAATGAACTATGCGCGCCCATGGGGGAGTGCTGCGCGTGAAAAGAACTGCTAATTTTCATAATTCATTGACTGCCAAAACGAGTATCATAGCTGGTCTAGGCGGAATCATCAACCAACACTAATGATCTAAAAATATCATATTATGAAACTTTAAATGCCTAATCTGCTTATTTATAAGACGGTGGTTTATCAAATTTCCCCAACTTCGTCCGGTATACGATATATAAGCCACCACTGAATTGGCCGCCTTTTTCAAACGCCATCACTCCTACCGCGCCCAACACGCCAACAATGAATTCGCTATGCTCAGCCCCATTCATTCCCCTGATTTCGGGTCTAAAAAATCCAGGGAGGTCAAAAAGTCATCCATTGTTTCGAGTGTTTTTTCGAAATAACCATTTTTTCGATCGGGGTTGAAAAACCCATGCGCTTGCCCTGGGTATAAATGTAGATCGCAACGCACACCTGATTGATCCATTAACTCTTTATAGCGCACGGCTACTTCTGCACCAATGTATTCGTCCTTTGTGCCTAAAAAGACTATGGTTGGGGGTGCGGATTCGCTGATATTGTGAATTGGTGAGATGTCCTGCCAATACGCCTTCACTCTGGAGTGGCCAAAGCCGCCGGGCCCGTTATCAAATACTGGATTAAATAGTACCAGTGCATCGGGTCGCGAGGAGACGCTCAAATCCTCACTCGTAGCGTCAAAGCTATTGACCGTGCCTGCCGCCGCCGCCACATGGCCTCCAGCCGAAGCCCCGCCGGCTGCAATCCTATTCGGATCGATCCCAAGCTCAGCCGCATGTGCGCGCACCCAACGAATCGCCGATTTACCATCTTCGACGCACTCCTTTGGTGTGGTCTGGTTGCGTGACTTGACTCGGTACTCTGCCGACATCGCCACCATCCCTCTAGATGCCAAATGGGCGCACTGAGAATAATGCTGCCCAGGTGATCCATTATTCCAACCACCCCCGAAAAAGAAGATCACTGCGGGGCGCTTGTCGGAAGTGTGATGTCCTTCTGGTGTGTAAACATGCAACTTCAACTCAGTGGCATTCACGGTCTTGTAGAGCCATTGTGCATCAGGCTGGCGCCACTGGGCGGCGCAGACTGAGGATTGAAAAATCCAAAAAAAGGCAATTAAGCCACTCACTAAATGACATTTTTTCATCTATTATTTTAATCGATCGAGTTCAAACATACCCGCCACTTTCAGGATAGGAAAATCTAGTACACTAAGACACAAAAAAAGAGCTCATGTCCGGCCATTCTTTACAGTGGCATAGGCTCTAGCTACCAGAAAAAAGACTGCTCTAGGCAAAAAAGAACCCCACGCGAAATGCGAGGGGTTCAAAGTAAAATATAGTAGGATCGCTTACTTGCGGCGACGAACCATGATACTTGCGAATGCGAGCATGCCGGCGATGAGTGCATACGAGCTGGGCTCTGGCACTGCGGTTAGAGTAATACTATCAATCAGCATAAAATCTCCAGCTGTGCCACCAGCAGTAGCATCACCAGAATAAATCGTGCCTGTATCTCCACCACCCCACGAACCGATAGCCGGTGTTTTAGCAGCAAAAATGATCGAATCTATGGTTGTGAGTCCAGTGCCAGAGCCAAGTAATACCCAGTCAGCACCATCTTCGCCAGTTTTGGCTTGTGCAGACCATGTGCCTGCGCTCAGGTCACCATTGATTTGCAAGAGCGCACCAGCATCTTCATATCTAGCTAGTCCGGTTAATGCACCATCTCCGTCTGTATCAAATTCAGAACCGAAAGCTTGCGCGAACGACGAACCTTGGCCTTGGCTATATGCATGAAATCCATTAGTGTTCTGCGTCTTGAATCCGATTATCGCTTGGTTGTCATTA